>JAHFPT010000076.1 GCA_023266625.1 Novosphingobium sp. | reverse complement strand
CTGATCATGTCTGCGACGCTGATCGTGCACGACGGACTGGTCGCTCCCGCCATCCTCGCCATGGCCCGGCCCGGCGCGCGGCTGGTCTCGGTCGCCAAGCGCCGCGCGCGCCACACCCTGCCGCAAAGCGAGATCAACGCGCTGCTGGTGGCGGAAGCATTGGCTGGCAATGAGGTCGTGCGGCTGAAGGGCGGCGATCCCTTCGTCTTCGGACGCGGCGGCGAGGAAGCGGAGGCCTGCCGCGCGGCCGGGGTTGCCATCGAAGTTGTTCCCGGCGTCAGCGCGGCACTGGGTGCGGCGGCGGCGGCGCAGATTCCCCTTACCCACCGCAATTCTGCTAGCATTGTCAGCTTCGTAGCCGGACAATGTCGGGGTCTGACCGAGCAGGACTGGTCGGGCCTCGCCGGCAAGGGCCGCACACTGGTGATCTACATGGGGGTCGCCACTGCCGAGGCAATCGCCGAAAAGCTGATCGCCGACGGGCTTGCCCCGGATGTGCCACTGGCAGTGATCGAGAACGCCACCCGCGCCGATATGCGGGTGCTGCGCGGTCCGCTCGCCGGGCTGGCCGCGCTGGTCGCGAAGCAGCGGGTTAAGAGCCCCGCCGTCATCGTCATCGGCGAAGTGACGGCTCAGGACGACATCGAATTGCGCACATTGGCGATGGAGGCAACTGCGTGAAGATACTGACGGGCAATGATTTGAAGAGTGGCGCGGTCGTCTGGTGGGACGGCAGCGGCTGGTCGCTGCATGTCGAAGACGCGGTCGATGCGGGCGATCAGGCTGACGCCATTCTGGCCACCGAGAGCGCCGCGCGCCGGGTCAACGCCGCCTATGCCATCGATGGGACGCGCGCGGACGGCACTGTCCGGCCGGCCCATATCAAGGACCGCATCCGCGCGCTCGGCCCGACCGTGCGCATGGACCTGACATTGAAGCCGGCCGATCCCGAGGCCGGAAGCTGGGTGATCTGATGTACAAGTATGACAGCTACGACCAGGCAATGGTCGATACCCGCGTCGCCGAATTCCGCGACCAGACGCGCCGCCGGATCGCTGGCCACCTGACCGAAGACCAGTTCAAGCCGCTCAGGCTGATGAACGGGCTCTACCTTCAGCTCCACGCCTATATGCTGCGCGTCGCCATTCCCTATGGCACGCTCAACAGCGCGCAGATGCGTGTTCTCGGTGACATCGCCGACAAATATGATCGCGGCTATGGCCACTTCACCACCCGGCAGAACATCCAGTATAACTGGATAAAGCTGGACGAAGCGCCTGATATCCTTGCCGACCTTGCCTCGGTCGAGATGCATGCGATCCAGACCAGCGGCAATTGCATCCGCAACATCAGCTCGGACCAGTATGCCGGGGCGGCAGCCGACGAGATCGTCGACCCGCGCCCCTATGCCGAGCTGCTGCGCCAGTGGTCGAGCTTCCACCCGGAATTCGTCACCCTGCCGCGCAAGTTCAAGATCGCGGTGATTGCCAGCGATACCGATCGCGCGGCGATGCGCCTGCATGACATCGGCATCCAGATCGTGCGCAATATGGCAGGCGAGCTGGGCTGTGCCTTCTATGTTGGCGGCGGCATGGGCCGCACCCCGATGATCGCGCCCCTCATTCGCGACTTCGTGCCGCTCGATCAGCTGATCACCTATTCGGAGGCCTGCCTCAGGGTCTACAACCGCTATGGCCGCCGCGACAACAAGTACAAGGCACGTATCAAGATTCTGGTCCATGAAATTGGAAAAGAGGAATATTCCCGCCAGGTCGAGGCGGAGTTTGCGCATTTGCTGACGCAAGGTATCGAACCGCCGATTGCCGAGCTGGAGCGGATTGTCCCGTTCTTCGCCGACCCGGCCTATGATCTGACTGCACCGGACGCCATTGACCGCAGCGATCCCCTCTTCGCTCTGTGGTATGATCGCAATTGCCATGCCCACAAGCAGCCGGGCTACTCCATCGTAACGATCAGCCTCAAGCCGGTCGGCGGCATTCCCGGCGATGCACCGGCAGACCAGATCCGCCTGATGGCCGACCTCGCCCGCGACTTCAGCTTCGACGAGCTGCGCGTGACCCATGCCCAGAACATCGTTCTGCCGCATGTCCGCAAGGCCGATCTCTATGACGTCTGGCAGCAGCTCGACGCGGCGGGGCTCGGCACCGCCAACCTCGATGGCATCGGTGACATCATCGCCTGCCCCGGGCTCGACTATTGCAGCCTCGCCAACGCCCGCTCGATCCCGCTGGCGCAGAAGATTTCCGAGCGCTTTGCCGCACCGGAAAAGCAGGCCGCAATCGGCGAACTCAAGCTCAAGATTTCCGGCTGCATCAACGCCTGCGGGCATCATCATGCCGGGCACATCGGCATTCTCGGCGTCGACAAGAAGGGCGTGGAAAATTACCAGCTCTCGCTGGGCGGCTGCGAGGGCGCGGATACGTCGCTCGGCAAGATCACCGGACCCGGATTTGACGAGGACGGCATCGTCGATGCGGTGGAGAAGAGCACCGAAGTCTATTTGTCCCAGCGCAAGGACGGCGAACGCTTCCTCGATACTTACCGACGCATCGGCATGGAACCCTTCAAGGAGGCGATTTATGCCAAGGAGCCTGTAAATGGTTGAGTCCCAGTTGCGCTTCCGCAACGATGAGCCGGTGGGCGATCCTGCGATCACGGTCGACAACTTCGGCGAGCAGACCAACGCCGCCGCCGTCCGCATCGAGCCGGGCGACGATGCCCGCGACTTGCTGCCCTACCTTGACCGGCTCAAGCTGGTGGAAGTCAACTTTCCCGCTTTCACCGACGGGCGCGGCTATTCGGCGGCGCGCATTCTGCGCGAAGCGGGTTATGCGGGCGAATTGCGCGCGGTGGGCGATGTGCTGGTCGACCAGTTGTTCGCCATGCGCCGCTGCGGGTTTGACAGTTTTGCGCCGCAAGCCCCGCTCGATCCTGCCGATGCCGAAGCGGCGCTGACGCGCTGGGCCGACGTCTATCAGGCGACGGCCGACGGGCGCGCTGCCATCTGGAAAAAACGGCATGGCTGACGCGCAGCGGATCAGGGACCACATCGACACTGGACCGCGCTTCCGCGAGGCCGATGCCGTGCGCCTGAACCGCCTGTTTCATGGCAACGACACGCATGAAATGCTGACCAGCTTGCTGCAGGACGGGCTTGCCGGGGATGTCGCGGTGATCTCCAGCTTCGGCGCGGAAAGCGCGGTGCTGCTGCATCTTGTCAGTCAGATCGATCCGGCGATCCCGGTGCTGTTCCTCGAGACCGGCAAGCACTTCCCCGAGACGCTGGCTTACCGTGATTTGCTGCAAGAGCGCTTTGGCCTCAAGGACTTGCGCAGCCTCACCGCCGATCCTGAAATGCTCGCAGCGAAGGACGAAAGCGGCCTGCGCTGGAACTATGACCCGGACGGCTGCTGCGATATCCGCAAGGTCCAGCCGCTGGCCAAGGCGTTGATCGGCTTTGACGCGACGATTACCGGGCGCAAGGGCTTCCAGGCGAGCACCCGTGCCAACCTGCCGCGCTTCGAAATCGACAACAGCGACAAGCAGGGCCGCCTCAAGATCAATCCGCTGATCGACTGGAGTCCGGAGGTAATCGCCGCCTATGTCGCCGAGCACGATTTGCCCCCGCATCCGCTGGTTGCCGAAGGTTACCCCTCGATCGGCTGCTCGCCCTGCACCAGCAAGGTCGTTGCGGGCGAAGACCCGCGCGCCGGGCGCTGGCGCGGCTGGGACAAGACCGAATGCGGGATTCATGTGCCCGGCGGACCGGACGAGAGCGGTGGCGAGCTGCCACCCGAATTCGATCCGGTGTTTTAGAGCCAACCCATCTCGCGATACCACACCGCCGTCGCCCTCAGCCCTTCGCGCGTCTCCACTTGCGGGTGCCAGACCTCTAAAGGCACGCGCGCTGACGGGCTAACCACCCAGTCGGGGTGCGCCATGTAACCCGCGCGGTCCAGCGTCAGCTTCGCCAGCGCGCCGCGTAGCAGCCCGTCCACCTTCGCCGCCCATTCCATCGTCCGTCGCGATAGGCCGATCACCCGGACCCGCCGCCCCACCGACCAGCCGATGGCGCGGGCGAGCTCGTCGTGGCCCCAGCCGCGGTGCCTGCCGTCGTCGGGCTCGAAGGTCCTGTGCGTCACCGCCTCGCCCCCAGTCACCAGCGCCAGCAGCAGAAGCGCAAGATCCCCGGCATGGAGCACCGAGGTGCGTCCCGAAGCAGGCACCGGCACCACGCCCCAGCTGGCGGCGCGGAACAGTTCGAACATGTCTCGGTCGCGCGGGCCATAGACAGCGGGCGGGCGGACAATCGTCCAATCGAGCCCGCTCGACTTGATAATCTGCTCTGCCCGCGCCTTCGACTTGCCATAGGCCGAAAGTTCCGGCTCGCGCGCCGACAGCGAGGAGACCAGCACAAAGCGCGGCACCCCGGCTGCCAGCGCCGCTTCGGCCAGGTTAAGCGTTCCAGCAACATTGCCGGACTCGAAGCCTGCGGGGTCCGGCGCAATGGTGACCCCGGCGACGTGGATCACCGCCTCTGCGCCATTGACCAGCGCCGCCAGCGCCGCAGTATCGCCAAGATCGCCCGCCACCCATTCGACGCCTTCGCGCAGGCCCTGCGGCTTGCGGGCGAGCGCGCGTACCGCAAGACCCTGAGCAGCGGCGGCATCGAGCAGGGCCTGGCCGACAAAGCCAGTGCCGCCGGTGACGGCGATTGTCATGGGATGGGGTTCATCGGGAGGAGATCACAGCAGGACGAGCTGGTCGCGGTGAACGACAGCGCTGCGCGGAGCATAGCCGAGGATTTCGGCATGCTCACGCGAATGGCGGCCGATCAGTCTTGCGCATTCGCCTGCGTCATATTCGCTGAGACCATGCGCCAGCACCGCGCCAGCTGCATCGCGGATGGCAATGGCATCGCCGCGCTGGAACGCGCCTTCAATGCCGGTGATCCCGGCGGCGAGCAGGCTGCTGCCCTGGGCCAGTGCCCGCCCTGCCCCGGCATCGATAACCAGCGCGCCCTTGAGCCGCAACCGACCGCCCAGCCAGGCCTTGCGCGCAGCCGCCTTGCGCTTGGGCAGGAACAGCGTGCCAATGCCCTGTTTTAGCGCGCGGGCCATCGGCGCATCATGTGTGCCATTGACGATAGCAAGGGCGATCCCCGCACGCTCGGCAATCTCGGCCGCTTGCAGTTTCGAGGTCATCCCGCCCGAGCCCATGCCCGATGCCGAGCCGGCACTTGCCATGGCATGCACTTCCGCCGTCACCCCGCGCACTTCGCTCTGGAGCCGGGCGGCGGGATCGGCAGGGTTGCGGTCATAGAGGCCATCGACATCCGACAGCAGCAGCACTGCGGAGGCCCGCGCCGCCTGCGCCACCCGCGCCGCCAGCCTATCGTTGTCGCCGAAGCGGATTTCCTGGGTGGCGACGCTGTCGTTTTCGTTGATCACCGGCACCGCGCCTGCATCGAGCAGCCGGGTGAGCGTGGCGGTGACGTTGAGATAGCGGCGGCGGTCCTCAAGATCCTCCAGCGTCAGCAGCAGCTGGGCGGCAGTCAGGCCATGTGCCCCAAGCAATTCCGCCCATAGACCGGACAGCGCGATCTGGCCGACGGCGGCGGCAGCCTGGGCATCGGCCAGACTGCCGCGACCACCTTTGTCCAGACCTAATGTCGCTGCACCCAGCGCGATCGCGCCCGAGGAGACGACGATGACTTCCTGTCCGCGCGCTTTGGCGACGGCGATTTCCTTGACCAGCGTTTCAAGCCAGTCGCGGCGAACGCCGTCCTTGCCGACCAGAAGCGACGAGCCGACCTTGATGACAAGGCGGGGGCAAGCGGCGGGGTTTGCGAGGTCGGCGAGGTGGGAAATGGACATTGCCCGGGCTTAGCGGTTGATAGACAATCTGAAAACTGGATAAACTAACCTACCCCGTTCGTGTCGAGCGAAGTCGAGACACTTTGCGCAAGGTGTCTCGACTTCGCTCGACACGAACGGGTTTGGGAAAGGGGGCGCGAAATTCCTAAAGTGGCGACCAGGCCGCATCTTCGTCGACTTCCTCCCGCTGCCCCTCAGGCCGCTCGGTCACAGTCGCAGCGGGGAGATGTTCGATCACCGCGTCGAGCAGCTTGGCCATTCCCTTGCCGGTCGCGCCGGAAATCGGGAATACCCGCCCTGCCCCGGCGGCCTTCAACTCCTTGGTGAAGCCTTTGACCAGCTCGGCGTCGACCAGATCGATCTTGTTGAGCGCGATCAGCCGCGGCTTATCCTCCAGCCCGCCGCCATAGGCCGCCAGTTCTTCTTCGATGATCTCCAGCGCCTCGGCCGGATCGGTGCCGTTGATATCGATCAGGTGGATCAGCACCCGGCAGCGCTCGATATGGCCGAGAAAGCGGTCGCCGACCCCTGCCCCTTCCGCCGCTCCGGCAATCAGGCCCGGAATGTCGGCCAGCACGAATTCGCGGTTGCGGTGGCGCACTACGCCCAGCTGCGGGCGCAGCGTGGTGAAGGGATAATCGCCGACTTTGGCCTTGGTATTGGCCAGAGCATTGATAAATGTGGACTTCCCGGCATTGGGCAATCCAACCAACCCGGCGTCCGCCAACAATTTCAGGCGCAGCCAGACATACATTTCCTCGCCCGGCCAGCCAGGGCCGTGCTGACGGGGGGCGCGGTTGGTCGATGATTTATAGCTGGCATTGCCCCGCCCGCCGTCGCCGCCCTTGAGGAAGACAATGCGTTGTCCCGCTTCAGTCAAATCGGCGAGGACCGTCTCGCGATCGTCGTCCAGCACTTGCGTTCCGACCGGGAGCTTGATCACGAGATCGTCTGCGCCCGCGCCAGTCCGGTTTTTTCCTGAACCGCCGCCGCCGCGCTTTGCCTTGAAATGCTGGGTATAACGGAAGTCGATCAGCGTATTGAGCCCGGCCACTGCCTCCAGGATAATATCGCCGCCCTTGCCGCCATCGCCGCCATCCGGGCCGCCATATTCGACATATTTCTCGCGCCGGAACGCCACAGCCCCAGCGCCGCCCGCGCCGGAGCGGATGAAAATCTTGGCCTGGTCGAGGAAATGCATGGGAAGGGGTTACCGGGGAAAGGGGGGAATGTCGCGCGCGTGCTTCGATGCTTCGACGAGCTCAGCACTCAGCATGAGCGGATGTTGTGTAGGGGGCGAGGGTGATTGGGAATTGGCTCAGGCTGGAGCGAAAATGGTGACATTCGAGAACCGGAGCGCAGCGACCTGCTGGTCGTGAGCACCGGAAGCGCAGAAGGTCGCCATTTGCAGCCCAGCATGGGGCAATTCCCAATCACCCTCCACTGGTGGAGCCGAGGGGGATCGAACCCCTGACCTCGTCATTGCGAACGACGCGCTCTCCCATCTGAGCTACGGCCCCGTTCCAGTGCAGTGCGGATGGCCCCAAAAGGGGCCGGACCCGCGCGAGCGGCCCCCTTAGCGAAGAGGGTGCTGGCTTGGAAGACAATTCTTGCGCAGCTGCCTGATCTGCATTCGCGCCCGTTCGCTATTGGCTCCTGGGCGGCAGGCTGCCAGTGGCACGCGCGCCATAGCGCGCATCCCATGCCGCCGCATCGATGCGGTATTGCTCGAAGCGGTGGTAGAAATCGTCGAAAGTGATCTCGAGGTTGGGCATATTGCGCGCTGCGAAGGCTTCGAGCTGCGCCGAAGGCACGGTCTGGGCTTCACCGCTGATCGCCTGCACCGCTTTGCAGAAATCGTTGAGCGTCATCGGCAGCGCGAAGTGGTTATAGACTGCGGTCATATATTTTTCGCGCGACGCAACGAAACGGGCACCATAGCTTGCACGGAATTCGGCATCGACCTTGCGGTTGGCTGCGGTCAGCGCGCGGGCATGAATCCGCAAGAAGCTGCGGTAGCTATCTATCATCGTGGGGAAATCCGTCCGATCGCAATTGAGCGCGGCAACATTGTAGCCCGAGCGCAGATTCCACAGCGTCTGCGCCGGGGTAATCTTGCGGTTGACGCTGGGATAGAGGCCATCGGCCCCTAGCAGCGGCGGCTGGTAATTGGGCGATGCGTTGTTGGGGGGGAACGGACGATAGGGGATCACGACCACCACCGGCGGCGGGGGGGGCGGGGGCGCGGGACGCCGCTTGGCTTCGGCGCCACTGCTTCCCAGCACAGCCAGCGCTACAACCCCTGCCATCGCTGCAGCGGCCCGAGCCCAATTGCGCGACCCTTTGCTATTCATCGGCTGTCTCCCTGATGCCCGCTAGCGTGGTACTTGCCATAGCCGCCTAAACCGACGAGGCTGCAAAGAAAATGCCCGGCGCGCCGATATGCACGCCGGGCACGATAGATTGCCAAAATCCGGGGCAAAGCCTAGTTACGGTTGCCCAGGAAGCTCAGCAGAAACTGGAACATATTGATAAAGTCGAGATAGAGACTGAGCGCGCCCATGATCACGGCCTTGCCAGCGTATTCGGTCCCGGCGACCACGGTGTATTCGTTCTTCAGCCTCTGCGTATCCCAGGCGGTGAGGCCCGCGAAGATCAGCACGCCGAGGATCGAAATGGCCAGCCCCAGCCCGCCCGAATGGAGGAACATGTTAAGTACCATGGCGATGATGATGCCGAACAGGCCCATCGTCATGAAGGCACCCATCGCCGACAGGTCGCGCTTGGTGGTGTATCCCACCAGGCTGAGACCAGCGAAGGCACCGGCAGTGGCGAAGAAGGTCGTGGCGATCGATGCGCCGGTGTAGACGAGGAATATCGTCGACATCGACAGGCCCATGACAACGCAAAATGCCCAGAATAGGGCTTGCAACGTCGTGGTCCGCATCCGGTGGAGACCGAAGCTCATCGCCATGACAAAGCCGAGCGGAGCCAGAATGATCAGCCAGCGCAGCGGCGTCGCCATGATTTGCGCTGCCATGCCCGATTGGGCGAAGAGTGTGGCAATAATGCCGGACAGCAACACGCCGGATGCCATGTAATTGTATATCGAGAGCATATGTTTGCGCAGGCCCTGGTCATAGGTGCCGGCCTTGCCGATTGCCTCGCCATTGAGGCTCGGAGACGCGCCGAAGCCCGTCTGCCGGGGCTGAGGATCGTTCCAATTGGCCATGAGAGCTAAACTCCTGTGTTACCTTGCCACACGATCGTGGCGCAGCGGGGTTAATATCGGATTTCTTGAGCCTGCTTTCAAGCGAAACCCGACAATGAGCTGTCACAATCTGTCGCGGCGTCAACCGCGCGCAGCAGCAGCCATTTCGGCGCTGCGATCCGCTGCGGCTTTCAGCGTCGCTGCAACCAGCCGGGCGAGCGCTGCTTCGGCGTCGAGCACCAGCAATCCGGCCTCGGTGGTGCCGCCCGGACTGGCGACGCGGCGCGCCAGTTCTCCGGGCGCATGCGGCGAGGCCGAAGCCAGCGCGCCGGCACCCTCGACCGTTGCCAGCGCCAGCCGCTCGGCCTGATCCGGTGCCATGCCCAGCGCCGCCGCCCCCGCAGCCAGCGCATCGATGAAACGATAAACGAAAGCCGGCCCCGATCCCGCCAGCGCAGTGACGGCATCGAACAGGCTCTCATCGAACCATTCGGGCGTGCCTAGCGGTGCCATCAGAGCCTGCACCCGCTCCCTGTCTGCCTCGTCCAGCCCGCGCGCTGCGAGCGCAATCGGCGATTTGCCGATGGCGGCGGCAAGGTTGGGCATGATCCGCACCAGGCCGCGAGCGCCAGAAAACCGCGCCGCAAGGCTGCCCAGCTCGACCCCGGCAAGGATCGACAGCAGGATCGTCTCCGCTCCCGCCAGCCTGCCCAGCTGCGGCGCGACTTCACCCAGCAGCTGCGGCTTTACGCCCAGCAAGATGACATCGAAGCTGCGGTCGGGCAGGTCGCGCAGCAGCTCCACTCCGGGCGGCGCTTCAGCCAGAAACGGATCAACCACAGTGAAACGCGATGGCTCCATACCCGATGCCAGCCACCCGGCCAGCATCGCCCCGCCCATATTGCCGCAGCCGATGAGGAGAATTTTGTCGAGATTGTTCAATGGGTCGCTCCAATACCCCCCTCCCCTTCAGGGGAGGGGCTGGGGGTGGGGTCTGTCCACCAAGCGCAACGTCGGGATCAAACGACAGACCCCACCCCAACCCCTCCCCTAAAGGGGAGGGGCTTAAGAACCAAACGCCAAGTTACGCTTCCCCTGCCGCGTCCACCAGTGCCGCAGCAAGCGCCTCAGCGGGCGTCTTGTCGCCCCACAGGATGAACTGGAAGGCAGGATAGAAGCGGTCGCATTCCTCGATCGCGGCTTCCACCGCGATCTGCGCCTGCGCAGGGCTCAGCAAGCCTTCGTCGCCCAGCATCAGACCGTGGCGATAGAGCAGCATGCCGCCACTCGACCAGATATCGAAATGACCGAGCCAAATCTGCTCGTTGATCAATGCCAGGACCTCGAACATGGCCGCGCGCTTGTCGTCGGGCACGCGAATATCCGGCAAGCACAGCAATTGCAGGACATGGTCTTCCGTCCGCCAGATGCCGCGCAGCTGATAGCTGGCCCAGCTGCCCTGGACCTCCCCGGAAATCTCATCCTCGCCGGCGAATTCATAGGGCCAGCCGCGCGCCTCGAACAGCGAGGCGAGCATATCGACCGGCGCGGCATCGTCGCCCTGCTCGATTTGTCCCTGGCTCGACCTCATCTCAACCATTCTGCAGCACTTCCTTGGCCGGGTGGATGCATTGGCTAGTGGAGGAGTAAGGGCGCAATGCGAATCCCTGTGGCCGCAAAAATCGACTTGGCTGTTTACAAGGTGTGGAAAAGGAGTCGAACCGGCTCAACGGCCACCCAATGCATCGACCACTTGCCCCGCCGGGCTGGTCCAGACGAATGCGCCGTCGACCGAGGCACGGCGCAGCTGGCCAAGGAAAGCATTGGCCGCCGCCTCGCTTTCGAACGGTCCGGCCAGCAGCCGGTTGGACTGACCCCAGGCGCTGATCGAGGGGCGCCTGCTCTTGAAAGCTGCCTCGGCGGCACGCGCGATCCGCCGCCAGTCATAGGCCAGCGCCGTCCTGTCGCGCCCTGTCGCGAGCTGCACCCAGATGCGGCTGGGGTGACTGGGCGGCGCGAGTGTTGCTGTCGCCGTGCCAGAGGCAGGCCCGCGCGTTGGCCTGATCCGCCTGATATCGACCGCGCCCGATGCCGGCGTCGCATCGGCGGCGGGACGGGCGATGTCGCTGAACGCTTCGGCCAGAGTCATGCGCCGAGGCGATGGCGGAACTGGCGGCGCGGGTGCAGGCGGCGCGGCAACACTGGCAACAGCGGCGGCAGGCCGCAGTGCCGGTGCCGGCTGAATGGCAGGCGTTGACGCTACCGCTGGCGGGACTATGGCGGGCATCGCAGCCACGGGCGGAGGCGGCACCGGGGCGGGCGCAGTGGCGGGCGGCGGGACCGGTCTGGCGGCGGGCACATCCGTGCGTGCCAGCGGGGTGTAGGCACCTGAGGCCGACAGCAGCGGCGCGGATGCGGTTGCGGTTCCCCTGGGTGACTGGGCAATGGGCGGCGCAGCGCGGCTGACGGTCTGCACACGCGGCTGGACCGGCTCGGCAACGGCAACTTCGGGAGGGCGCTGTCTGGCGGCATCCGGCGTGCGTCCGCGACTGGAATCGCGGCCACGCGAATTGCGGCCCAAGGGCTCACCCTTGGGGATCAACCCCGCATCGGCACTGGCAACAGCCGTGCGGCGCGAGCCTGTCGTCGCATAGCGGGCGATGCGCGGATCGTCCTGGCCGATCTCCGAGGCACGGGGGAACTGGCCGAAGTTCGCCGCCGCCGCCTGCTGCGCCGGGGTGAGGCGCGGCATATAGCGCAGATAGGGCGCAATCCCGGCGGCGAGGCTGGCTGGCAGGGTGCCATTGACCACCGAAATCGCTTCATCGGCCTGCCCCATGATCGCCAGTGCAAAGGCCCGGGTTCGCCATGCTGCCTTGTCTTGCCGCGAAAGCAGCGGCGACAGCGTGGTTCCCGAGCCGCGCTTGTCACCAGCGATGGCCAGGCTGATGGCCAGGCGGCGGATCGCCTCGTCGTTTGGTCCAGCCGCCAGCGCCTGGCGGTAGTAACGCTGGGCAGAGGCATTATCGGCGACCAGATCGAATGCGAGACCGCGATCGAGCGCGGCAGTGCTATCGATCGCTCCTGCCCGCTCGGCTTCATCGAACAGCGGGATCGCGTCGAACGGATTGCCGCTGCGCACCAGCGCGCGGGCGAGGCCTGCTTTGACCTGAGGATTGCCGGGCGTGACCTGATCGGCGCGGCTGAAAAAGCCTACCGCAGCGTCGACATCGCCAATGGCCAGCGCAGCCTGCCCGGCATCGATCAGCGCCTGGACATCGCGGGGATTGCGCCCCAGCCGCGCCAGCGCTGCATTGAGGTTCATCGAATCATTGTTTGGCAGGGCCTGCACCATCGCCTGGCCAATCGCGCCGCCAGTGCCTTGCTGTGCTTGGGCAGGGATGGCAGCGAGGGCGCAGGCAAACGCGAGACACGAGCCTGCGCAGGCGAGGCGCAGCGGCGAGAGTTTCAGAAACTGTCGAGACTGGAGCACGGCGATTGATTATCCATCCATCAGCGCCGGATCGGCTGGCGCGAAGGCACACCACCGCCGGGAACGGCCCCGTTGCCCAGTCCTAGCTTAACCGTGAGCGAACGGCAGCGTTCGCGCCCAAATTATTGCCCAAACTATTGGTTGTTCTGGCGGCCGAGGAAGCGCGGGATATTGATCGACGAACCGTCATCGCCATCCTCATCGCCATCCTCGTCTTCGGACGCCTTGCTGCCGCGCGACAGCCTTGCCATGCGTTCGAACAAGGTGCTGCCGCCGTCCGGTTTGACGACCGCATCGCTGCCGCCATCGGGATCGGCAACCAGCCCCCGGCGTCGGCCTGACATCAGCGAGCTGACCGGATCGGCGGAAGCGGCCAGACGGTCGGCATTGAGCAGCAAATCGTCAGTACCGTCATCACCACCACCGCCGCTGCTGGCGGCAACACTGTCATCCGCTTCTTCGACCTGTTCGAGGTCAAGATCGAGCGGCTCGTGATGGCTTGGGGCGACGCCTGTCAGGCTGGCGTAGGCTTCGCTAGCGACTTGTTGCTCCTCATCGCCATCGTCCTCATCCCAGTCGTCGACCGGTGAGGTGGCGCTGCTATCGCCGAACGAGGTGGCAACTTCTGTGACAGAATCGCCCTCACCATCATCGGCGCCATCATCGGCCAGGCTATCGTCACCGAGGTCAAGCGGCTGCGGCTCGGCATCCGGCGCACGTTCGAACAGAGGCTGCACACTCGCAGTCTCGGCGGCGGGAACAGCTGGCCCGCGCGACATGCCGAAATTGAGCGAACGCGGTGCTTCCTCGGTCGACGCTGCTCCCTGTTCGATACCGGTGGCAACGACCGAAACCCGGATCTTGCCTTGTAAATCGGGATTGAACGCCGAACCCCAGATGATATTGGCTTGAGGGTCGACCAGCTCGCGGATGTGGTTGGCCGCTTCGTCGACTTCGAGCAGCTTCATGTCTTCGCCGCCGATGATCGAGATAATCACGCCCTTGGCACCCTGCATCGAGACGCCATCGAGCAGCGGATTGGCAATCGCCTTCTCCGCTGCTTCCAGCGCCCGGTTCTCGCCAGTACCCTCGCCGGTGCCCATCATCGCCTTGCCCATCTCGGCCATGACCGAGCGGACGTCGGCGAAATCAAGATTGATCAGGCCGGGCATTACCATCAGGTCGGTGATCGAGCGCACGCCCTGCTGGAGCACTTCGTCGGCAAGCTGGAAGGCCTCCTTGAAGGTGGTTTCCGCCTTGGCGATCAGGAACAGGTTCTGATTGGGAATGACGATCAGCGTATCGACGTGCTTCTGCAACTCCTCGATCCCGGCATCGGCCGCACGCATCCGGCGGGTGCCTTCAAACAGGAACGGCTTGGTGACGACGCCGACCGTCAGCACACCCTTGTCGCGCGCCGCCTTGGCGATGACGGGCGCTGCGCCGGTGCCGGTGCCGCCGCCCATGCCGGCCGCGATGAAGCACATATGCACGCCTTCGAGAATGCGATCGATCTCGGGCAGGGTTTCCTCAGCCGCAGCGCGGCCGACTTCGGGCCGCGAGCCTGCACCCAGGCCCTGGGTGATATCCGGCCCCAGCTGGATGCGATGCTCTGCGACCGAATTGTTCAGCGCCTGCGCATCGGTGTTGGCGACGAGGAAATCGACGCCCTCGATTTCGGCGGCGATCATGTTGCTAATGGCATTGCCACCCGCCCCACCGACGCCGATTACGCAGATGCGCGGCTTGAGTTCTTCGATGGCTGGCGGTCCAATATTGATACTCATCTCACTCTCCTGACAAGGCAGGCAAGGAAAAACCCCCTGTTCCTTGCGATAATGGCATGCTTCGAGTCAGTGAAGCAAAGCCGGTTGATCCTTTGTCCACAGGCCACTCTAAGTTGCCGGTGGCTCAGAAATACTCCTTCAGGGCGCGATACACCCGGTTTACCAGGCCGAAGCCGCTGTAGCGGAAGGCGGATTGGTATCCCGGGCGGATCGATCTTATGTCGACCGGATCGGCAGCGGCATAGAGCACGAGGCCCGCCAGCGTCGCAAAGCCGGGCTTGGCGTGGCCTTCGGCCAGCCCGGTCAGCCGGGGCGCTGCGCCAATCCGCACCGGGCGTCCAAGCGCAGCCTGGGCATAGTCGGCAAGGCCAACCAGTTCCGCACCGCCGCCGGTCAACACCACCTGCTGGCCACGCTGTCCGGTGAAACCCAGAGCCTTCAATGCTTTGGAAATATCTTCCATGCGCGCGCCGAGCTGGCCGGTAATCACCGAGATCAGCTCGGCACGCGGGATCCGGTTCTTGTCATCGGCATGGCGGGCATGCGGCCCGCTGGCTTCTTCGCCTGGCGCATTGACCGGGATCATCTCGCGATGATCGGCCGGGCTGGCAATCGCCGAGCCATTGACGCATTTCAGCCGCTCGGCCTGGAAGCGGCGGATGCCGAAGGCAGAGGCGATGGCGTCAGTGATGTCGGCCGAGCCCATCGGGATCGACGCCAGCCCGACCAGCATGCCTGAGGCATGCACCGAGACATTAGTCACTTCCGCGCCCATTTCGACCAGGGCCACGCCCAGATCACGCTCCTCCGGCGTCAGGCAGGCATGGCCCGCTGCAACCGGCGAAGCGACCACCGCTTCAACCTCGAGATGCGCGTTCTGCACCGCCTCGGTGATATTGCGCACCGGCGCGCCATCCGCCAACATGACGTGGATATCGACCCCCAGCCGCTCGGCATGAAGCCCCTTGGGATCGGCGACGCCATTGGCGCCGTCGAGCGTGTAATGTGCCGGCTGGGCATGCAGCACCGTGCGCCCGTCGGGCTGGACCACGTCGCGCGCTGCATAGAGCAGCTGATCGACATCCTCGCTTTCGATCCGCCGCCCGCCGATATCGACTTCAACCTGGGCAATCTGACTGGCGAGCCCCGCGCCAGAGCAGCCGATCCAGACGCTCGATACGCTGATATTCGCCATCTTCTCGGCGCGCTCGATCGCGTCGCGCACGGCATAGGTCGCCGCCGCCATATCGGTGACATAGCCGCGCCTGATGCCTTGCGCGGCGCGGTGACCAGATCCGAGTACAACCATCTCGCCGGTATCGGACAGGCCGGCAATCATCGCGGAAATGCGGAACGAGCCGATGTTGACCGCGCCGAAGACGCGGCTGATGCGGGGCGGCGGCATCAGTTTTTTTCTCCTGTCGCGGCGGCGGGTTTATCGGCTTTGCCGGTTGACGGCGGACTCACCTTGGCTTCGTCCGAGCGGCCGGGAATGCGCAGATAGACGCGACCGGGCGAACGCATGTCGAAGGCGGCCACGCGTCCGCCAATCAGCCGGTTGGTGCCGTCGAGCCGGGCAAAGGCGACCAGCGCATCGGCGGCCGGGCGATTGCCCTCGGGCAGGGCCAGCACTTGCCCGGTCTTGAACGTGAGGTTCCAGCGCCGACTGCCGATCCATTCGGCCTCGCGCAGCTGCGGCTTGAGCGCGGGCGCGGCCTCAAGCAGTGCCGAGAGCACCGCGACCTGCTTGCCCGCAGATGGGCCGGACAGGATCAGTCTGCCGCGTACCCGTGCTGGCGAGATCGGTTCGAGCTGATGGCCGGTGGCATCGATCAGCACCAGCCGATCGGGCAGCCGCAGCACCGCATGCGGCTGGCGCTCGATGATATCGATCACCAGCGTATCGGGTAGCTGGCGCGATACGCGGGCATCTGCCACCCAGGACAACTCCATCAGATCGCGGCGCAAGCTTTCGACATCGACCAGCGGCATGGCGCGGTTGCGCTGCGCCAGTGCGCGTTCATAGACCTTGAGCTCGTTGAGCTGCCTGACCCCGCGCACTTCGACCCGGCGCACTTCGAAGCCGCTGCTCGCAGCAATCGCTGCGAACTGCTGGCGCGCCATGGCGGGTACTCCGGCGGCGCTGGCGACAACTGCGGCCATCACCGCCGCCCCGCCAAGGATCAGCACCATCAATACCCGGTGCAACTGCGCCTCGCTGAGCGGCACCCGTGCCATGAACCGGCCCAGCAGTGATCTGGTTTTCGACCGCGCAGCCCTGGCCCGGCGCGCTTTGGCCTGCGCGCCCGCAACCTGCCGCGCGTTGGGACTCTTGCGTTTGACTGTCCGGCTGCTCATTGGGCGCCCCCCCCATTCTGACTGCCCTGGCTGGCATATTCGAGTGCTTCGGCGATCATGGCCTCGACCAGATCGGCATATTCCATCCCCATATGCCGCGCCTGTTCGGGGACCAGACTGAGCGGGGTCATGCCGGGCTGGGTATTGATTTCGAGCAGGAACAACCCATCGATCCCCTTACTGTCGTCCCAGCGGAAGTCCGAACGGGTGGCACCCCGGCAACCCAGCAGCTGGTGCGCGCGCAGCGCAAGGTTCCTGCATGCCTCGGCGATCTCGTCCGGGATTTCGGCCGGGCAGACATGATCGGTCATGCCATCGGTATACTTCGCGTCAAAGTCATAGAAACCTGACTTGGGCTTGAGTTCGGTCACCAGCAGCGCCTTGCCGCCCAGCACCGCAGTCGTCAGCTCCTTGCCGCGAATGAACGGCTCGGCGAGCAGACGGTCGAACTCCTGCCACGGCCCCTTGGCGGCGCAGCTGATCGGGTTGCCGTAATTGCCCTCATCGGTGACAATCGCCACGCCGACAGACGAGCCTTCGTTGACCGGCTTGAGCACATAGGGCCGCGCCAGCGGATCGCACTTATAGAGTTCGGCAGTCTCGACAATCCGCCCGGCAGGCATGGGAATGCCATGCGGCACCAGCGCCTGCTTGGTCAACTCCTTGTCGATGGCGATCACCGAAGTGGCGAGGCCGGAATGGGTGTAGGTCAGCCCCATCAGGTCCATCATGCCCTGGACCGTGCCATCTTCGCCCGGCGAGCCATGCAGCGCATTGAAGACAACGTCTGGCTTGGCCTCGGCGAGCCTCAATGCAACGTCGCGGTCCATATCGATGCGGGTGACTGTGTGGCCTTTGGACTCAAGCGCCTTGGCCACACCCTCGCCGCTCATCAGCGAGACGGTGCGTTCGCTGGACCAGCCGCCCATCAAGACGACGATGTGGAGTTTGGGGAGGATTTGCTTCGCCTCTTTCACGCCTTGCCCACCCTCTGAATTTCCCACTCAAGCTCAACGCCAGATGTCTCCTTCACCCGCCGCCGCACTTCCTCGCCCAGACCCTCGATATCGGCGCTGGTGGCCTCGCCAGTGTTGATCAGGAAATTGGTGTGCTTCTCGCTGACCAGCGCCCCGCCTTTGACCAGCCCCCGGCAGCCCGCCGCGTCGACCAGCTCCCAGGCCTTCTTTCCCCCTGAAATTTCTGGGCGAGGATTCTTGAAGGTCGAACCGCCGGTCTTGCTGCGCAGCGGCTGCGAGGCTTCGCGGCTGGCAGAGATGCGGTCCATTTCGGATTGAATTGCTGCCGCTTCACCAGAACGGCCTCGGAAGCGGGCAGCGACGACGATCGCACCTTCGGGCAGGCCGGAATGGCGATAGGTGTAATGCAGCGCCCCAACCGGCAGCGTCACCAGATCGCCCGAACGCGTCAAGACATCGCAATCGACGAGGATATCCTTGACTTCGCTGCCATAGGCCCCGCCGTTCATCCGCACGAAGCCGCCGACCGTCCCCGGGATCGAACGCAGGAATTCGAGTCCGGCAATCCCGGCATCGCGCGCGTTGGAGGAGACGAGAATGCCAGACGCTCCGCCGCCGCAGTTGAGTGTGGTGTCATCGACGCGTTCAACCTTGGCAAAGGCCTTGCCCAGCCGCACCACCACACCAGGCACGCCGCCATCGCGGACGATGAGGTTCGAGCCGAGGCCAAGCGCCATCACCGGCACCTGCGGATCGAGGTCGCGCAGGAAGGTCTTGAGGTCGGCAAGGTCTTTCGGCTCGAACAGCCACTCCGCCGCACCGCCGGATTTGAACCAAACCAGCGGGGCGAGCGGGGCGTTGTGGGTGAGCTTTCCTGCAACCCGGGGGAGGGTGTCGGCCATCATGCCACCCTCCGCCCAGAAACCACTTGGGCAACTGCATCGGCCAGCCCCGCAGCCCATTTGGTGATGTCGCCCGCGCCGAGGCAGACGACCATGTCGCCCGCTTCCAGCACCTCCGCCAGGACCTGTGCCAGCGCTTCCGCCCCGCCGATAACTTGCGCCGAGCGGTGGCCGCGCGCCTTCAATCCCGCCACCAATGCCGCAGAATCCACGCCGGAAACCGGCTGCTCGCCCGCCGGATAGACCGGGGCGGCATAGACAATATCGGCATCGTTGAACGCAGTCTGGAAATCTTCCATCAGGTCGCGCAGCCGGGTGAAGCGGTGCGGCTGGACCACGGCGATCACCTTGCCCTTAACCCCTTCGCGCGCGGCTGAGAGCACCGCGCGGATTTCGACCGGGTGGTGCGCGTAATCGTCGATGATCGAAGCCCCGCCGACCTCGCCAACCTTGGTGAAGCGCCGCTTGACCCCGGTAAACTTGGCGAAACCAGTCTGGATCACTGCGTCCGCACAACCCATTTCGACCGACACGGCGACCGCCGCCAATGCATTCTGGACATTGTGGCGGCCGGGCATCGGCAATTCGATGCCCTCAATGCGGCGCGAGTTGCCGTCGCGCTGGCGGATCACAACATCGAAGCGATTGCCGCCCGGCACCGGGGTCACATTATCGCCCCGCACATCGGCCTGGGCGGAGAAGCCATAGGTGACGACCCGCCGGTCGCGCACCCTGGGGATCACCGCCTGCACTTCGGGATGATCGATGCAGAGCACCGCCGCGCCGTAAAACGGCACATTCTCGATGAATTCGACGAAGGCCTCTTTCACCGCATCGAAGCTGCCATAGTGATCGAGATGTTCGGGATCGATATTGGTGACGACGGCGATGGTGCCGTCGAGCCGCAGGAAGCTGCCGTCGCTCTCGTCGGCCTCGACCACCATCCATTCGCTCGCGCCAAGCCGGGCGTTGGAACCATAGGAGTTGATGATGCCGCCGTTGATCACGGTGGGATCGATGCCGCCGGCGTCGAGCAGCGCGGCGATCATGCTGGTGGTGGTGGTCTTGCCGTGGGTTCCGGCGACCGCGACTGTGCTTTTCAGCCGCATCAGCTCGGCCAGCATTTCCGCACGGCGCACCACGGGAATGCGCGCTTCCAGCGCAGCGGCGACTTCGGGATTGACACGCTTTACCGCTGTCGAAGTGACCACCACGGCGGCATCGCCAAGGTTCCCGGCAGCATGGCCAATCATCACCTTGATGCCGCGTTTCCTGAGGCCTTCGACGACATAGCCCTCGGCGATATCCGAGCCCTGCACCGAATAGCCGAGATTGTGCATCACCTCGGCAATGCCCGACATGCCGATCCCGCC
>JAHFPT010000271.1 GCA_023266625.1 Novosphingobium sp. | reverse complement strand
GCCGTCCGCCAGGCCCAGACCGCGCAAGGCTTCGGCAACCAGGCAAACCTGCTGCGCTGCCTGTGCCCAGCTCTGTGATTGCCATTTGCCCTCGCGTTTGGCCCAGAGAAACGGCTTGTCACCCAGCTCGGCGGCGCGGGCAAAAAACAGCGAAACGAGATTGCTGGCGGCGTCGAAATCGGAAAGCTGCACGTCCTCTGCCTCGCCCCTCGCCATGCCCTGGCGCGGGTTTAGGGCCGGATGGCCATTTCAGCAAGTCAGGGCGTTTCCACGGCAGTGGCAAAGACTCTATTCGGCGACGGCGCGCCCCTCGCTGCGCGGATCGGCAGCGCCGCGCAAATGGCCATCGACGACTTCCACCGCATTGGCCTTGAGCGGCATGGCGCGGGGCGTAACCGCGCTATGGCCGAGCGCCCTGAGCGCCGGGATCATCGCTTCAAGAGCGCTGCCTTGTTCGACAAACACCGCGCTCCCTCCCGGCGCGAAGATTACTGGCAGGGCGATCGCGTCCTGGGCGGAGAGCTGCCAGTCGATCACTCCGATGATGGCCTTGACCACCTGCGCCGGGATAGTCGCACCGCCCGCCGCGCCGATGGCGAGACGCAGCTTGCCATCGGGCGCAAAAACCAGAGTAGGGCTCATCGAACTGCGCGGGCGTTTGTTCGCCTCGACGCGGTTGGCCACCGGCTTGCCGCCCTGCTCGGGCACCAGGCTGAAATCGGTCAGCTCGTTGTTGAGGAAATAGCCGTTCACCATCAGCCCCGAGCCGAAGCTGCTTTCGATGGTCGAGGTCAGGCTGACCACTTGCCCGCGCCGGTCGATGGCGACGAAATGCGAAGTGGAAGGGACATCTGCCGTCAGCGTATCGGCCTGCGCCAGCGGCGCGCCGACGGGAGTGCCGGGCGCGGCCTCGGCCATTGAGTGGTCGGCGGCGATCAGCTGCGAGCGCGCGGCGAGATAATCCGGCGCGAGCAATCCGGCCACCGGCACGTTCGCGAAATCCGCGTCGGCAAGATAGCGCTCGCGGTCGGCATAGGTCAGCCGCTCGGCCTCGGCGATGAGGTGCCAGGCTGTGGGTGAATCCTTGCCCAGCGCTGCCATGTCGAAGCGTTCGAGCAGGCCGAGAATGCCGAAAACTGTCGTTGCGCCCGAAGAGGGCGGCCCCATGCCGCAGAGGCGATAGGCCCGATAAGTGGCGCAGACCGCATCTCGCGGGCGGGCCTTGTAGGCGGCGAGGTCGGCCATGGTCATCGGTGCCGGGTTGCGCGGCGCGGTGGAGACAGCGCGGGCAATCGCGGCACCATTGCTGCCGGTGTAGAAGGCGCGCGGACCCGTGTTGGCGAGTGTTTGCATGAAGGCCGCCAGCGCTGGGTTGCGGATCACCGTGCCGACCGGCAGCGGACTGCCATCCCCGGCATAATAGAGCGCGCGCGACCCGGGGGAGAGGGCGCTGCCGCCGGTCGCGAGATAGTGCAGCTGGCGCTGCTCGGGCGGGAGGCTGGCATCGACTTGATACTGTGCGAGGAACCGGTTGAACCTAGGCGTCACCTGAAAACCGTCCTGCGCCAGGCGGATCGCCGGGGCGAACAGCCGCCGCCATGGCAGTTTCCCGTGCCGCCGGTGCGCAGCAGCCATCAGCGCGACATTGCCGGGCACGCCAACGCTCAGCCCGCCGGGGATCGCCTGGGGCGTCGAGAGGAACTGGCCATTCATCTCGAACCAGCGCGGCGTGGCCGCAGCAGGTGCGGTCTCGCGCCCGTCGATGGTTTCGACATGGCCCTTGCCGTCAGCCGTGACCAGAAAGCCGCCGCCGCCGATCCCCGAGCTTTGCGGCTCGACGACGGTCAAGGCCAGCAGGGTGGCGAGCGCGGCGTCAATGGCACTGCCCCCGGCGCGCAGCATTTCCGTGCCAGCCAGCGCCGCGCGCGGATCGGCGGCGCTGACCATGCCTGTCCCGAGCCCCTCGACGGGCTCGGGATAAACTTCGGCCCTGTGGGCCGAAGTCGAGGGGCCTTGGTCGTAGTGTGTCGGCGGCGCAGTGCCGCGCGCCAGGGCGGGTGGCCCGAGCAGCAGGCAGAGGATGAAGAACGCGCGGCGCGGCATTGTGGCCAAGCCTATTCGCTTCCCACCGCTTCGGCAATCGAGCCAAAGCCGCCCTGCCGCATCAGTGCCTCAAGCCCGCGTGTAATCTGGCGTGCGATCCCCGGTCCCTCATAGACCATGGCGCTGTAGAGCTGGACCAGGCTCGCCCCGGCACGGATGCGCGCCCAGGCGTCCTCAGCGCTGGCAATGCCGCCGACCCCGATCAGGGGGATCGCGCCGCCGGTCGCCTTGCGGAAGTCGCGCAGCCGCTGCTGGGCGAGATCGCGCAAGGGTGCGCCCGACAGGCCGCCTGCTTCCTCGCGGTGGCGCGAGCGCAGTGGCGGGCGGGAGATGGTGGTATTCGAGACGATCAGCGCACCCAGCCCCTTGTCGATGGCAATTCGTGAAATGTCGCCGATATCCGCAGGATCGAGGTCCGGCGCGACTTTGAGAAACACCGGTGGACCGTCTGCACCCCGCGCTGCCAGAACCGCATCGAGCAGCGCGGCCAGTGCACCCTTGTCCTGCAATGCCCTCAGGCCGGGCGTGTTGGGGCTGGAGACATTGACCGCGAGATAGCCCGCCAGCGGTGCCATCAGCCGCGCCATCGCGGCATAGTCGGCAATGCGATCGGGCGAATCCTTGTTGGCACCGACATTGACCCCGACGATCCCCGGTCTTCCGCGCCGCGCCAGCAGCCGCGCCTTCAGCCTCTGGGCCGCCGCCGCGCCGCCGCCATTGTTGAACCCCATGCGGTTGATCACCGCGCGGTCTTCTTTGAGCCGAAACAGGCGCGGGCGGGGATTGCCCGCCTGCGGCAGCGGCGTAATCGAGCCAACCTCGGCAAAGCCAAAGCCGAGGCCGAGCGCGGCATCGGGAACCTGGGCGTCCTTGTCGAACCCTGCTGCGAGGCCAAGCGGATTGGGGAAAGTGAGACCGGCGATGCTGGTAGCCAGCGGACCATCGGCCCGCGGCGGTTTGCCCTTCGGCAGCAGCTTCAGCGCCGCCAGCGCCAGAGCGTGTGCGCGTTCGGCTTCGATTGTGAACAGGGCCGGGCGGATCAGCGAATAGAACATGCGCTGCTGCCTATGGCAAAGCCTGGGGCCAATGGCAAAGCTTGGCCCAATGGCAAACCCGGCCCTGTGGCGACGCATGAAGCTGGCTGGCGACAGGCGTCGTGTGAACGGATATGGTTAAAAACCCCAATATTGCAATCGATTAAACCTAAAAAATGGCGATTCCATACAATTTTTTCAGCGCAGGCAGGCCTAGGTGAGTCGTGCGACCCGAAGGGCTCGTGGCTTTTTGCAACGAGTTCTCGACTTTATGGCGGCTCCCCGGTTCACGGGGGGCCGCCCTTTTTTGTCGCCCCCCTTTTTTGTCATGGGACTGGTTGAAATCGGGCCGCCGCGCGATTAGGTAAAACCGGAACGAATCACTCCGATTTAACCGGGACCAAGCCAATGCGCCTTTCCAGCATGGCCGATTATGCTGTCGTCACCATGGCCGCCGCCGCGCGGCATTGTGGCAGCCGTGGAATAAATGGGGCGCGCGTCAACGCGGGGCAGCTGGCGGAGGAAACCGGGCTTCCCGCCCCGACCGTGCAGAAGCTGGTCAGTCGGTTGACTGCGGCGGGTCTGCTGCGCTCCTCGCGCGGTGTCGGCGGCGGCCTCAAACTCGCGCGCCCGGCGGCAGCGATCACTCTGGCCGATATTGTCGAGGCGGTCGAAGGCCCGATCGCGCTGACCGCCTGCGTCGAGCTGGGCAAGCACGATTGCGGGCTGGAAGCGGCCTGTCAGGTCAAGCCGCACTGGCCAGTGGTGAATGCGGCGCTGCGCGGAGCGCTGGCGGGGATCAATCTTACGAGTCTCGCGCAATGAAGCGACTCGGCTCTATCTTGTTGGTGCTCATGGTGCCCGCCACTGCTTCGGCAGCAGAGCTCCGCACCATTCCCAAGGGATTCCAGGGTCACTGGAGTCTGACCGCCGAGCAATGCGCGCCGGGGCCGCCGGACGACGCCAATATCCTGATCGGGGAACGCTTCATCCAGGATTACTCAACGCGCATGGCTGTCCGCTATGTTTCGGTCCAGGGTAAGGACGAGATCATTGCCGGCGGCCGCGTCACCAGTGGCTCGTCGCGTTACGACAATGTCTCGCGGCTGGCCCTGCTGGAAAACGGGACGGTGCTCGGCGTCGGCGAGGGCGAGGATCACGCGCTCTATGTGCGGTGTAAGCCATGACTGAAACGCAACAGAAGGATCAGGCTGCGCGCGAAGCTGCGGCAAGTGTCGCGGATTACGAACACGGCTGGTCGTCGGATATCGCAACCGATTTCGCCCCCAAGGGCCTCAGCGAGGACACCGTCCGCTTCATCAGCGCCAAGAAGAACGAGCCCGAATGGATGCTCGAATGGCGGCTGAAAGCCTATCGCCACTGGCTGACGATGACCCCGCCCGACTGGGCCAAGCTCAATGTCCCCGCCATCGATTATCAGGACGCCTATTACTACGCCGCGCCCAGGGCCAAGCCGAAGCTGGGCAGCCTTGACGAGGTCGATCCCGAGATCCTGCGTGTTTATGAGAAGCTGGGCATCCCGATTGCAGAGCAGAAGGTGCTGGCCGGGGTGGAAGGTGCGCGCAAGGTCGCGGTGGATGCGGTGTTCGATTCGGTTTCGGTCGCCACGACCTTCCGCAGGGAGCTTGAGGAGGCGGGTGTTGTCTTCCGTTCGATTTCGGAGGCGATTCGCGAATATCCCGAGCTGGTGAAGAAGTGGCTGGGCCGGGTCGTGCCGATGCATGACAATTATTTCAGCGCGCTCAACTGCGCGGTGTTTTCCGATGGCACCTTCGTTCACATCCCCGAGGGCGTGCGCTGCCCGATGGAGCTCTCCACCTATTTCCGCATCAATGCCGAGAACACCGGCCAGTTCGAACGCACGCTGATCGTCGCCGAGAAGGGCAGCTATGTCAGCTACCTAGAAGGCTGCACCGCGCCGATGCGCGACGAGAACCAGCTGCATGCGGCGGTCGTGGAACTGGTCGCGCTGGATGACGCCGAGATCAAATATTCGACTGTGCAGAACTGGTATCCCGGCAATGCGGAAGGGCTGGGCGGCATCTACAACTTCGTCACCAAACGCGCGCTGTGCCAGGGCAAGCGCTCGAAAGTCAGCTGGACCCAGGTCGAAACCGGCAGCGCGATCACCTGGAAATATCCCTCCTGCGTGCTCAATGGCGAGGACTCAGTCGGCGAGTTCTACTCGGTCGCGGTCACCAACAATTACCAGCAGGCCGACACCGGCACCAAGATGATCCACAACGGCACCAACAGCCGGTCAACGATCATCAGCAAGGGCATCAGCGCGGGCAAAAGCAGCAACACCTATCGCGGGCTGGTCCGGGTCGGTGCCAATGCAGAGAATGTGCGCAATTTCACCCAGTGCGATTCGTTGCTGCTGGGCAGCGACTGCGGCGCGCATACCGTGCCCTATATCGAAGTGCGCAACCCCAGCGCGCAGATCGAGCATGAGGCGACCACCAGCAAGATTTCCGACGACCAGCTGTTCTACGCCATGCAGCGCGGGCTGGGGCAGGAAGAGGCCGTGGCGCTGATCGTCAACGGCTTCGCGAAAGAGGTGCTGCAGCAGCTGCCGATGGAATTTGCTGTGGAAGCGCAGAAGCTTTTAGGCATCTCCTTGGAAGGCTCGGTCGGATGA
>JAHFPT010000270.1 GCA_023266625.1 Novosphingobium sp. | reverse complement strand
GGCAGCATTGTTGCCGGGCCGCATCGCGCGTAATCAGGGGCTGACTTTTCCGGGGAGTGGTCGATGGATATCAGCAGCCTTTTGAGCCAGCGGGTCGCCGCCAGTGGAATGCCCGGACACGGCCTGAGGCACATCGGCGCGCCGGGCATGATCCGGTTCGGCGGCGGACTACCCGATCCAGCGCTGCATCCGGCGGCGGAACTCGGCCAAATTCTCAATGAGATACTTACGGGCAACGAAGACAGCGCGCTCGGCTATGGATACGAACAGGGCGATTTACGCCTGCGCGAATTGGTTGCCGAGCGCCATGCCGGGGAAGGGGCAACGGTCTCGGCCGAGGGTATTGTCCTCACCAATGGCAGCGCTGGAGCCATCGGCCTCGTTGCCACCGCGATGATCGATCCGGGCGATGTGGTCGTAGCCGAAGCCGCGACCTATCCCGGCGCGCTCAAGGCTTTCCGGCTGATGGGAGCCGAGATCGTCGCCGCACCGGTTGATTCCCAGGGTCTCGATCCCGAAGGGCTGGCGCAAGTGCTGGAGGAGCTGGAACGGAACAATCGCCGCGTCAAACTGCTCTATACCATCCCCACATGTCACAATCCCACCGCGACAATTCTGAGCCTCGAGCGGCGGCGCGAAGTGATGCTGCTGGCCGAGCGGCACGGAATGCTGGTGGTCGAGGATCACACCTACAGCGCCATCCGCTTCGGCAAAGTGCCGCCACCGTTCCTCGCGCTCGATCCGGAGCGCACGATCCACCTCGGCTCGTTCAGCAAGACCATCGCGCCGGGGATCCGCACCGGCTGGGCCGCTGCGGATCCCGCCATCGCCGCCGCGCTGGCCAGTGTGCGGACCGATCTTGGCATCAGTCCCCTGTTGCAGCGCGCAACTGTCCGTTTCATCGAAGGCGGGATATTCGACCCCCATGTTGCCCGGGTGACCGAACACTACCGGCGCAAGCGCGACGCGATGCTGGCGGGGCTCGAACGCCATTGCCGTGGCCTCGCTCGTTGGGATGTACCGGAAGGCGGTTTCTTCGTCTGGCTGGAACTAGCAGGCTGCGAGGTTGAGGCAGCGCTGGATGCCGGAGAGCGGGAAGGCGTGTCGTTCATTCCCGGACCCTACTTCGCTGCGGAGCCGGACACGCTGACCCGCCACCTGCGCCTGTCTTACGGCGAGATGGCCATGGACCAGATCGATGAGGGTTTGAGGCGGCTGGGGAGGGCGTTGGAGCAGGCTTCATCGGCTTGAATGCAGTGCCAGCTCTTTCCTCCGCCCCGACCCGCGATCTCGTCGGTCTTGCCGCCCGGCTTAAAGCCTCGACCCCCGACTATCGCGGCGTGCTCGATCAGCATGGGCTGGGCTGGCCGACCAGATTTCGCTCAATGTCGACTATTGGAATGCCCATGAGGATAACCCGCTCTGGACAGATGCTGCGGAAAAGTTGAGGCTGATCGCCTGAGTCATAAGAAGAACGGGAATTGAGGATGGCCCAAATGCCGCTTGCCCACGTCAGCTGGGCGATTGCCGACAATGCGGACCGCAAGCCCTGCGATGCGTGGGTGACGGACACGTTCGGTGCCGAAACGATTTATGAGATCCTGATAACCCCCGAAACCGAGAACACCGGTCTCGACCGCGAAGAGTCGCTGATGATGATCGGCGATACCATGGTAATCCCGATCGCGCCCGCAGGCCCCGGACAGACGGCGGTATCGCCCACGGGCGAGATGCTGCGGCGCAGCGCCGGGCCGAACCGCTGGCTTGGCGTCGCGCTCAAGGTTGCCGACCTCAAGAAGACGGCGGCCTGGTTCGAGGCGAAGGACTTCAAGCTGCACTACGATCCGGGCATGGAGAACACTTATTTCCTGGTCGGGCGCAAACAGGCGCTGGGTGTGCGGCTTGAAATCCTGGCGCAGGATCTGCCCAACGATCCGCGCCTGCTGTCCGGCTGGAACCCGATGCGCTGGCGCGACGACCATCCGCTCGGGATCGAGGGACTGCAATCGATCGGGGTATCGGCTCCCTCGCTCGATGTTGCGCGCGCGTGTTTCGCGCAGAGGCTCGAATGGCCCGAAATCGGCAGCCGCACTTTGCCCGGCGAGGATGCGGAATGCGTGTCGTTCAACATGGGCGATGCGGTAATCGAGGCGATGGTTCCTTCGGTGGTGGATAGTGAGCTTGCCCGGCATCTGCGCGAAACCCAGGGTATCTATTGCCTCACTTTCAAGGTCCGCTCTGCCAAGGCGGCAGCCGATACCCTGCGCAGCAAGGGCTTCGATCTTATCGGCGATGGTGCAACCCGCTTTGCCATAAGGCCGGATCAGGCCTTCGAGCGGACGATCTATTTCACGCAGAACGAGGTCGCGGGCTATCCGCCGCTCGGCTCGAAGATACTCCAGCTTGAAGAGTTTGCGGCCTGATTCAGCGGTGGGAAGGGGAGTAGCACTATGGAATTCCGTCCACTCCATCCGGATTTCGGTGTCGAAGTGCTCGGCTTCGATACCCAGAACGGCGGCAGTGCCGATGAGATCGCGGCACTGCGCGCGGCTTATGATCAATATCAGATCTTGCTGTTTCGCGGCGGCGGGCGGATCGCGCCGCAGCGCCATGTCGAGATCGCCAGCTGGTTCGGACCGCCCGGGCCGGTGAGCAATTCCGGGCCGGACAATTTTGTCTCGGTGCTGAAGAACGACGAGGCGGCGGGCAGCATGCAGCTGCCGTTCCATTCCGACCTGACCTATACCGATGTGCCGATCAAGGGCATCTGCCTGCATGCCGTCGAAGTGCCGCCAGCGGGAACCTCGACGACTTTCGTCAGCAATGTGAATGGCTGGAACAAGCTATCCGAAGCAAGGAAGGAAGAGCTTGCTGGGCTGACCCTGCGGCATTTGTATGTCTCGAACATGCCCGAATATGGCTGGCCCGATTTCGTCGCGGATCATCCCCTGCGCTTCACCCATCCGCGCACCGGCAAGCCGCTGCTGCTCTGCACCGAACACCACGCCGACCGCATTCTCGAAGTTGACGAGGTACGCAGCAAGACGCTGATCGCGGAATTGCTCGCGGACCAATATGCGCAAGATCGCCGTTTCGTGCATTGGTGGCAGCTTGACGATCTGCTGATGCTCGATAATCTGGCGGTCCAGCACGCCCGCACCGAACATTCCGACCCCAGCGGCGGCGCCCGCGCGCTTCAGCGGGTAGCGCTGGCCGAGGTTGGCCTGCCCGAACTGATCGAACGGGCGAGGGCAAGGCAGGCGGCGTAATCGTTGAGAATTTAAGGAGAGAAGCCATGCCGACACCCGAAATGCCGCAAAAAGCGCCCTATGCCGTCGAAGTTGAGGCAGGCAAAAGCTACTGGTGGTGCGCCTGCGGCCAGAGCTCCAGCCAGCCGTTTTGCGACGGCAGTCACAAGGGGAGCGAGTTTTCTCCCCAGCAGTTCAAGGCGGAGGAAGCCAAGACGGTTTATTTTTGTGGCTGCAAGCAGAGCAAGAATGGCGCGCTATGCGACGCGACGCACCGCAGTCTTTAAAGAGATTTCAAGTCCCGTAGCCGCGCATTGCCGCGCCGCTGTCTTGCTCCGGGCGGCAGGTTTGCAGCAGTTCGTCGAGTTCGGCGGTGTGCAGGGGATGATCGAAGCGCAGGCCGACACTGCCATTGCCTGCCCAGCGCACCTGCGCCTTGAGCTTGGCAAAGCCCTCGATTGCAACCGTTACGGGTTGGTTGATCGCAAAGCCGTCGCAGTCGGCAATGGCCAACCGGCACCCGTCGAGCGAAACTTCGAACAGCAATCCTGCGCAGGGCCGGTTGTCGGCGCACAGCAAACGCGCAGCCTGCTTCATGGCAAAGCGCTTGTGCTTGCGAATAGTCAGGATGGTCATCGCCCCATTCCCCGTGTCCCGCAAATTGCGGTTGCCGACATAAAGCCAGCAAAGCCTTTCCAAATAGTTCATAAAGATCGATCGGTTGCAGGGCTCCCGGCTTTACGCTGGCGGCAAGGCCGATTATCGCCGCACCCTAAGCCGCGACATCGATGCGGCACTCTGAAAGCGGAGCGGAGCTAGGCGCGGATGATGGTACCATCGGACATGACCGGCAAAGTCGCGCTGGTCACCGGCGCGGCGGCCGGGCTGGGCCAGGCGACTGCGATAAGGCTGGCTGAAGTGGGCGCAGATGTCGCCCTGGTCGATATTGCCGAGGCCAGGCTGGAGGAAACCGCGCAGGCAATCCGGGCAATGGGCCGCAAGGCGTTGGTGCTGCCGCTCGACCTCGCGAGTCGCGACAACTGCCGCGCGGCGGTGGAGCGCACGGTGGCGGAATTCGGCAGGCTCGATGCGCTGTGCAACATCGCCGGGGTCATGCTGCCGGGCCGCACCACCGAGATCACCGACGCGGAATGGGATCTGACCATGGCGGTCAATCTCGAAGCGCCGTTCTTCACGATCCGCGCGGCGATCCCGCATTTGCTCGAAGCGCGGGGCGCGGTGGTCAATGTCACTTCCTGCGCCGCCTTTAAGGGCCAGGCCTATTTCGCGGCGTATTGCGCGACAAAATCGGGGCTGACCAACATGACCAAGGCGCTGGCGATGGAATACAGCCATGCGCCGATCCGCTTCAACGCGGTCGCACCCGGAGGGATGATGACCGCCCTGACCCAGGGCATGAGCCGACTGGCGGACTGCGACATGTCGCTGATCATGCGCATCGGTTCGGCCCGGCCCGAACTCTGCGCAATCGAGGATGTCGCCGAATGCGTCGCCTTCCTCGCGACCGATGCGGCGCGCGGCTATCATGGGGCCTGCATCAATATCGATGCGGGCGTTACGGCGGGATAGATTGGTTACACAGAGCCTGCATCACCCAAACCCGTCTATGCTGAGCTTGTCGAAGCACTGCTCTTTTCTTCGGACCTCAGTGCTCAGCCTCAAGAACAAGGACAGTCCTTCGACAAGCTCAGGATAAGCGGGCTTGGGGGAAGTAAGTCAGGTTTGGCGCATCACCCCTCAGCCCCGCCCGATGCCGATATAAGTGAACCCGGCAGCGCGGATTTCTTCCGGGTCATAGATATTGCGCAAATCGATCAGCAGCGGCCTGCGGGCGAGCTGCTTGATGCGGGCAAAATCGAGCGCGCGGAACGTATCCCATTCGGTGACGATGACCACCGAATCCGCGCCTTCGATCGCAGCATAAGGGTCGCCCAGCATGACCACGCCGGGCATCATCGGGCCGGCCAGTTCCATGCCTTCGGGATCATAGGCCGATACTTCGACGCCGGCGTCGATCAGGGTCTGGGCGATGGCGAGCGAGGGGGCATCGCGCATGTCGTCGGTATTGGGCTTGAAGGTCAGCCCCAGCAGCGCCACCCGCTTGCCCCGGACGTCCTCGCCGTTGCCGCCACCCCCCCCGACACTCAAGGCCTCGATCACCTTGCGGCCCATGGCGCGCTTGCGGTGCTCGTTGACCTTGACCACCGCCTCGACGATCCGCAGCGGGCTGTCGTGGTCCTCGGCGGTCTTGAGCAGGGCCAGCGTATCCTTGGGAAAGCAGCTGCCGCCATAGCCTGGGCCGGCGTGGAGGAACTTGGAGCCGATGCGGTTGTCGAGCCCGACCCCGCGCGCGACATCCTGGACATCGGCGCCGGCCTTCTCGCACAGGTCGGCGATCTCGTTGATGAAGGTGATCTTGGTCGCGAGGAAGGCGTTGGCGGCATATTTGATCAGCTCGGCGCTGCGGCGGCTGGTGAACTGGATCGGCGCGCGGTTGAGGAACAGCGGCCGATAGATCTCGTGCATGACGCTGCGCGCCCATT
>JAHFPT010000269.1 GCA_023266625.1 Novosphingobium sp. | reverse complement strand
AGTGAGCGGCTTTGCCGCAGGCACCGCCTCTTCGTGGCTTCGTGTGATATACATTATCCCAACATGGCGGTCGCCCACTGCGCAGCCTCGGCCACCACCGGATCGGCATCCGCCAGCAACGCCCGCACCGCCCCCAGAAACTCCAAATCCCCGCTATTCCCCGCCGCAATAAGGCAATTGCGCACGAACCGGTCGCGCCCGATGCGCTTGATCGGCGAGCCGGAAAACAGCCGCCGGAACCCGGCGTCATCCAATGCCAGCAGTTCCGCCAGCCTTGGCGCGGCAAATTCAGCGCGCGGCAAAAACGCCTTGTTCGCCTGCGCGGCACTCGCAAACTTGTTCCACGGGCAGACCGCCAGGCAATCGTCACAGCCATAGATACGGTTGCCGATCGCCTTGCGGAATTCATGCGGGATCGGGCCTTTGTGCTCGATGGTGAGATAGGAAATGCAGCGCCGGGCATCGAGGCGGTAGGGCGCGGGGAAGGCCTGTGTCGGGCAGGCAGTCTGGCAGGCGTTGCACGAGCCGCAGTGATCCTCGCCCGGCGCATCCGGCGCGAAGGGCAGCGTCGTGTAAATTTCGCCGAGCAGCAGCCAGGAGCCATGCGTCCGGCTGACGAGGTTGCTGTGCTTGCCCTGCCAGCCAAGCCCAGCGGCGGCGGCCAGCGGCTTTTCCATCACCGGAGCCGTATCGGTGAAGACCTTGACACCGACGTCCTCAAGCCCGCGCTGCGCTGCCTCCGCTACCAGCCCGCGCGCCAGTGCTTTCAGCGCCTTCTTGACCACATCGTGATAGTCCGCGCCTTGCGCATAGGCGCTAATCCGGCCGACCTCGGGGTGCGCCGCCAGCGCCAGCGGATCGGCAGCAGGGGCATAGCTCATCCCCAGCGCGATCACGCTTTGCGCCTCGGGCCAGAGGCCTTGCGGGCTGCGGCGATGGTGGGCGCGGGCCTCCATCCAGTCCATCGAACCGTGCATATGCTCGCCCAGCCACACGTCCAGCCGCGCCGCCGCCCTCGCGTCCGCCGCCGCCGGGGCAATGCCAACGGCGACGAAGCCAAGGCGCGCGGCCTCGGCCTCAAGATCCGCTTTCAACCGCGTGATTACCGCTGCGTTAACCAAACTTCCTGTTGCTCCCGTTCACTTGGGCTGGTTAATCGCCCTTACCCATGAAGATAGACCTAGGAGAATGGCGCGTGGCGGGCAATGAGTCCGGCATGGCCACAAAACCCGCCACTAGCTCACTCGCCATCGAGGCGCGCGGCCTCGTCAAGCGGTTCGACGGTTTCACCGCCGTCGACGGCGTGGACCTGACCGTCGCGGAAGGCGCGATCTACGGCATCCTCGGCCCCAATGGCGCGGGCAAGACCACGACCTTGCGCATGCTGCTCGGCATCATCGATCCGGATGAAGGCACCCGCCGCGTGCTCGGCGCCGAACGCCCGCACGATGTGGCCCATGCCATCGGCTATCTGCCCGAAGAACGCGGGCTCTATCCTTCGATGAAGGCCTATGAGGCCATCGCATTCGTCGGCGCTCTGCGCGGCCTGCCGCTCGCCGAGGGGCGCAAACGCGGCAAGGCGCTGCTTGAAGAACACGGCCTCGGCTATGCCGTGGATCGCCAGATCCGCCAGCTGTCCAAGGGCATGGCGCAGCAGGTGCAGCTGCTCGGCACTCTGGTGCACGAGCCGCAGCTGGTAGTGTTCGACGAGCCGTTCTCGGGCCTCGATGCGATCAACCAGGGCAAGCTCGAAGTGATGATCCGCGCGCTTGCGGCCAAGGGCACAACGGTGATCTTCTCAACCCATGTCATCGCCCATGCCGAGCGATTGTGCGACGAAGTGGCGATCATTGCCGGGGGCAAGGTGCCCTTTGCCGGGCCAGTCGATGTCGCGCGTGATCGCATCCGCCCGCAGGTGCGTTTGGAAACCCGGGTGCAGGACGGAATCTGGCGGGGGGCCCTGCCCGCCGATGCGCGCCATGAGGGCCATTACTGGCTGTTCTCGCTGCCCGAGAGCGGCGTCGAACCGCTGCTGCGCGCGCTGATCGAGGGCGAGGCGGGTATCCTCTCGCTGTCGATCGAACGCGCCGGGCTGCACGATGCCTTCGTCCACATCGCCGGCGAAGCGGCGGCGCGGGCGCTGGCTGAGAACAATGGCGAGGAGGCGAAGTGATGAGCAGTAATAAAATCAACGGACGCCTCTCAACCTGGCAAGCCGCCTACGTCATCGCCCGGCGCGATTTCACCGCGATCCTGTTCAGCCGCAGCTTCATCTTCTTCCTGCTCGGCCCGCTGTTCCCGGTGCTGGTCGGCGGCTTTGCCGGCGGCATCGGTCAGCGGGTGCAGGCCGCTGCCGACCGGCCGGTGCTCGGCATTGCCATGCAGGCCGCCGATGCGCAGGCGATGAGAGATGCCTATGACGCACTGGCACCGCGCGTCGGCGAGGCCTTGCCCGAGCTGTCTGTGCTCAAACAATTGAAGCCAGGCGAAGCCTTCGACGCACAGGCTGCGCTGGCTGCCAAGCGAGCCAATATGGCTGCCGTGGTGACCGGCACGCTTGCCGCACCCCGGCTGACCGGCACCGCCGAGCGCATCGCCGAATGGCAGGGCCCGGTCTCGATGCTGGCCGCGCAGGCGCTTGACCGCGCGCCGAGGGACTATCCCGCAGTCGCCCTCGCCGCCACCGCCTCGAGCACCGCGCAGGAACACCACGGCCAGGTGATGACGGCGCAGGCCGGGCAGCTGTTGCTGTTCCTGCTGACCATGCTGCTGGCCGGCATGGTGCTGTCCAATCTGGTCGAGGAAAAGGCCAACAAGATCATTGAAATTCTCGCTGCGGCGATCCCGATGGACGCGGTGTTCCTGGGCAAGCTGTTCGCCATGCTGGCGGTGTCGTTCGTCGGCATTGCCGTCTGGGCCAGCGCCTATGGCGCATTTGCGCTGGTCGCCGGAAATGCCATGCCGGTCCTGCCCGAACCGGCGGTCGGCTGGGCACTGTTCATCGCGCTGGGGGTGGCCTATTTCGCCATGGCCTATCTGCTGATCGGCTCGCTGTTTCTCGCTATCGGCTCGATGGCCTCGACAGTGCGCGAGGTACAGACGCTGTCGATGCCGGCAAGTTTCGCCCAGATCGTCTTCTTCATGCTCGCGGCCTATGCCGTCGCCGCGCCGGGCAGCATTTACGAATGGATCGCCATCGCGGTGCCATTCAGCTCGCCTTACGCGATGCTGGCGCGGGCAGCGCAGAGCCCGGCGCTGTGGCCGCATGCCGCCGCCTTTGCCTGGCAGGTGCTGTGCGTTGCCCTGCTGATTCGCGGCGGGGCGCGGCTGTTCAGGACGCGGGTGATGAAATCGGGGTCATCGGGCGGCAGGGCCAAGCAGCGGGGTCTGTTCGCCCGGCTTTCTGCAAAGTCGGCCCACGCGGCGGCCTAGGTTCTGCGTAACCACTTGCATTGGTCGAGCGAATAGCGATCTGTAGGCGAGCCCCCTCTCGCCCGAGGATCGCGTCATGCCTGTTCCATCAATTCCCCGCCGCCGCTTCCTTGCCCTGCTCGGCGCTTCGGCTGCTTTGCCCTTTGCCACCGCTTGCAACGGCAAGCCCGCCCAGGCAAGATCATTCCCGGTCAGCTATAGCGAAGCGGAATGGCGCCGCCGCCTGACGCCAGCGCAGTTCACCATCCTGCGCCAGAAGGGCACCGAGCGGCCCGGCAGCTCAGCGCTGCTGGGCGAACACCGCAAGGGCACATTTGTCTGCGCGGCGGACGGCAATCCGCTCTATTCGTCTGACACCAAGTTCGAGAGTGGCACAGGCTGGCCAAGCTTTTTCCGGCCGCTGCCCGGCGGGGTCGAGACCTCGACGGACTGGGAAGTCGGCGTCCCGCGAACCGAAGTGCACTGCACCCGCTGCGGCGGGCATCTGGGGCATGTGTTCGACGACGGGCCACGCCCAACCGGCAAGCGTTACTGCATGAATGGTGACGCGATGCTGTTCCGCCCGGTTTAGACGGCCCAGGTCACCTGTCGCTCACCTGCGGGCGGTGTCGTCGCGCCGACATGCTGCAATTCGGCTGCGAGAACGGCCAGCGCCTCGAGCGTGAACACCTGCTCGAAGGCAAGGCCATATTCGCTGCCCGCCCGCCAGCAAACCTTTGCCTGGATTGCCGGAAAGAGGTCTCCCTGCAATTTGATGCGCTGACCCAGCGCCAGGAAGCGCCCGCATTCGATCCGTGCGCCCTGCGGCGACAGATCGCGCACTGTGGCAACGCTGGCCCGGGCTTCGGCAGTCAGCACGGCGGGAAACTGCATTCGAAGCCGCAGCTGACGGCGCGGATAGGGACTGACCTCGGCAATGAAGCCTTGAACATCGATCGGCGCGGCAAAACGAAAGCCGGCGTGGCTGTCGCGTTCCCAGACGCGTTCGATGAAATAGACTGCGCCATTGGCCAGTTCGAGCGCCATGCGGGCATCGGCGGGCAGGGCGTGGAACAGCCGCAGCCGCAAGCCGGTTTCGGACACATCGCGGATGATGCAGAGAAATTCGCCGCTTTCGCAGACCAGCTTGGCGGTGCGGATCAGCAGGGTGAAGCGCTGTGCGCCGCGCATATCCTCGAAGGCTTGCGCGCTGGCCTGGCCGTCACTGATCTTCACGTCGCTCATCGCTTATGCTTTCCATTGCGCAGCCGCCCAAGCGCCGCATTGAACAGCTCCTAGCCGAGCATGGCTAACATCGCGTTAACCACGCAAGGTCAGCTTATTCCCTGATCGCAGCGGTTTCTTCATAGGGTAAACGGCGGGAAAAGCGGCAAATTAAGAGAGCATTGCAAATGCGCTCTTCCCATTCGGGCAAAGCGCCATAGGAGAGTGGCATGAGCGTCGCCGAATCTTCAGCCCAGCCAAGCCGCCTGGTCATCCGACAGGGCGACGACTGGCATGTGCATCTGCGCGATGGAGCGATGCTGACCGACGTGCTGCCCTACACCGCCCGCCAGTTCGCCCGGGCAATCGTCATGCCCAATCTTTCGCCACCCTGCGCGACGACGGGCGAGGTCGCCGAATACCGTGCGCGGATTATGGCGGCACTGCCGCAGGGTAGCAAGTTCACCCCGCTGATGACGCTATACCTGACCGACGCCACCGATCCGGACGACCTTGCTGCGGGATTTGCGCTGGGGGTGCTCACTGCGGCCAAGCTCTATCCCGCCCATGCCACGACCAATTCCGCGCATGGCGTCACCGCGATCCGGGCGATCTACCCGGTTCTGGAGCGGATGCAGGACATCGGCATGCCGCTGCTGGTCCATGGCGAAGTGACAAGCGGGGAGGTCGACATATTCGACCGCGAAGCCGTGTTCATCGAGCGGGTGCTGGTGCCGACGCTGCGCGATTTTCCGGCGCTGCGAGTGGTGTTCGAACATATCACCACCAAAGATGCGGCGGATTTCGTGGCCGCTGCGAGCGAAAACGTCGCGGCGACGATCACCCCGCATCACCTCCAGATCAACCGCAATGCGTTGTTTGCCGGCGGCATCCGCCCGCATATGTATTGCCTGCCGATCGCCAAGCGCGAGGTGCACCGGCAGGCCCTGCGCAAGGCGGCAACTTCCGGCTCGCCCAAATTCTTTCTCGGCACCGATTCTGCGCCGCATGAAGTCAAGACCAAGGAAACGGCCTGCGGCTGCGCGGGAATATTCAACGCCCCGCATGCGCTCGAAGCCTATGCCACGGTGTTCGAGGAAGATGGCGCGCTGGACAGGCTGGAGGCCTTTGCCAGCGAAAACGGCCCGCGGTTCTATGGCCTGCCACTCAACGAAGCGCGGGTCGTGCTTGAGCGGC
>JAHFPT010000268.1 GCA_023266625.1 Novosphingobium sp. | reverse complement strand
GCTTATTGCCGAGCACGACGTCTCCGGAATCAGCGTCGATATGGTGGCGGAGACAACAGGTGTCAGTAAGGCGACGATCTATCGCCGTTGGCCGTCACGCGAGATTCTGATTTACGAGGCTTTGTCATACATCGAATATCCGGAAAACAACCCGGATACGGGATCGGTGCGTGAGGATCTCGCTGTCCTGCTGCGGGGCCTCGTTGGGTTTCTCAATCGGCCCGATGACGGAAAAGTCTATGCGGCTTTTCTCAATGCAGCCATCCGTGACACGAAGCTGGCGGCTTTACGGCGCGAAGTGGCGCGGAAGGCGCGACTGGATTATGAAAAGGTGATCGTTCGCGCAATTGAGCGGGGAGAGTTGTCCGCAGGCACCAATGTCCGGTTGCTGGTCGATATATTGATTGCACCCTTCGTTTACCGCCGCATCGGCGACAACTCCAATGCGCGCCTTAGCGACGTCAAGCGCATCATCGATATAGCTCTGGCCTCGTTTCGCACCAACCAGCCTCAGTTGTAGCCGCAGGCTAGCTTTGCTTCCGATTGGCGCCGCCAGCCGAAATGGCAGCAACGCCTCGCGACCTCGTCAACAGCTTGCCAGGCCCGGGCCCCCGATCCCGCATTCATAGGTGACAAATGCACTATAGAACGATACAAGATCGTATCGATCAATAATGTGGGATGGGTGGAGGCGGCTATGGCACGCCATCGCCTATGCAGTCATGACAGAAGCGATAGAAGCTGGTGAAGGCGAAGCGGCTGTCGTTGAATGGATTGCGGCCAATATCGGGCCCGTCGTCAGAATATCCCGCCAAGGCCGTTGGCGGCCAGCCTGGTTCGTCCTAGCCGAGAGGGACGGGGTTAGGCTGGAACTTTACGTGCGCGGAGCACGCGGCGCAAGCTTTCCGCCCATGCCGCTGTCCTACGAAGCTGAAGTGCTGGCGGTGTTTGCCGAAGAGGGCATCCGGGTCCCCAAGGTCTTCGGATTCATCCCCGCGATCCCCGCGATCGTCATGGAGCGGGTTCCAGGCCGTCCCAACATCGCGACCGCAGAAAGCGACGTCATTCGCGGTCAGCTTCGCAAGCAACTGGCCGATGAGATGCGCAAGATCCATGCGATTGCTCCGCAACGCCTGGAGACGATCGGCGCGCCGAACTCCGACGACAGGCGGGAGGCCGGCCTGTTGCCTTATCGCGCTATAGAGCAGTTGTACCTCAATGGTGATCGGTTGCCTTCGCCGGACGTCGAGTTTGTTCGCCGATGGATCGATCGCAACATCCCCGATTGCGAGGAAGGACCGGCGGTCATCACTGTCGATGCCGGTCAGTTTCTGTTCGACGGCGATCGGCTGACGGGCATGGTCGATCTTGAACTCGCCTGCATCGGCGACCGCCACATCGACATGGCGGCGCTGCGTACGCGCGATCGCATCGAAGAGATTGGGGATCTGGAGGAATTCTACGATCTCTATCACCAGATGGGCGGCATCAAGCTGGATCGAGACCGGATCGCGTTTCATTGGGTAACATTCGCCATGATGGTGCCGCTTCAGATCGCGCACGATCTTGCCCATCCCAAGGGCAACGCCCAGTATCACGAGTACCTGGGATGGCATGCCAGGGCGATGGACGATACCCTCAAGGACATTGCGCGGATCATCAGGATCGAACTGCCGGACTACGCTCTGCCGCCTGCCGCGCCGGGCCGGGCCGGTATGCTGCTGGAAGCCATGATTTCCGTCGTAGACGACATGCTGGCGACGGATGACTATCAACACTACAGGCGGCAGGATCTCAGCCTCGCGTTGAAATACGCCATGGATACTTCGGCGCGTCAGACCAGTCTGGAGCAGGAATATCTCGACGAATTGGAAGGGCTGACCGGCGTGCGCCCACGCTCTGCTTGGGAGGGTGACGTCCAACTGTGCCAATTCCTGGAAACCGCAGGGCCGGAACTCGATGGGCCGATCCTCTCGATCCTCTATCGCCGGAACTTGCGCGTGAACTTGATCCTGCGAATGCACTCCTTGCGGCGGCGGGAAGGGAAAGAGCAGGAATAGGGCGAGCCTTGATCCTATCCCTTCAATGACCGCCATGGCCGAAAACCGTCATGACCGCATCAACAAGCTGAACGATCTCCTTCTTTCGCGCGGCCTTGTTCTACACGGGCCAACGATAGAGAGTAAGCGACAAAATCCCCCACATTTTATGGATTTGTAATCATGGCAGGGTGCGTCACCGTTAGATGATTCATCTACGTCAAGTATAAATTGCCATGTCGTCGATGGTTCGTTCCAGGCCGCGACGCTTTGCGGCAATTGTGGATGGGGCAAGGTGGCCGATGTCATTCGACTAGATCGAACACATTGTTGTCGAGCATGGCCATGGCAGCGCGCACGGCGTGCGCCGTGTTGAACGCCTCGGTCTGGTAGTAGTTGGGGTTCACATAGAAGGTAATCAAATTGAGGCTCAGGAACGCCGTGTATTGATGCATCATTTCGTGAAGACTCGGCACCGCGATCCCGCGCTTTCTCAGCTCGTTGCGGTAATGCGCTACCAAGTCGCGGTCATTCTCGCGCCGGACTTTCGGGTCCAGCGCATTGCAGATGTGATACGCCGCTTCCGATATGCCGGGCTCTTGCCTGGCGAGCGAATCGAAGAATCCGGGTGTGCCGTCCGCTTCCTCGTAGAGGTTGCCGAGATGCGTATCGCCGTGGATCACGCAGTTCGGGATCGCATCGGAAAGATCCGCAGTATAGGCCATTATCCGCTTCACCCAGTCATAGTCCTGCATCGCTACGGGGCAGGCCTGGATACGCGGCATCGCCAGGAACTTGGCGTATTCCTCGTCCGTGAAGCCTCCGCTCACAAGGTACTGCAGAAACATCTTCGCACCGTTTCTTTCCATTTGGCCATATTTGCCTCCTGGCTTGAGGTCTTCGCCGCCCCAGGTCCTGGCGTGGAAGTCCGCCAGTGCGGTCAGGCGGCGGGCGACCTGGCCGGCGCTGTTGGGGCTCAGGCCCCGCTGGAAGCGCACGTCGCTCAGCGTGAGGTCTTCCATCAGGATGATCATCTGCTCCCGCTCGGGATCGAGGTGGAGAAAGAAGGTTTCGGGCATGCTCAGGCCGAGTTCCGGAAGCATGTGGTAGGCGTGGTATTCCATTTCGAGCGAACGATACGTAAAGTCACGCCCGCGCTCACGACTGAAGTCCTCGAAGCCGCCCTTGAGTATGACCGATTTGGGCAACCCTTCGGCGAAGGACCGCTCGTCCGCAGCGAGGTGGATGCGAAGAATGGTGCTGAAGCCGTGATGGACTTCCTCCACCCGGATGCCCTTGATGTTCGCATTCGGGAAACGTGAGGCGAGCCCGGATTTGATCAGGTCCGCCTTGATTTCGCCAATCTCTACCGGCAGCGCGCCAACTTCCTTTTCAGCCAACATTCCGGATTCTCCCTAGATATACGTATCGCTACGGCAAAAGGGATGAGTTCCCGATTGAGGGCTTTGGACCGCAGGCGCGATCAGCACCGTTACGATCGAAACCGTATCATTTAGTATCGAGACAAGGCGTGGTTAGTCAAGCCCCGGCCACACCGGGCCGAAGAGACTGTGGAATACCAATTTATAGTCTATGTAGAGAGACAAAAATATCAAGATTATATGCGAGGCGAATCGCACGAGTACCAGATTCCTGCAAGTACAGTCGTCAGAATGCTGGTGAGCAGCGGCTCGAATTATTATATTAGTGCATAGCGCTGAAATTGTGAATCGAGGGATTGAACGAACCCGCTGACGCGGGACTTACGTGTTTGGTTGGGTGGCTAGAATGGGTTTCAGATAACGGTCCTCAGGCCATCCTGCCGACCATGATCTTCAGTTTTGCCATGTCAGGCTTCCCGCTGGACACGGCCGGTAAATCGTCTTCCCGAATGTGAAAGATGCGACGAGGGATCTTGTATTTGGAAAGCTCGCCGGTCAGCTGGTCACGCAGCTCGTCGTCGGTAAGGTTGCATGCGCCAACAAGTACTGCGGCGACCACTTCACCGCGCTCAGCATCCGGCATGCCGATGACAAAGCATTGGGGGCATCCCGACAGTTTTTGGATGATATTCTCGACTTCCTTCGGTGCGACGTTGGCGCCCGACGTCTTGATCATGTCGCCAAGCCGCCCGGCGATGTAGAAAAAGCCATCGCGATCGATCCTGCACAGATCCCCGCTGCGCCACCAGCCGTCTGGTTCGAAGATTTCATGCCGTTGCCGCCCGAGATAGCCTACCATCATAAGCGTGCTGCGCAGCCACAGCTCACCCACCCTGCCCGGTTGCACGTCCTTACTGCTCTCGGGATCGACGATCCGTACCTCATAGCCCGGCAACAACTTGCCGAGCGAGCCGCGGCGATGCTCGGGCTGGTCGGATTCGTCTGGGCTCATTGTCAGCGCGCCGCCGGTCTCGGTCATGCCGTAGATGTTATGGCGAAGGCCCTGATCGTGCGGCCGCAAGGCAGCGGGCAGAAGTGCGTAGAGATTGCCGCCCCGGATCGACGTGAAGTCGCGGCCAACATAGCTGGGGTCCTGCGCGTAGCGCTCCGCAATCGGCGCGAAGCCGTTCGTTCGCGTGGGCCGAACCCGCTCGATGAAGTCGAGCACCTTGTGGGATTCTGTTGCGTTCGAGCAGGCAATGCAGGCGCCCGCGGCGAGTGTGCCTATCAGGCTGAACGCGAATCCAGCAATCCAGAACCACGGCGATGTACCGAACAAGATGTCCTCACTGACCAAATTGCGTATCACGTTGATATTATCGAGGTGCCGAAGCAGGCTACCATGATCGTGGATGACTCCCTTAGGCCAGCTCGTGGACCCAGAGGTGTGGATGATCACGAAGTGATCGCTCTCGTCCACCTGATCCTCCATTCTATCGAGGAGCCTGTCGGCGATGGACGCGCCCAGGGCCGTGAGACCGGCGAGCGGCCAGTTCATTCCGCCGGGGTCGTCGCCAATGAACCAGATCTGGCGAAGTGCGGGCGCGTCTGACAGGTAGAGCGGCGGCCCCGTTCCAAAGTCGAGATCGTGGAAGGCGCTACAGAGCAGCGCACCGAAATCCTGCGAGCGGAACTGGCGCGCGGCAAACAGATGGGTGATATCGGCGCTGGAGATCAGCCAGCCCAGCTCGGAAGCGGTCGACAACGTGCTGATCGGGAGAACAGTGGCGCCGATTCGTGCCACGGCAATCATGCAGACGATGAAATCCGGCGAATTGGGCAGCAGCAAGCCGATGCGAGATCCTTTGCCGACGCCGGCGGCGATCAGCCCCTTGGCGAGATCACGCGCGCGCCGATCGGCTTCGGTGTATGATAGGCTGCCCCCATCATACTGCATAACCGCACTGTCGCCCCGGGCACGAACCATCTCGCGCCAGCGAACCGGCAAAGTCAGCGCGCCGGTTGCGCGCGCCTGCGGTGCCGCCGGTTCAGACGTATAGATCACTGCGGGTTCCTTATGTGCGACTATCGCAGTTGCAGCTTTTCCTTGAACGTGGCCTTTGCGTCAGCTCCCGCCAGAACCCACACTTCGCGGAACGACGAAGCCCAATTGATGGTCTGGTAAAAAAGCCTCATCATAAAAAGGTCCAAAATCCTTTCCTGCCTCCCCTAGCTCGACACTATTGCAATCCCTCGTTGAGTCAATAAGGTAAACTGGTTTCCGAAAATGCGTTTTGGATCGGCTCTCAAGCCTTAGAGTCTGATTCAAAATTATCCTGCATAATTTCATGATCTTGCGATACGTCTGGCGAAGAGCTGGACGGAAGCGATGAAGAGCCATGCGGTTGCCGAGGCGATGGTCTGCTCGAAGT
>JAHFPT010000267.1 GCA_023266625.1 Novosphingobium sp. | reverse complement strand
CGCAATGCGGTGCATCAGGCTATCTGCCTTTACCTCGCCAACCGCGTGGGTCATCAGCGAGCGGACCTTGCCGACGCGATTGTGCGCGGAAAGGCCTTGCTGCTCGTTTGCCGCCACGAAGCCGACGATGGACCGGGCGATGAAATCCGGACGGATCTCGCCAAGCCCGCACATCTTCTCGCCAAGCAGCCGCAACTCCTCGGGTTTGAGTTCGGCCAGGATCTTCGCGGCCTGCTCCTCATCGAGCAGCATGACCATCACAGCCGCGCAATCGGCGGTTTCCAGCTCGACGGGCGCGCTCACCGGGCCGTCTCCAATCCCTGGGTTTGCAACATCTTGCGCAACGCAATCACCGCGCTGCCAGGCTCCTCCTCGACCATGCGCTTGGCGAGGCTAACCTGCTGGCCCAGGATCTCCGGGTCGATGGCCACCGGCGGCAGGGCGCTCACGGCATATCTGCCCGACGCGGCGCTGGCCGCACCTATCTCGCCCTCGCCGCGCTTCGCAGAATTGTGACGCAGTGTGCGGATCAGCGGCCTGACGCCGAGCAGCAGAACCAGCAGCACTGCCACCAGCGCCACGCCATTGCGCATGATCGACGCGAACCATGGAGCCTCATAGAACGGCAGGCCTGCCACCTCGGTCGTGTCGAACTTGCGGACCATCACCGCGACTTGGTCGCCGCGCGCGGGATCGGCGCCGACTGCGGCGCTGACCAGCTGTTTGATCTGTTCGGTGTCGGTAGCCTTACCGCCCCTCATTGCTGCGGCGCTGAGTGCGACGGCGACCGACAGACGCTTTACTTTACCGGGCGTCGCGTTGGCGACGGCGACCTCGCGACCAAGCTCATAGTTCCGTGTGGCGCTGGATTCGCCGTTGGCCTGTACTTGCCCAGCTGCGGTGGGAACGCTGCCGGACGGGACACTGCCGGAAGGGACACTGCCAGAAGGTGCGCCCGACTGTGCCGTGGTCTGCGGGGGAGGCGTGTTCGACAATACGCCGGGAACACCGGCGGGGGTCGAGCCACCATTGGACTGCGATTGCTGCTGCATTTCCGAGCGCAACGCGCCCTGCTTGTCATAGCTCTCCCGGGCGGATGTGACCTGATCCATATCGAGTTCAACCTGGATCTGGGCCGAAAAATTACCTTCGCCGATTATCGGCGCAAGGAGCTGCACCACCTGGGCGCGGAGTTTTTCCTCCATCCCGGCCTGCAATGCGATACGGTCGGAGTCCGCCCCGGCGCGTTGGGTGAGCAAGCGGCCATGCTGGTCGATCACTTTCACCGCATCGATCGTCAGCCCGGGGATCGAGCTGGCGACGAGATTGGTGACCGCCATGACCTGGCTGTCCGAAAGCTGCCGTCCCTGCGCCATGCGCAGCATGACCGACGCCGATGGCGTCGCGTTGTCGCGAATAAACGCCGACTTCTCGCCTTGGGCCAGGTGAACGCGGACGGCCTCGACGCCATCGATCTCCTGGATGGTCGTCATCAGCTCGCGCTCCTTGGCGGAACGCATGCGTTCGCCTTCGAGGGTGCGGCTGGCGCCGATCGGCAGATTGCTGAGCATATTGTCGCCGGTGTCAGGCGCGGCCAACGCGCCATCCGAGGCGACCGTCATGCGGGCACGATAGAGGTCGCTCTCGCTCACGGTCAGCGCTCCGGTCGCATTGTCGATCCGGTAGGTGATCGATGCCTTGTCAAGCGCGCCGACAACACTGGCGCGTCCCGCGTCGTCGAGCTGGGAATAGAGAATGCGTTGCGGCGCAGGGGCCAGCACCGACCAGGTCAGGGCAACCCCGCCCAATGCCGCCAGTCCGGCGAACCAGGGCAAGGTCCGGCGAAACGCCCGTTGCCGGGTGAACGCCTTGATTCGCTCAAGCGGTGCTCCGCCCACAGGGTCGGTCAGTGCGCTCATGATGGAGCTGCCGGGCGCGGCAGCCTGTGCTGGGACGAGCTCACTCATCTATCAAACCCCCATTCGCATGATGTCTTGGTAGGCTGATAACAGCCGGTTCCGGACCTGGAGCGTGGCCTCGAATGAGACGCCGGCCTCCTGCCGTGCGAGCATGACCTTAGCGACATCGGTAACTTCGCCGCGTTCGTATGCTGTACTCAGGTTCTCGGCGTTCGACTGGACGGTATTGACCCCGTCGAGGGCGGACTTGAGCGCATTGGCGAATCCGCCCGCCGGGCCACCGGTCGTCGGCGCTTCGGTCGCAGGCTGCGGTGTGTGGATCTGCTGCAGCAGCTGCGAGCGGTCGATGATCTGCTGGCGCAGCGCGATAATCTGCTGGATTCCTCCGGCGCTGCCCAGTGCATTTGGGCCAAGTGCATTGGGGCCGAGTGTGACGGGGCCGCTCATCTGCCTGCTCCTGCCATGGCGAGGCCGGCCTCACGGAACGAAGCCAAGCGATAGCGCAGGGTGCGTTCGGAAATGCCGAGCTGGCGCGCCGCAGCCACGCGGCTGCCGCCACAGGCTTGCAGCGTTTCCATGATGGCGCGGGATTCGGAAATCTGGACGATATTGGACAGCTTGCGTCCCAATGGGGCTTCCTGTGTGAATGCCACCTCGCTCGGTACCAACCGGGCCGGGCTATCAAACACGATATGGTCTGGCCGGATCTCGGGGCTGCCATCGGCCAGCAGGATCGCCCGGCGCATGACGTTCTCCAGCTCGCGGACGTTACCCGGCCAGCCATGAAGCTTCAGCATCGCCACTGCGGCATCGCTGATCCAGGACGTTGCGTTGCCCTGCGGTGCATGGCGCAGCACCATGGTGAAGGCGAGCGGAGCAATGTCGTCCGGCCGTTCGCGCAGCGGGCGCAGAGCAAGCGGGAACACATTAAGACGGTAATAGAGGTCTGCGCGGAAGCGGCCCTCGGCAACTTCGGTCGGCAGGTCGCGGTTGGCGCAGGCGATAACCCGGACATCAACCTTGACGGGCTGAGTGGCGCCGATCGGCACCACTTCACCCTCCTGCAGCGCACGCAACAGCTTCGCCTGGAGGTGCAGCGGTATTTCGGCGATTTCATCGAGGAGGAGCGTTCCGCCGTGGGCGGCGCGGAAGAAACCTTCGTTGGCCTGCGTCGCGCCGGTGAAGGCACCCTTCTGGTGGCCGAACAGCAGCGCCTCGAGCATGGCTTCGGGAATCGCCGCGCAATTAACTGCGATGAAGGGTCCGGTCCTGCGGTTGCTGCGATTATGGATATAGCGGGATAGAACTTCCTTGCCCGTCCCGGTCGGACCATTGATCAAGACCGGGATTTCGCTGATGGCCAGCCGTTCGGCCAGCGCCAGGATCGAGAGGCTTTCCGGATCGGCCACGATCGGCGCGCCGGCCTGGGAGGTGCAGGCGATTAGCGCGGCAAGTGAGGCCTCGCTCGCAGGATCGCGATAGCGCAGGGTCATGCCGCATTCGGAGACGCTGCGCAAAATCGTCGGCTGGGCCGAACGCTCGAGGGTGATGCACGTCCGGCCATCGCCGGGCGCCGTATCAGCAGCATCGCGCAGCAGCACCGCCGCCGCCTGGCCCAACGCGGCGACAATAGCGCCAGCGCGCTGCACTAGAGGTGCATGAAGACTGGCGACCGTAGATCCAAACTCTAGTCCGTACATATGTCTATAGCCCCGAATTAACCATACTTCGAGGCGGTATGTGGCGCAGGGACGACCAACAGGATGATAATTTTAGGTTCCGTATATTCCCCTATTGCGTGAGATTTATTTGCGGCGGGATTTCCTTTCCAGACCTGCCGCCCTTGGCTGTATTCCATAATAACTAACTAAAATTAAAGTATTTTTTAGAGGATCGGCGCAGCTATCGAAGGCTCGCCTACGCCAGCAGACAATAACAGGATCTTTACCAAACCTGCCACGCAGTGCTCAAAGAAGCGGCAGAATAGCCGTATATACCTACGCCGCCGGCCAATGCCCGGGTGCGGACCGCTCCAGCATGGGTTTGAGCTGCGCCCGCAGCGGGTTTGAGATGCGCCCGCAGCGGGTTTGAAACTTCCGGTTCACAATGGAAAATCGACGGCGCTCTTAATTTCCCCCGCGATCCGTCGCTCTTGACGTTCGGCGGCTACACCGGATGGTCCGGCCTGGCTCGTCCATTCGAGACTATCACGGGAGTTAATCATGGCTGTTATCAACACCAATATCGGCGCGATCCGCGCCGCAAACGCCTCCAATTCGGCCAGCAAGATGCTTGGCCAGGCGATGGAGCGCCTATCGACCGGCAAGCGCATCAACAGCGCCAAGGACGATGCGGCAGGTCTCGCCATCGCCAACAGCATGACCGCACAGATTCGCGGCATGAACCAGGGCATCCGCAATGCCAATGACGGCATCAGCCTTGCCCAGACCGCCGACGGCGCGCTGAACGAAGTTACCAATATGATCCAGCGCGTCCGCGAGCTGGCCACCCAGTCGGCCTCGGGCACCTATCAGGACGCGACCGACCGCGTCTACATGCAGAACGAAGTCGACGAACTGACTGCGCAGCTCGATCAGGTGATTACCAACACCAAGTTCAATGGCGTTGTCCTGTTCGATGGTAGCACGGCGGCGGTGACCATACAGACCGGCGCAAATGCGGCCGACACTGTCGATCTCGCCATGGCCGACCTGACGACGCTTGCCGCCAGCGGCGGCGCGGCGGGTTCCTACGACGTATCGACCGCGGCGGCAGCGAATACCGTGCTGGCCACGCTCGATACCGAGCTCGACTCGATCTCGGGCGCGCGCGCCACGCTCGGCGCGGGGCAGAGCCGCCTCGACTCGGCGGTCAACAACCTGACCGACAATGTCACCAACCTCTCCGACGCGCGTTCGCGCATCGCGGACACGGACTATTCGGCGGAAACGACGGCTCTGGCCAAGGCCCAGATCCTTAGCCAGGCGTCCACGGCGATGATTGCCCAGGCCAACCAGAGCCAGCAGAACGTCCTTTCGCTGCTGCGCTAAGCTTACTTGCACAGGCCTGACGTCCCTTCAGGCTCGGCCCGGCGGTCCCCCCGACCGCCGGGCCTTTTTTGTACGCGACGGCGGCTGTGGGTAGTGGGTAGTGGGTAGTGTCTCAGTTTGAATTTAAGAGCGCGCGGCCTGCACAATGGCAATCACGGCCATGAGCACGGTGCTGGCAAGCGCGATAGCAATCGCGGCGGTCGCAATATTGTTGGCGGTCTGTGCCTTGTCTCGCGCCGCACGCGCAATGCGATTGGCCTCCGAAGCAATCTCGTTAGCCTCAGAGGCTAAGCGGTTGGATTCGACCGCTGCCCCCGCTTGCGTTCGCGCTGCCTTGGCTTGGTCACGCGCGGCAGAGGCATGGGACCGGGCGGCAGCCTCTTGGGACGCGGAGGCAAACGCTGCCGCTTCGCGGTCCTTTTCCTCCAGCCAAGCTGTCGCGGCCTTGGCATTTTGCCCGCCGAATATGCCCGATGCCAGATTGTGTCGAACTTGTTCGACTCCTAGCTGCTCGCATCTGAGCCTAAAGGCTTCGTAGTTTCGTTGATCCACAGCCCCTCCCAGTCGGGCGGGAGCATCTCAGGCAGCCCGCTTCTTGTAAGGACCGCGCGGCTTGGGAGCCGGGGCCATCGCGTCGATCTTAGCAACAACATCCTCAAGCGACCAGAGGCGGTCGGTAATGCCAGCAGCCATCGCCGGAGTGACGCGCAGCGTTTTGTGCATGCGGGTGAAGTTGTAGAACACGAAATAGAGCGCCAGCGCGTGACTGTGATTGTCGAGCTTCTTGCTGAAAGCGTTGGTCAACCGGGAGAAGCGACGAATCGCCATACGCATGGTGAGGTTCTGGCGTTCGACATAGCTTGTTGAGACGTGCCCAATGTCCGGGTTCACTTC
>JAHFPT010000266.1 GCA_023266625.1 Novosphingobium sp. | reverse complement strand
ACATCTTGATAATCACCGTTTTGGTCTCAAGATAGGCTTCGATCCCCTGTTTGCCCTGTTCGCGGCCCACGCCGGATTGCTTGTAGCCGCCGAACGGGAGTGCGGCATCGATCATGGCGTGGCAGTTGCCCCAGACGGTGCCGGCCTTGATGCGCGCGGCGAGCTTGTGCATCGCCATGAGGTCTTTGGTCCACACGCCTGCGCCCAGGCCGAAGCAGGTGTCGTTGGCCATTTTCGCCACTTCGTCGAGATCCTCGAAGCGCTGCGCGACCACCACGGGGCCGAAGATCTCCTCGCGCACCACGCTCATCTGCGGGTTGACGTCGACCAGGATCGTCGGGTTGACGTAATAGCCATCGGCGCTGGGCGCATCGCCGCCACAAGCGACACTGGCCCCGTCGCGCTTGCCCGCCTCGATATAGCCCATCACCTTGTCGAACTGCTCCTTGGAGACCAGCGGCCCGGTGTGGCCCGTGGGATCAAGGCTCGGGCGCGGGGCCCAGAAGGCCGAGGCCTCGGCCACGCCCTCGATCACCTGGTCGAAGATCGATCTGTGCGCGAACAACCGGCTGCCGGCGACGCAGACCTGGCCTGAGTTGAAGAAGATCGCCCCTGCCGCACCCGGCGCCGCCGTGGCGACATCGACATCGGGCATGACCACCACCGGGCTCTTGCCGCCCAGCTCGAGCGTCACCCGCTTCATCGTCGCGGTGGCGTTCTGGTTGATCAGCTTGCCGATCTCGGTCGAGCCGGTGAAGGCGATCTTGTCGACATCGGGATGCTTGACCATGCGGTCGCCCGCGGTGTGGCCGTTGCCGGTGATCACGTTGAGCACGCCTGCGGGGAACCCCGCCTCGGCGACCAGGTCCGCGAGCTTCAGCGCGGTGATCGAGGTCTGCTCGGCGGGTTTGAGCACAATCGTGCAGCCCGCCGCCAGCGCCGGGGCGATCTTGAGGCAGGCCATCAGCAGCGGGAAGTTCCACGGCACGATCTGCGCGCAGACCCCCACCGGCTCCTTCAGCGTGTAAGAGAACACCAGCCCCGCAGGCATGGTGTAAGGCGCGGTGGTCTCGCCGCCGACCTTGCTGGCCCAGCCGGCCATGAAGCGGATCTGGCTGATCGCACCGGGAATATCGACCGCCCCGGCCATGCCCTTGGGCTTGCCGTTGTCGATCGCCTCCAGCTCGGCGAAGAGATCGGCATTGGCCTCGATCAAATCGGCCAGCCGGTTCATCACCCGCTCGCGCGCCATCGGCGGCAAACCGGACCAGCGCCCATCGTCAAACGCCGCGCGCGCCGCCGCCACCGCCCGGTCGACATCCTTGTCCGAGGCATCGACCACCTGGCCAACGATCTTGCCCGAGGAGGGATCCTCGACCGCAATCACCGCCCCGTGGCTCGATTCGACCCATTCATTGCCAATGAACAGCCGCGGCGCGCGATCAAGGAAAGCCTGCGCCGCCGCCGAATAGGCCAGCTGATCAAAGCCGATGGTCGCCATCTCGTTCATCTCATCTCCCTTTCAGCAAGCTACGGCCCGGCAAAAGCCGTCCCAGCGCACTTTGTAGGCAATACATACAAAAATCACTTGCCGTTGCAAACCGAAAAGGCTTTGCTGCAGCAATCAGTTCCACAACACTCCATTACCCCAATATCTCGGGAAGAGGCTAGCGACCATGCAACAGTGGATCATTGCAAAAGGTGCGACTTCGCTCGACGCCCTGACGCTCAGGCAGGTGCCCGTGCCGCAGCCGGGGCCGGGCGAGGTGCTGGTTCGGGTCAGGGCCTGTTCGCTCAACTTCCGCGATCAGGCGATCCCGCTGGGCGTCTATATTGGCGGACCGGTGCGTGAGGATTGCGTGCCGCTTTCGGACGGCGCGGGGGAAATCGCCGCCATCGGCACAGGCGTCAGCGGACTGGCCAAGGGTGACCGGGTTGCAGGGACCTTCTTCCGCGACTGGATCGACGGCCCGCCAAACCCTGCGGTCGGACCGGCGCTTGGTGCCGCCGGAATGCTCGGCATGTTGCAGGACTATGTCGTGCTGCCCGCCCACGCAGTGGTAAAGATCGCCGATTCGCTGAGTTTCGATGAGGCGGCCTGCCTGCCTTGCGCAGGAGTGACCGCCTGGAACGCGCTGATGGAGGGGCCGCGCCCGCTCAAAGCTGGCGAGAGCGTGCTGATCCTCGGCACCGGCGGAGTTTCGCTGCTGGCGCTGCAGATCGCCAAGGCGGCGGGTGCCAAAGTTGTAGCAACCTCATCGTCGGATGAAAAACTGGCGCGGGTCAAGGCGTTGGGTGCCGATCACTGCATCAATTACCGCACCACGCCCGCCTGGGGCGCCGAAGCGGCCCGGCTCACCGGCGGCATCGATCATGTGGTCGAAGTCGGCGGTGCGGGCACGCTGGCCCAGAGCATCGCCGCAGTCGGCTTTGCGGGGGAGATCGCACTGATCGGCGTGCTGACGCGGGAAGGCGACACCGGCCCGCACGGGCTGATGTTCAAGGGTGCCTCGATCCGGGGCATCTTCGTGGGCTCGAAAGCAATGGCCGAAAAGCTCAACGCCTTTGTCGAGCAGCACGGCATCCGGCCGGTGATCGACCGAACATTTCCGATGGAGCAGGCGCGCGACGCCTATGCCTACCAGTCATCGCCGGCGCTGTTCGGCAAAGTCGTCATCACGCTTCCGAAGGCGGGTTCATAAGGGCAGGGGAGTGGGCCAGGCCATGGTTGCTGTCGCCTGCGCCACACCGTTGGGCAGGGCCCCGGGCTTGGTCACGGACACCTGCGCGCGCAGCACGCGCCGGTCGGCGAGGAGTTCTTCCCCCAGCTGCCGCGCGAAGGTTTCGATAAGTCCGATCCCTCGATCGGAAAGTTCGCGGCAGCAGCCCACGATCCGGTTGTAATCAATCGTTTCGGCAACCGAATCGCTGCCGGGGCTGACGATTTCGAGTTCGACGTCGACGATCAGTGACTGGCGGCGGTCTTTCTCATGGCCGTGCACCCCGATGAAGGCCTCGACGCGGATATCTTCGACCACAACCGTCTGGCGCAGGACTAGCGGCTGGTCGGCGAGTTCTTGCAAATCTTGCATCAGTTGACCGCGCGGTCCTTGCCGCCCCAGAATTCGGCGCGCATGGCCTTCTTGTCGAACTTGCCGACCGGGGTGCGCGCCAGTTCCTCGCGGAAGTGGACGTGCTTGGGTGCCTTGACGCTGCCGATCCGTGCCTTGCAATGGGCGATGATCGCTTCGGCGCTTGGCGGGCTGGAGGGATCGGCCACGACCAGCACGGTGACCGCTTCGCCCCATTTTTCGTCCGGCACACCGATCGCGGCGCATTCGTGAATGCCGGGCAGCTCGGTCACCGCGGCCTCGACCTCGGTGCAGAACACGTTGAAGCCGCCGGTGACGATCATGTCCTTCATGCGATCGACGATGTAGTAGAACCCGTGCTCGTCGCGGCGGCCGACATCGCCGGTATGGTGCCAGCCATGGGCCCAGGTTTCGGCCGAGACTTCGGGCAGTTCGAAATAGCCAGCACCGACGATCCCGCCGCGCCCGACGATCTCGCCGACCTCGCCGCTGGGCAGAATGTTCCCGTCATCGTCCATCAGTTCGACCCGGCACGAATAGGTCTGCTGCCCGCAGGAGGCGAGTCGTTCGGGATGTGCCCCCGCCGCCGCCGCCGCGACCACTTCGGGCGAAAGCCAGGTGGCGACGAGGTGAAATTCGGTCTGGCCATAGGACTGGCACATGCAGGGACCGAACACCTCGACCGACTGGCGCAGCTTCTCTGGCGAAACCGCCGATCCGGCCAGCAGGAAATAGCGCAGGCTTGAATAGTCGGTCTCGCGCACGCGGGGGTGGGCGAGCATTGTATAAACGGCGGTGGGCGGCAGGAAGGTGTGGGTGACCTTGTATCGCTCGATGGTGTCCATAACCTTGTCCGCGTCGAAGCCAGGCAGGACGACCACGGTGGCACCCATCAGTATCCCGGCCATGGTGAAGGGGCCGGCGGCGTGAGTCAGCGGCGCGGTGGCGAGGAACACCGGCGGCACGTCAACCGCCATGATGTTGCCGATCGTCTCGAGCATGGTGCCCCAGCTGCGGTTCGGCACGCGCACGCCCTTGGCCGGGCCAGTGGTGCCGCCGGTGGCGATGATCGCCACCAGATCCTCGCCGTTGCCGGTCGGGTCGCCAAGGTCGGGAACCGGGGCTGAGCCTTCCGGGCGCATGAAGCGTTCGAGCGAGGGCACCTCGCCATCCTCCGCGTCGATGCAGACCAGCGTGTGGATCGCAGGGACCTCGGCCTTGACCACCATCGCGTCGTCGCGCTGGCTTGAATGATAGAACAGCCAGCCGGCGCGGACATAGCGCAGATAGGCGATATTATCGGCGAGCGCATTGCGGGTGTTGACCGGGATCCACACCGCCCCGGCGCGCCACAGCGAGAGCATGGCGGTGACGACGCCGGGATGGTTGGGCGACATGATCGCCACGGCTTCCTGATGCCCCAGGCCTGCATCGAGCATGGCCCCGGCGAGGCGGTGCGAGAGATCCTGCATGGCCCGGTAGCTGACTTCACCCTGATCGGTGATCAGCACCGCGCGCTCGGGATGAAGCCTGGCCTGCTTGTCGAAGTAATCGATGTTACGCATCGGAGCCCGCCTTGTCCTTCCCGGAGATCTGCGCGGTTTCCTTGGCGGTGGAGGCCAGGCCGGTGTTGCGCGTGTTCAGGCCGAATTCGCGGGGGGTGCGATCGAAGGGGGGCGGATCCTGCGGGCGGGGTTGATATCCGAACAGCGGATACATGCCCTCAATCCGGCCCAGCCCGCCGTAAAGATCGAACCCGCGATCAATCCAGTCGCGCAGCGGCTCGTCCTCGGTCATCGGCGGCACGTCGGCGCAGCTAGCGCAGGACAGGAATTGCGCCAGCGCGCGGTAGTCGGCATAGTTCGGGCTGTCGCCGCCCAGCCATTTGTTGCGGCGCAGGATGTCGCGCAGCAGCTCCAGTTCGGGCAGTACCTTGCCGAACACCTCGGCGCGACCTGCGGTCAGTTCCTCGCAGCTCTTGCCCCACATCCGCTGCCGACTTTCGGTGATATAGGCGATGTCTTCGGGAAAACAGCGGTCGCGGTACGGTACGGCGAAGCAGCGGACCCAGGGGCCGAGCGCGACTTTCCACAGCCAGCCCTCGAGGAATTCGATCAGCGGCTTCATCACGGGATCGGGAATCAGCGTGGGCCGGTCGGGATAGGTCTGGTCCAGATATTCGGCGATCGCCCAGGAATCGAGCACCCAGTGGCCATCGTCGACGATCGCCGGCAGCCGCTCGCTGCGCCCGCCGGTGCGGTCCATGATTCCGGTGAAGCCGCCATCCACCACATCGAGGTCGAAACCCTTGTGTTTCAGCGCATATTTGGTGGCCCAGACAAACGGGCTGGTGGTCGCGCCGCTGGCATGCTGGAGGTCGTAGAAAGTGATCCGATTGTCCTTGGCCATTCTTGCATCGTCCTTGTTTCCGATTTTGACAGCGACCGGGGTTCCGCCGCGCGTCAGAACATGGTGTTGTCGTTGGCGGAAGTTTCGGGAACCGGCTGGACCACGTCCCAGTGCTCGACGATCTTGCAGCCTTCGACGCGCAGGATGTCGACCACCGCAGAGCCGCGATCATCGGGCGTCCTTCTCATCCGCGCGTGGACGGCAACAAGATTGCCATCGGCGATGATGCGTTTGAGCTCATAACTGAGTCCGGGAGAATTGGCGAAGAACGGCTCGAGAAAGGCGATGGCGGCATCGCGCCCGGTCCTCGCCCTGGGGTTGTGCTGGATATATCCCGGAGCGACCCAGGTTTCGAAGGCCCGGCGAACCTGCTTTTCGATATAGAAGGTCTGC
>JAHFPT010000075.1 GCA_023266625.1 Novosphingobium sp. | reverse complement strand
ACTCGCCATTGACGAAGCCGGCCCGCAATTCCAGTTCAAGATTGCGGCGCTCCATCATGCGCACGTCCATCGCGTTTTCGAAGAAGCGGTAAGTGCCGCGTCCGCTGCCCTTGGCGCTGTAGAGCGCCAGATCGGCATTCTTGAGCAGCTGTTCGGCGTCGATGCCGTCGCCCGGGGACAGGGCAATGCCGATGCTGGTATCGACCACTACCTGGTGTTCGCGCAGGTTGAATGATTGGAGAACCGCTTCCCGGATGCGTGTTGCCAGAATCGCCGCTTCAGCGGGCTTGTCGAGCGCGGTGGAGACGATCACGAATTCGTCACCGCCAAACCGCGCCACCAGGTCGGTGCTGCGCATGCAGGACCGCAAACGCTCGGCCACCGTCTTCAGCAACTCGTCGCCGATCAGGTGGCCGAGCGTGTCGTTGATCCCCTTGAAGTTATCGAGGTCCATGAACATCACCGCGAGCAGCTTTCCGCGCGGATTGAAGCGGAGCGCCTGCTCCAAATGGCTCTGGAAGGTGACGCGGTTGGGTAGGCCGGTCAGCATATCGTGGCTGGCCATATGCTCGATTTGCGCCTCGGCCTGGCGCTGCTGGGTGACGTCCTCAAGGGTGACAATCCAGCCCCCGGAGGGCAATGGGGTGTTGATACAGTAGATGGTCCGCCCGTCATGAGTATTGTGATGTTTTGGAATCACCTGCCCTTTGCGAGCCGCCTCAATCAAACGATCATATATCCGCTCTTCTTTTTCGTTCAAGGTCGCAGTGCCACTGCGTAGGGTAAACAGATCTCGGAGCGAAAGCCCGGGTCTGACATCATTGGGCAAGAAGCCGTAAGTTTCGAGGTATCGGGCATTTCGGAACAGCAGATACCCATCGGCGTCGAACATGACGACGCCCTGCGGCAGGCTTTCCAGCATTTCATGCAGCAATTGGCCGTTCTCTGCGCTCCGGTCGCCAGGCATGTCAATGCCAGTGCCTGGAATGGGGGACTTCTGGTGAATACTTTCCCTGCGCATTATGTTCTCACCGTTATTCTTGGGAATGGCACACCAACATGTCCGAATCGATATTTGCGGTATCTTTTCTATGCCCTTAGTATCTTATCCTTAATTCAAAAGTTTGTGCTTAAGGTAACTCAGTCTTCGGGGGAATTACCGGGAAATCATGTTATATTTGTTAACCGTTTCGTAATTTTTGGCCCACCGCACATCTGCATAAAAAAGATCGCAAGCCATCGTGCATGCCAGCCGAAGAAATAGACTGGCCACCGCATCGCCGAGCACGCCGTGGCCTTCGGCGGTGCGGCGCGCAGCAGGACCATCGCCTCCGAAACAGACTCAATAGTGGTGCCAGTCAAACCGGCACAAGCGGCGCGTTTGCCCGGATTTCTGCGGCACTATTGCTCGATTTCGGATGGAACCACCCGCGCCAGACGGGCCTCCCCGGCATATCCCCCTAGGCGTAAATTGCTAGGGAGGTCTCCATGGCCGGAAGCAACAGTCTCATGCTCATCGACAGCGATGTGCGCCGCCGCGCCGCTGTTTGTCACGAGCTGGCAGGCAGCGGCATCCATGTCGAGCCGTTCGAGGACACCGTCGAAATCAAGCAACGCTGGCCGCGTTCGGGCATCATCCTTGTCGAAGACGCCGACGGCAATATTCCCGCACTGATCGAGCATATGACCGAAGCGGGATGCTGGCTGCCGGTCATCGCCTTTTGCGAGCAACCGACCACCCAGCGCGTGGTCCACGCGATCATGGACGGCGCGGTCGACTATCTCGAATGGCCGGCCTGCGCGTCCGAAATCGCAGCGTCGCTCGCCGAGGCCGATACCAATGACGCGAGGATCGGGAGCCTTCGCCTGCGCGAAGCACGGGCGCGCAGCCGGGTGCAAAAACTCACCAGGCGCGAGCGCGAAGTGCTGGCCTGGGTGGCGGGCGGGCTATCCAACCGGCTGATCGGCGAACAGCTGGCAATCAGCCCGCGCACGGTCGAAATCCACCGCGCCAACATGCTCAACAAGATGGGCGCCCGTCACACTTCCGAAGCGATCCGCATCGCCATCGAGGCGGCGCTGGTGGCTTAGAGCCATTCATATCAATCGGAAGGGCTCTAAGGTCAGGCGGCAGCGATCTCCATCAGCCGATCCGCCACCCATTGCGGCTCGGTCAGCATCAGATCGTGCCCGGTATCGATGTCCCACACCCGGCCTTGCGAATTGGCTTTCAGCTTTTCCATGTCGCGGCCGGGAATGGTCTCGGTGCAAATCAGATGGCTTTCCGGGATCGCGCGCATCGCCGCCTCGTTCCGCAGCATCAGCTTCTGCGAGAAGCACTTCCACGGCTGCGGTGTCAGCCGGGCATTGGTCCATTCGGCCAGCACCGGATCGTGGATGCCGAAGAAGCCAGCGTAGATCGGATCGGGCTTCATCACCAGCTCGACGCCGCCTTCGACATACATCGCCTGCCGCGTCGGGTTGATCGATGCAAAGGCATGCTCATGCAGCGATTCGCCATCCTGCGGATAGGCGGCATCGAGATAGACGCGGTGGCCAACCCGGTCCGTCGCCCGGTCGGCGACCCCGGTGATCACCATGCCGCCATAGGAATGGCCGACCAGGATCGCGTCGCGCAGGTCCTCGGAGAACAACAGCCCCGCAACATCATCGATATGCGCATCGAGGTCGATGCCGGCATGGATCATATGCGTGTGCTCGCCCATGCCCGGCAGCGAGGGCGCATAGACCACGTGACCCTTGGCCTGAAGCTGGCGCGCCACTTTCTGGTAACACCAGCCGCCATGGCCGCCGCCATGCACCAATACGAATGTCGCCATGATTGTCTCTCCCGGTCGATTCTTGTCCGCACCCGCATAATACCAACCTGCGGTGATCCTGACCTATGAGGATTGTCAGTCCCGTTCGCTGGCAAGGAGGAGCGGAAGCGGCGATGTGGTTCATCGTCGCGACGCTTCGACGCAGTCCAGCGGGCGGGACTGGCAACCCGAAGGGCGGCTTCCGGTGACCCTCGGACTGCGTCGCGCCCTCGTAACGATGAACCACATCGTCACTTCGGACGCTCCTTGCCGAGGATCACCGGAAGCCGTCCTCATAGGTCAGGATCATCGCAGGTTGGTATAAGGCGCTTGCCAGCCTGCGCCAATCCGGGGAAACCAGAGCGCAACAAACCTACCGGGAGAAACTGCCATGGCCACCAAGAGCACCCGCCACCTCGTCGCACCCGAGCTGGATCCGGTGATCGATGTGTTTCCGCCGATCGATTTCAGCCAGGGCATGGCAGCCTTGCGCAGCGGATTTTCCCTCCGCGAACTGCCGCCGCTGCCGCCGGAACTCGCAGCGGTATCGTGCGTGGAACGCTTTATTCCCGGCGCGAATGGCGATCCCGATGTGCGGGTCCTGCATTATGCGCCGCCGGGCTCGGCAGCCGCGCCGCGCCCGGCCGTGCTTGAAATTCACGGCGGCGGCTATGTCATCGGCAGCGCCGACATGAGCGACCCGGCCAACCGGGCCATCGCGCACAGCCTGGGCTGCGTGGTCGTCTCGGTGGATTACCGCCTCGCGCCCGAAACCCCATGGCCTGGCTCACTCAATGACAATTATGCAGCGCTTTGCTGGCTGGCTGGCAATGCCGGGGAACTCGGCATCGACCCGGCCCGCATTGCCATTACCGGCGGCAGCGCCGGGGGCGGACATGCGGCGGCGCTGGCTTTGCACGCGCGCAACGTCATCAGACAGACGGGCAGCGGCCCTGCCATCTGCTTCCAGCTGATCGACTATCCGATGCTTGACGACCGGACCTGCGTCGATCCCGATCCGCATCCCTATACCGGTGAATTTGTCTGGACGCCCGAGCTCAACCACTTCGGCTGGAAATCGCTGCTGGGCACCGATCCGGGTGGGGACGGGGTCCACGAGACCGCTGCTCCGGCGCGGGCAACGGACCTGTCCGGCCTGCCACCCGCCTACATCTCGATCGGCGCGCTCGACCTGTTCCTCGACGAGAGTCTCGAATATACCCGTCGCCTTGCCCGGGCGGGGATTCCGGTCGAATTGCACGTCATCCCCGGCGCCTTTCACGGTTCGGGCATGATGCAGGACGCACCGCAGTCGAAGCTGGCGAATGATCTGCGCATGCAGGCATTGGCAAGAGCGCTGGGAGTGGTCTAGAGACGCCCACCTCAGGCAGCTCAGGAGAATTGCATTGAAGCTGGTTCGTTGGCCGCTTGCCGCAGCATCGGCCTATGTGATCTACAAATATACCATTGGCCGCAAAGCCAAGGGCGAAGACGTGTTTGCCGCGCCCGATGACGCGGATTCCGCGCCCAGACTGCCGCGCCCGGCCAGCAAGGCCCGCGCCAAGCCGAAGCGCGGACCCAAGAGCTGAGGCTACAAACTGGCGAGCAAGGCGCGCGCCCGCTCCCCCGCATCGCGCGCATAGTCCAGGGCGCTGACGCCCGCCTTGCGCCTGCTGTCGCTCGGACACTTCACTTCGATCGGCACCGCAGCAGGCAGGGCGCTCAGAATGTCTGCCAAGGGGAAGTCACCATTGCCGGGCAACTGCCGGTCGTGGACTTCGTCGAAGTAGGCTTCCGACAGATGCAGCCCGTGGCCATCGTTGATCTGGCCATAAAGCAGATAGCGGGGATCGAGCGCAGCGACATCCGCCGCCGTGCCGCCGCTGCGGATCAAGTGCATCGGGCAGATGCCGAAGCCGAGATTGACCCGGCCAACCTGTTCGACGAACCACACCGCGCGGGCCATCGTCTTGCAGCCGGGCGTCATCTGGCAGAATTCCAAGGCGACGATCATATCCTCGGCTGCCGCAATGTCACAAAAGCGCCCGAGAATATCGACAGCACGCGCCGGGTCCGGCTCGAAGACATGGCTGATGGCATGGCGCGCGCCAAGCGCGCGGCCGAGCGCCAGCCCCGGCACATAGCTCGCCAGATCGACATCGGGCCGCATCAGGAAAAACTCGGCATTGACCACGCTCAGGCCATGCGCATCGAGCCGCTGCATGGCCTCGCGCGCCATCTCCTGCGTGACCGTCGGGAAGGTGAACTTCCCTTCCTGCCCCGCGATCGGCACGACGGGTGCATTGGTGAACAGGCTGACCTGATCGTAGCCGCAGACCGCCGCCGTCTCGATCAGTTCGAGAGGGCCGATATCCATTGCCGAGAGCTGGTGAAGCCCGAGGGGCCTTGGCACGGGCACTGCTCCTATATTCCAAACCGCAGCTTGATCGAATGATAGCGGTCCTGCAATTGCTGTACCCGCTCTGCCCGTGTCACCATCGCGGTATCCTTCGGCAATGCATCTATCAACTCCGCGCGCTTCACCAGCTTCGTGCGGAAGGTCGCCGGATTCTGGCTCATCAGATTGCGATAGCCGAGGTTGCCATCGGAAAAGCCCTGCGTATCGAGCCAGTTGTGCACGCCTGGATCGTCATGCGCCATGACCAGCCGCACGACATTGTCGCTGTCGACCTTGGTGCGCGCCGGGGAATAGCTGGTGCAGCGATGGAGGAAATCCATCGACTGAACAAATGGCCCGCCCATGCCGAACAGCCAGAAGCCGTCGTGCATATCCATCTCGACGATCAGTGCCTCATCGCTCTTCAGCGACCAGATAAGATTGGCCGCCATCCGTCCGCGCTTGGCGTCGTCGGCGCTGTTGGCGCTCTTGTCGGCGGGGAAGACGTTGAGCTGGCTGGGATCGCAGACCCCGCCCGAAGTCATCCATGAATGCTCGGGCCAGTCGCGCATGAAGCCACTGACGAAATCACCCGCCCAGCCCATCGCCTCGATCATGCGCTCAGGTGTAGCCATCGGGCGCGGGCTATCCATGCCGACGCGTTCGATGGAAAGCGTCGTCGGTTTCTCGAACCAGGCGTCATAGGCTTCGCGGATGAACAGCTTGCGCGAACCCGGCGTGGTCGGCAGCCAGTTTTCGGCGCGCTCCGGCCCGCCGATGAACAGTTCGAAATTACCCTCGGCATCGGTCTTGATCTGAGCCCCTAGGATGTTGCACTCAGGCGTATCGCCGAAGGGTTCATGCAGCGGGGCAAAATCGGTGCCTGGTATCTTCGCCGGTTTCGGCCCCTGCACCGTCAGATTGAACCAGCGCGCGGTCCCGCGCTTGCCGGTGATCCTGTAGGTGTGATCGCCCGAAATCCACGCCTGGCGATAAGTGAAATCGGAGACATCGCCGCCCAGCTTCATCGCCGGGTGGGTGAAATAATGGATCTGGGGATAGGCCGGGTCTTTGGTCTCCAGCGCCAGATCGAAGGCCTGCCCCAAGTTTTGCGTGAGGAAGCGATAGCCATCGGCGCGGTGGATCGGGGCAGCGGGATTGGCATCCTTGAACACCTTGTCGCCAGCCTCTTTCAGCTGATCGCAGAAGGCGTTCCACGCAGAGCCCAGCGCTTCGTCGGCAGGTCCGTCGCCATAGGCCATTGTGCTTCCTTTCTCTTCCTCCCCTTCCCCTTCAGGGGAGGGGATCGAGGGGTGGGGCCTGTCGTCCGAGCGAAACGCCTGATTGACAGGCCCCACCCCAACCCTCCCCTGAAGGGGAGGGGCTTACTAAGCCCCAAGCCTCACCAAAATCTCCGACAAGTTCTCCGCCGCGCGCTTGGTCGCCTCGCGCGGACCTTCGGCAACGATGCGCGGCCCCAGCAGTTCGAGATCAAACACGCCCTGATACCCCGCCTCGAGAATATCGCCGAGCAGGCTTTCGACCGGCACCATGCCGTCGCCGATCACCGCGCGGCAAGGGGCGGTGCGGTCGCCCGAGACATAGTCGCTGACCTGCACCAGTCCGGTCATGGGCATGGCGCGGCGGAACTTCTCCTTGAGCCCGCCCTCATACCAGCAGGCATGGAGTTCGATACAGACGCCGATCCCGGCGATCTCGGCGAGGCGGATGGTGTCGTCGAGTGTGTGCGCCATGTGGATGTCGACGTTGAAGGGTGAGGCGGTCTCGACCGTCAGCCTGACGTTCTTCGCTTTGGCCACCGGCAGGCACGGCGCGATCAGCTCGGCAAAGCGGGCGGCGGCCTGATCCCAGCTCAGTCGCCCGCGCCCGCCGCTAACCAGGTAAATGGTCGGCGCGCCCAGCGTCACGGCGATGTCGATCGCCTCGAGCAATTTACCCGTCGCTTCGCCTTCATTCATCTCGAGGTTGGCAGACATGGCGAAGGGATGGTTGACTACTGCTACACGCGGGCCGCCCGCCGCCAGCGCTGCCTGCGCCTCCTCGACTCCGCCCGGCTGCATCAAATGCGGGGTTATCAGTGTCATGTTGGGCATGGCGATGGCGCGGCAATGGTCGATGAAGGCAGTGGTGCTCTCGGGGCCGAAAGCGACCTGGTGGAGGTTTACGCGCGGGTGCATGGCATCACTTCCTCACCTCGATATCCACCCCATAGCGCTCGCGAAACGGGCGGAACTCCTCGTTCAGCGCATCGATATCCGTGCCCGCATCGGTCAGCAGCCTGGTCGAATAATCGAACTTGCCGTGCCGGTCGCCCTTGTTGCTGGCAAGGTAACCCTGCATCGCCGCTTCGGCCCGGGGCGTGAATTCCCGTCCGGCGAATTCATAGTATCCGCGGATCGTGCCAATCGGATCGGCGACGAAATCCTTGTAGCGGACATGATGCACGCGGGGATCGGAAACCAGCGGGTTCGACATGGTGTTGGCGATGCTCATCCGCACCCGTTCGAGATGCATCTTCGCTTCCGCTACCATATCGATCTTGCCGACGATGCCTTCCATGATATCGCGCATCATCGCCGTGGAAGACGCCGCCACCTGCACCGGATCGCGGTGCAGCCAGACCAGCGTGGCGTCGGGATAGGTGTCGAAGAATTCCTTCAGCCGAAAGCCGTGGAAGCCCTTGAGCACCCAGTATTTCTTGGGGCGCTTATACTGGAAGGCCTGGAGCATCATCTTGTGGATGCGGTTCTGCGCGGCACTATCCATCGGCAGGCCCATCGAAAGGTTCTGCATCGGCACCCGCCACCAGCCGGTCGGCGTCATCACCCGGAAATCGAACGTCCAGGTGCGCTCGTCCTCGGGCAGCCCGTCGCCGAGCATGTCGTTGTAGGGATGGCAATGCAGCCACTTCCACATCTTGGTATTGATTTCCTGCCATTCCGCTTCAGCGAGCTTGATGCCGGGATGGCTGCTGCCGGCAACGCCGGGCGGCGGCGAGGGATGCATCACCTCCCAGAAACGCAGCGCCCGCGCGTCGGGATCGACCGCCATCAGCGCATGCATCAGCGTCGTGCCCGAACGCGGTTCGCCGGTGGCGAACATCGGGCGATCGATCACTTCGGCATCGAGCGGATAAAGCTTGCGGTCGCCCATGAACTTCAGCCGGTCGGTCAGATGCCAGTTGCAGTTGACGCCCGCCGCCTGCCGCCCGGCATCGTCCATCGGAATCGAATTGATGTGCTTGATGGCAAGACCGAAGCGCTCCTCGAAGCTGGCATCGCCCCAGTCCGACAGGCCGGTTTCCGCCTTGGCTGCGGCGAGCAGCGCGCCGGCATCGAGTTGCATATCCCCCACGCTCACACGCCCTCGCACAAAACAAAATCCCGAGCACCCTGAGCTTGTCGAAGGGCCGTTCTTGTTCTTGAGACAGGGCGCAAACCGCGAAGAAAAAAGCAGCCCTTCGACAAGCTCAGGGTAGGCGGGGATTGGGGGTCGGGAATCATGATTTGCGCACCCTATGCCACTAACCTGAGCACTTCATCTTCACATTCGCGCACCTTGGCCGCCGACGCCGCACCGAATTTGAGCCCGGCCATGCCGCCGTAATCCATCACCTTGAACACCCGCATCCCGGCGTCGCAGAAGCCTTTGAACTTCCTGGCGACTTCCTTGGGTGTGCCGCAGGGAATCAGGTCGAGGATCGCCTGCTTGTCGACCGCAGCGCAGAATTCGATGATTTTCTCGCGGGTCAGCATGCCCGGGTTGATGTCCTGATAACCGCGCCAGTCCTGCCCCAGCGGATGCTGATGCCCGAAGCGCGCCAGCTCCTCGCCGGTCAGCATCAGCAGGATCGACTTGACCAGCGGCTGATCGAGCATTTCGGCGATCTCCGCCTCGTCGCCGAGCAGACACATGATGATGTTGGCGGGAACAATCGCCATGTGATCGCGACCCGCTTTCTCCGCAGAGTCGCGCAGGGCCTTGAGCTTGCTGGCATAGTCGTCGGGCGTCCACGCCCCCGACGGCCACCAGCCGTCGGCATAGCGCCCGGCAATCTCAAGCATCCGCGGACCCGAGCAGCCGACCCAGATCTTCGGGCATTTGCCGTCATAGAGATCGGTATCCATCCGCGCGTGTTCGAGGCGGAAGAACTGGCCTTCGAAATCCACGGTGCCCTCGCTCTCCCACAGCAGCTTGATGACTTTCAGCGCCTCCTCGAAGCGGCTGACCGGCTTGGAGAATTCGAAGCCATAGGGAACCGTATTCTCCGTCTCGCCCGAGCCGACGCCGAGAATGAAGCGGCCTTTCGAGAGATGATCGATGGTCAGCGATGCCTGCGCCAGCATGGCGGGATGCCGCCGCACCGTATCGACCACGCTGGTGGCGATCGGCACATTCTTGCTCAGCACCGCCGCCGCGCCGGCCACGACCATCGCGTCGAGATGCCGGTGCGGCGAATGCGAGGTACTGGCGAGGTCGGTGAATTCTGGGGTCCAGATCGTGTCTGGCCAGAAGCTGACCATATGATCGGGTAGCCAGATCGAATGATAGCGGCCCGAATCATACTGCCCGATCATCTCGACGCCGAGCGGCAGGGTGGTGCGCAGAAACGCGGCTGGCTGGACTTTCATTAGGGGCTCTCTCCCATTAGGGGCTCTCTCCTGGGCGGGTTCGTGAACCGGCTTGCTGTTCTTGTGTTCAACTGTGGCTCAGCGGCGCGCGATTCGCCAGTGACTTGTTGAAGCGCGGACAGGTCATCGCTAGCGTCCCCCTAAAGGAGAGGGCATGCCCATGAGAACGCGGTTCAGAATCGCTGCGGCGAGTGCCGCGCTGCTGGCGGCGACAAGCGCCTTTGCACAAGTGGATCGTACTGTCCTGCCCATCCCGGCTCCGCCCTTCGACGGCCAGATCGGCGAAAGCTCCCTTGATTCCAAACCCGCAACGGCTCAGCCGGTCCACACCCCTCAAGGCGCGCCGAATATACTGCTGTTCATGTCGGACGACGTCGGCTTTGCCATGTCGAGCGCTTTCGGCGGGCCAGTGCCGACACCGAACTTCGAACGGCTGGCAGCTAAGGGTGAGCGCTACAACCGCTTCCACACCACTGGCATCTGCTCACCCAGCCGCGCCGCACTGCTCACCGGGCGCAATCACCACAACGCCGGCAACGGCTGGCTGAGTGATATCAGTGCGAACTACCCGGGTTATGGCGGCCGCATGCTGCCCGAGACGGCGACGATCGCCCAGATCCTGCGGCTCAACGGCTACAACACAGCCATGTTCGGCAAGCACCACAACATCCCCTCCCAAGAGCGCAGCGATGCCGGCCCGTTCGATGCGTGGCCGACCAGCCTTGGCTTCGAATATTACTTCGGCTTCCCCAATGGGGACACCGACCAGTATTCGCCAAACCTCTATCGCGGCACCTCGCGCGTCGATCCCGACGAGGGAGCCGGCAAGATGCTCGACCGGCGCCTGGCCGACGACATCATCCGCTGGGTCCACAACCAGAAGGCCGGGGGCCCGGACAAGCCGTTCCTCGCCTATTGGGCACCAGGCTCGACCCATGCGCCTCACCAGGTGCCACCCGAATACATCGCCCGTTTCCGCGGCAAGTTCGCCATGGGCTGGGACCGCATGCGCGAGGATACCTGGAAGCGCCAGATTGCCATGGGGATCATCCCGCGCGGCACGACTCTGACGCCGCGTCCGGCGGAAATCCCGGCCTGGATTTCGCTCACACCCGAACATGAGGCCTTCGCCGAGCGCAGCATGGAAGTCGCCGCAGCCCAACTTGCCTATCAGGACGAGCAGTTCGGAAGGGTGGTGGGCGAGTTGCAGCGCATGGGCGAGCTGGATCGCACGCTGGTGTCTGTAGTCCTCGGCGACAACGGCGCGAGCGGCGAGGCAGGGCCGCCCGGAACCATCAACGAACTGCGCGGCATGCGCCAGCCGCCCGAACGCGAAGGCTGGATGGAGGCCAACACCGACCGGCTTGGCGGTCCGCTGACCTATGGCAACTATCCGGTCGGCTGGGCCTGGGCGATGAATGCGCCGCTGCGCTGGGTCAAGCAGTATGCCTCGATGCTCGGCGGCGTGCGCAACGGCATGATCCTGTCATGGCCGGGGCACATCGCCAAGCCGGGTGGCATCTGCGCGCAATTCAGCCATCTGATCGATATCGCACCGACCGTGCTTGATGCCGCAAAACTTCCGGTGCCCGACCTGGTACTCGGCACCAAACAAAAGCCGATGGACGGCCAGAGCCTGCTGCCCAGCCTTTCGACTTGCGATGTCGGCAAACCGCGCACCCAGTATTTCGAGATCACCGGCAAGATGGGCCTGTATCACGACGGCTGGTTTCTCAGCGGCGAAGACGACCGCGACAGCTGGAAGGAGCTTGGACCGGGCGGTGCCCGCCCGAAGATCAACTGGACGCTCTATGACCTGTCGAAGGACTTTTCGCAGTCGACCGACCTCTCGGCGAACCAACCGGCGAAGTTGCAGGCGATGCTTGACCTGTTCAAGAACCAGGCCCAGGCCAACCATGTCTGGCCACTCGATCACCGCTTCGGCGCGGCGCGGGCCGCGCCGACCACCTTTGGCGGCTTGCACAAGCACTTCGAGTATTGGGGCAAGGACGTCACCGTGCCAGCGTTAGGCGTGGCCCCGTTCCTTGCCATGCGCAGCTTCACCCTTGATGCCGAGCTGGTGCTCGACAAGCCGGATGCCTCTGGGGCTATCGTCGCCTGGGGAAGCAGGTTCGGCGGCTGGAGCCTCTGGCTCGATCACGGTCGACCCGCTTTCACATGGTCGCGCTCGACCGATCCCGAGGAAATCGCCAGCGTGGTGTCAGAAAAGGCCCTGCCGCCCGGCAAAACGACGCTGCGTCTCCGCTTTGCCGCGCAGGGCTTCGGCAAGCCGGCCGATACCATCCTCAGTTCCGGCGGCGAGGAATTGGCACGGGTGGCGATCGACGTCCCTATACTGATGCCCGCCGGCGGCGGCGAAACCCTCGACGTCGGGCGCGATCTGGGCGTGCCGGTAACCAACTATGCCACGCCGCACGGGCAAATCGAGGGCGATGTGCCACATGTCTCCATCGATTTCGACTGACGGCATGATCCAGATCCCCGGCGGAACTTTCGCCATGGGCTCGGAGCGGTTCTACCCGGAGGAAGCGCCGGTTCGGCGGGTGTCAGTCGATGCTTTCCGGATCGACGCGACGCCGGTGACCAATTCCGCGTTTGCCGCCTTTGTCGCGGCGACGGGACATGTGACCTTTGCCGAGATTGCTCCCGATCCCAGAGACTATCCCGGCATGCTGCCCGAACTGGCGCAGCCCGGTAGCCTCGTGTTTGAACCGACGGCGGGGCCGGTTGATCTGGGCTCTGTCTGCTGGTGGCATTTTCGCATCGGGGCAAACTGGCGGCAGCCCCTGGGGCCTGGCAGTTCGCTTGATGGTCTGGCGGACCACCCCATCGTCCATATCGCCCATGCCGACGCCGAAGCCTATGCCGGGTGGGCAGGCAAGGCCCTGCCGACAGAGGCCGAATGGGAATGGGCTGCGCGCGGCGGACTGGAGGATACGGACTATGCCTGGGGTGGCGAGCTGGCTCCTGGCGGCGCGATGCTGGCGAACTACTGGCAAGGCCCCTTCCCGCATGGCAATTCACTGGCGGATGGCTGGCTGCGCACCTCGCCGGTACGGAGCTATCCGGCGAACGGCTATGGCCTCTACGACATGATCGGCAATGTCTGGGAATGGACCCAGGACTGGTTCGTCCAGCCAAAGATCGAGCGCAAGGCGCGCGGCTCCTGCTGCATCCCCGCCAACCCGCGCGGGGGGACGCGCGGTGGCAGCATCGTCAAGTCCGATCCGATCCGCATCCCGCGAAAGGTGATGAAGGGCGGCTCGCACCTCTGCGCCGAGAGCTACTGCCAGCGCTACCGCCCGGCGGCGCGCTATGCCCAGCCGGTGGATACGACTGCGAGCCACGTCGGCTTTCGCTGCGTGATGCGGGGATGAGTTGACCAACGAGAAATTGAACATGTGTTCAGCCTGCGATTGACAGCGGCATGGCGGATTGCCAACGCAGCGCAAACAGGATTCGCCAAACAGGTTTCGCCTAACAGGATTCGCCAAACAGGTTTCTGGGGAGAGCCATGTCTAAATCGCTTGCAGGCAAAATCGCGCTGGTCACCGGCGCATCCTCCGGCATCGGCGCTGCGACAGCGGTGGCCCTGGCGGCAGCGGGCGCAACCGTCGCGATTTCGGCACGGCGGGCGGACCGGCTGGCCGAACTCGTTGCCAAGATAGAAGCGACCGGCGGCAAGGCGCTGGCCCTGCCCGGCGACATGATGAATGAGGCCGAAGCGATCCAGGCGGTCGAGGATACTGTCGCAAGATTCGGCCGCATCGACATCCTGGTCAATTCGGCAGGGGTGATGCAGGCTGGCGGCATCGAACAGGCCGACATGGACCTGTTCCGCAAGGTGTTCGACATCAATCTCTTCGCCACGCTCTACACCTGCAAGGCGGCAGTGGCGCATATGCTGGAGCAGGGCGGCGGCGACATTATCAACGTCTCGTCAATGGCCGGGCGCAAGGGCGGGCCGTTGACCAGCGCTTATTCGGGCAGCAAGCACGCGGTCAACGCCATGACCGACGGCATGCGGCAGGAACTGGGCGGCAGGAACATCCGGGTTTCGATTCTGATGCCGGGCGCGACCGAAACCGAAGTCGCCAGCGGCATCGTCAACCCCGAATGGCGCGACATGATTGCGGCGCATGTCAGCAAGGATGGCGCGGTCAAGGCCAGCGAAATGGCGGACACAATTGTTTTCATGTTGTCGCTGCCGCGCAATGTGAACATTTCCGAAATCCATGTGCGCCCAACAATCGATACAACCGCCTGAACTGCCTCATGCGAATTATGCACCAACCCCGCTCGTCCTGAGCTTGTCGAAGGACCATACGCAACGTCTGGCTCAGCACCCTTCGACAAGTTCAGGGTGAGCGGATGTAGAAAAATCGAATTCTGGAGAGAAACAATGGCTGGAAGACTGCAAGGCAAGATCGCCGTCATCACCGGCGCCGGCTCGGGCATGGGCAAGGCTATGGCCGAGATTTTCTCCGCCGAGGGCGCGCGGCTGGTGCTTGCGGACATCAGCGGCAATCAGGACGCGGTCGCCGCCGCAGTCAACGCCGCGCATGGTGCCAATCAAAATGGGGGGGGCTCGGACAACAGTCCGATCGCGGTTGGCGTCCATTGCGACGTCTCCAGCGAAAGCGAGGTCCAGAACATGATCGCCACCGCCGAGCAGACCTTTGGGCGTCTCGACATCCTGTGCAACAACGCTGGCTTCGGCGGCGGCATGGCCCCGCTGCACGAACAGAGCCTCGAACTGTGGGACAAGGTCCACGCCACCAATATCCGCGGCGTGTTCCTCTGCATGAAATACGGCATCACCTCGATGCTGAAAACGGGCGGCGGGGCAATCGTCAACACCGGCTCGGCTTCGGGCGTGGTCGGCTGGAAGCACCACAGCGTCTATGGCGCGGCCAAGGCGGGCGTGCATCAGCTGACCAGGACTGCGGCGCTCGATTATTCGGACAAGAACATAAGGATCAACGCCATCGCCCCGGGCACGATGTGGACCGGGCTGGTCGAAGCATCGAAGACCCATGCCGAACCGCCTGAGGACGTTTTCGTACTCGCCGGCATTCCGATGGGCCGCTGGGGCCTGGCGCGCGACATCGCCAATGCCGCGCTCTATCTGGCGAGCGACGAAGCCGCCTATGTCACCGGCGTCACCCTGCCGGTCGATGGCGGCTATTGCATCGGCTTCTCCGGCATGGGCGCGGAGCGGCCGGGGGTGACGACGGTGAACACCGACGGGACGTAACTGCCCCAAAACACCCGTCTACTCACAGCCGCCGCCCGCTCGGCCTCTTGCAGATGGTCCAGCGCCGTCTGATGCTGCTCGGACATCTCGCGGCTGACCGCTCGCACGCCTATTCCTTGGGCCGCAGCCGCCCCGCATCCTGCGCGGCCCAGTCATCGGCCTTTTCGCCCAACATCGCCTCGCTGCCATTGTGCCGCAGCCCGCCATCGACATTGATATTCTCGCCGGTGATGTAAGCCGCATCGGGGCCGATGACGAAGGCGACCGCTGCTGCCACATCCTCAGGGCTGGCCACCCGGCGCAGCGGGATATGGCTGCCGGCGCGCGCGCGGTCCGCCTCGCTGCCCAGCGCCTCCTCGGTCGAGCGCGACAGGGTCAGGCCGGGCGAGACGCAATTCACGCGGATGCCGTGACGGCCCCATTCATAGGCCATCTGATTGACCAGCATGGCCAGCGCCGCCTTGGCTGCATTATAGGCACCGAGATAGGGCTGCACAGTCTCCGATGCGGCGGAGCCGATGGCGCAAAGCGAGCCGCCGGATTCGCGCAAATGCCGGTGCGCCGCCTGCGCCAGCAGGAAAAAGGCGCGGGTGTTGATCGCGAAGACCGTGTCCCAATCGGCGAGCGAAACCTTGACCAGCGGCGCGGCGATGGCCCCCCCGGCATTGTGCACCAGCGTATCCAGCCCGCCGCAAAACGCCACCGCCTGCTCGACCAGCTGCGCGGGGAAGGCGGGATCATTGAGGTCGCCGGTAACCGCCAGAGCCTCGGCCCCCATCGCCTGAAGCTCGGCGACGAGATTGGCAAGGTCAGGCGAAGCGCCGGTTGCACTGACGGCGATGCGCAGTTGCTCCCCGCGCTTCAGCGCATCCGCCGCGATCCGCAGACAGATCGAGCGGCCGATGCCCCGGCTGCCGCCTGTGACCAGCACTCGCGCCACTGCCGTCTCCTCTCAACCCATTTCAGAAACATGTTTATTAAATGCCCCGAATGGAAGCCATAGGCGAGAGAGGCTGTCAATCTGCAAAAGCCCCTCCCCGGGGGGAGGGGTTGGGGAGGGGGAGCGAGGCCAAAGGCCGAGCGTCCACGCTGGCGTTGTACACCCCCACCCAACCTCCCCCTCAAGGGGGAGGGGCTCGTTGTGCTAATGCCTAGGTAGAAAGCAGTCTGAGCATGCTCTTTGGCCCAATTACACTACCTTGAACAACCCCGCCGCGCCCTGTCCGCCGCCGATGCACATCGTCACCACGACCCGCGCCGCTTACCTTCCAGCAGCGCATGCCCGGTCATCCGCGCGCCCGGCATGCCGTAGGGGTGCCTACGGCCGTGCGCGCGGTGCTGACGATGACGGCCTCGGTCATTCCTGACCATCACCGATTTTCTGCAACAGCACTTCCTTCATCCGGTGCAGCGCGCCAACGGTGACCTGTAGCTCTTCCTCGCTGTTTGGCCCGAGGATTTCGAGTTCGATCGCTTCCACCTGGCGGCGAATATCGCGCACCAGCTTCGTCCCGGAGCGAGTCAGGAACACCCGCCGGATGCGGGCATCGCTTACGTCCAGACGGCGCTGGACCAGCCCGGCGGCCTCCATCCTCTCCAGCAGACCGCCAACCGCAACTTTGGTGAGATCGAGGTCCGCCGCCAGCGCGGTTTGCGTCATGCCGTCGCGGCGCGACAGGAAGGCCAAAACCAGCCACTGCGAACGGGTGATACCCAGGGGCTTCAGCTCCCGGTCAATGACAACCCGGCGCAAGCGCGACACGTCGTGAACCAGAAATCCGAAGCGGATCGCATCATCGGTGGAAATGGTCATCGTCAACTCGCGGGCGAAGCCTTGCGGGGCGCTTGTTAGCTGGTTTACAGAATTGACCCCATCTGGCAGGCTCCCCAAGCTAAGGCAAGGCCGGAATCATCGCGTTTTGGGCATCGCGTTACGTTTCTGGCATCGCGTCCACGCTGGCGTTGAGCCCCAACTCGTGTTCAGAAGCGCGTGACTCTAAAGCCCCTCCCCGTCCTTCGACAAGCTCAGGATGAGCGGGGGGAGGGGCTTTAGAGCATGTTGCACCAAATCTGGATCGAGCTCCCCCCTCTCCCCGGTGGGGAGAGGTAGCGCAGCTTGCCGATCCTGAGCTTGTCGAAGGGGCGGCTAGCGTAGCTGGGTGAGGGGGTTCCCACCTCTCGAGCGCAGAACCCCCTCACCAACTTCGGCTAGGCAGCAAGCTGCCAAGCCTGCGTATCCTCTCCCCACCGGGAGAGGGGAAGTCGGATCAGATTTAATGCACGATGCTTTAGTGGGTCCGATCGATGACAGGCGCCAAATGACGGGCTTTGCTTGCGAGATTGCCTGGGGCTGGGCAAGAGGGCGGTATGACTTGGCCTAACGACTCCCGCGCATGAGCGCCCACGACGTCATCGTCGCCGGTTCCGGTGCTGCCGGGCTGACCGCCGCCCTCGCCCTCGCCGAAAAGTGCAAGGTGCTGGTGCTCGCCAAAGGCAGCCTCACCGGCGGCTCGACCGCCTGGGCGCAGGGCGGGATCGCCGCCGTGCTCGATGCCGGGGACACTTTCGAGCAGCATATCGGCGATACAATGGTCGCCGGGGCCGGGCTCAACCGGCAGGAAACCGTCGAATTCGTCATCTCCCGCGCGCCGCATGCCATCGAACGGCTGATCGAGCTTGGCGTGCCGTTCAACAGCGCCAGGGACTCAGACGGGGTGAACAAACTCCATCTCACCCGCGAGGGCGGCCATTCGCAGCGCCGGATCGTCCATGTCGACGATGCCACCGGCTGGGCGGTGCAGCAGGCGCTGGTCGCCGCAGCCGAGGCCCATCCCAATATCACTCTGCTGCCGGGCCGCAGCTGCATCGATTTGATCACCGGGCAGCACGAGCTGCGCTATTCCGGCTCGGGCCGGGTGTGGGGTGTCTATGCGCTCGATGAGGGTAGCGGCAAGGTCGAGGCGCACACCGCGCGCGCCACCGTGCTGGCGACCGGCGGCGCGGGCCGGGTCTATCAGTTCAGCACTGCCCCGCGCGGCGCAACCGGCGACGGCATCGCCATGGCCTGGCGCGCGGGCGCGCGGGTCGCCAATATGGAGATGATGCAGTTCCACCCGACCTGCCTCTATAATCTCGAGGTCAAGAACTTCCTGATCACGGAAGCCGTGCGCGGCGAAGGCGGCCAGCTCAAGAACCCGAAAACCGGCAAGCGCTTCATGCCCGCTTACGATGCCCGCGAAGAACTCGCCCCGCGCGATGTCGTCGCCCGCGCGATCGATGCCGAGATCAAGCGCGACGGGCTCGACTATGTCCATCTCGACATCAGCCACAAGCCGCCCGAGTTCGTGAAGGAGCACTTCCCCAACATTCACGAGAAGCTGCTCACCCTCGGCATCGACATGACCAGGGAGCCGATCCCGGTGGTCCCCGCCCAGCACTATACCTGCGGCGGCGTGGTCATCGATCTGGCGGGGCGCACCGACCTGCCCGGGCTCTATGCGGCCGGCGAATGCAGCGAGAGCGGGCTGCACGGGGCCAACCGGCTGGCCTCCAATAGCTTGCTCGAATGCTTCGTCTTCGGCGCGGCGGCGGCGGCGGATATCCTCGATCATTGGGACAGCTTCGACGCCCCCCCGCCAGTGCGCCCCTGGGACGAAAGCCGCGTCACCGATTCCGACGAGGAAGTCATCATCAAGCAGAACTGGACCGAAATCCGCCGCTTCATGTGGAACTATGTCGGCATCGTGCGCACCACCAAACGGCTCGAACGCGCCGCGCACAGGATCAAGCTGCTGACCGAGGAAGTCGCCGAATATTACGGCGCTTTCCGCGTCACCACCGACCTCATCGAACTGCGCAATCTGCTGCAAACCGCCGAACTGATCGTGCGCTCTGCGCTGAAACGGCGTGAGAGCCGGGGGCTGCATTATATCCTCGATTATCCGCAGACAGATGCGGCGGCGAAGGATACGGTGCTGGTGCCGTGAGGCGGGAGAGCAGCGATGACTGCCACTAACCTTTTGCTAACCATCCCGTGAGACACTTGCGGCTTGAAACCGACCGGGGCGCAGCGTTGCGCCGTCGGCGGCACATGCGAAGGGACTGCTGATGCAGACCGATCCCATCCCCCCGCGCGGCCCCGCCCGCCGGGTGAGCGACCGCCGCAAGAAGCAGGCCGAAAACCTGCCCTTCGCCGATCGCCGCACCGGCCAGGACCGCCGCTCGGGCGAAGACCGCCGCGAGAGCACCGGCCGCCAAGGTTAGGGCCGCGGTTAGGATTGTTCCAGCGGATCGGGCGTTTGGCGTTAATTGTGCCGCCCACTGTCGTCCGCGGGAACACTATGCGTTCTGGTGCATTTACCCTGCGACTGTCACCACGCGCTCGGCACCCCCCGATCCCGAGCCCCTCCCCCCGGCTCACCCAGAGCGCGTGGTGGCAGCCCCCCGCCCCTCACCAGACGCCCCGCACCAGCCACAACCCGCGCCCTGTCGCGCCGGAGACGGTGGAGAAGGTAATGCGGGAGATTTGAGGGGGGGCTTATGCCGCCGCCTTGCGCGTCCCTGTTTCATCGCCTCGCCCGGCGAGCAGTCCGGCGATGGAGATGTCTTCGTCCAGATTCTCCCAGTGAATTCCATCAGGGCTCAGAAAGAATGCTTGGCGCTGTTCGGCAGTGCCATGCAGCAGCCGGGGAAACCAGACGAGCGGAATGCCGAGGGTGCGACCGTCGTCGAGATCGACCCAGAAGCTGTGATCGTCGAAACGGACGGCAGTGGGTTCAGGAGAAGTAGTCATTCCAGAGGCTTTCGACAGCGGCACAGTAGTGGTGGTTTTATTGTGTCAGGATAACCACCAACCCCGCAGACAGCAGCCCATCTTGCGTTTCGCTCCGGCGGAGGCGGCTATCGAGGCAAGACCGCCATTGAGATTATGATATGTTCAGCAGCAGCCTGCAAGCGGGAGGACGGCAGATCGGTCCGGAATGGTGCCACTTCTTCCTTCGTGTCTTCGTGGCTTCGTGTGAGGCCGATCTTTTTTATCTCACACGAAGACACGAAGATGCCGCGCGTGGCGGCGAAGGTGCTTGCCACACTCGAGGCCAGCCCCTGCCGCGAGGCCCGAAAGGACAGGCCGCCTCGCCCTGGACACACCCTCTTCGTGTCTTCGTGTGAGGCTGGTTTTTCTTTGTTTCACGCGAAGGCGCGAAGGGGGCGGGTTGAGGGGTTAATGAAGGTGTCATCGTAACCCCGCAGTTCTGCGTCGCCCCGGACTTGATCCGGGGTCCCGCTGCCTTTCCCACATTGCGGCGACCTGCAAGGCAGCGAAGAAAATCGGGACCCCGGGTCAAGCCCGGGGTGACGGGAGATTGGAGATGGGGTGGACGCCCCCCGACGGTATCGTTGTACCAAGGTGGTGGTGTTGAACATCACAAGAGGAGGCGTCCGTGGTTGAAGTTAGCACGATTGGTCTGGATATCGCAAAGAGCGTTTTTCACGCGCATGGCGCTGATGCAGCGGGGCGGCAGCTGTTCAGCCGG
>JAHFPT010000074.1:17911-20714 GCA_023266625.1 Novosphingobium sp. | reverse complement strand
CGGGGTGAAGCTCGGCGACGGAAGTATCATACCCGCCGATGCTGTAATCGTCGGCATCGGCATCGTCCCCGCTGTCGCGCCGCTGATCGCAGCGGGCGCGGAAGGCGGAAACGGCGTCGCCATCGACGATCATTGCCGCACCTCGCTGCCTGATATCTACGCCATCGGCGATTGCGCCCTGTTCGCAGCCGAATATGCCGATGACATGGTGATGCGGGTCGAATCGGTGCAGAACGCCAACGACCAGGCGACCTGCGTGGCCAAGGCGATCTGCGGCGATCCCCAGCCCTATCATGCCTTCCCGTGGTTCTGGTCGAACCAGTATGATCTGCGGTTGCAGACGGCGGGCCTGTCGGTGGGGTATGATGCGACGGTAGTCCGCGGCAAGCCGGAGGACCGGGCTTTTTCGGTGGTTTATCTGAAAGCTGGCCGGGTGATCGCGCTCGATTGCGTCAATGCGGTCAGGGATTATGTCCAGGGCAGGAAATTGGTCGAGGCGGGCGTTTCGCCCGATCTGGCGCAGTTGGCGGATGCCGACGTGCCGCTGAAGGAATTGCTGCCGGGGTGATGTTGGGCTTGGCTTCAGATTTGCTCACACGAAGACACGAAGATGTGGCGCTGAGCCGAAGGCTCTCTCATCATTCGACACTCAGCGTTTGATCCGGAGTAACCGGGAGAGCGCGGCTTCGCCGCAAGCGCGGCATCTTCGTGTCTTCGTGTGAAATAATTTATCCCAGCATTTCAGCCGCCCACTCCGCTGCCTCGCTCACCACCGGATCGGCATCCCCGCGCAGTGCCTCAACTAGCCCAAGCAACCCCGCATCCCCGCTATTCCCCGCCGCAATCAGGCAGTTCCTCACAAACCGGTCCCGCCCGATCCGCTTGATCGGTGAGCCGGAAAACAGCCGCCGGAACCCCGCATCGTCGAGCGCCAGCAACTCGGCCAGCCTCGGCGCAGCGAGTTCCGCGCGCGGCAAAAACGCCCGATTCGCCTGCGCGGCCTCGGCAAACTTGTTCCACGGGCACACCGCCAGGCAATCGTCGCAGCCATAGATGCGGTTGCCGATGGCCTTGCGGAATTCCAGCGGGATCGGCCCCCTGTGCTCGATGGTAAGGTAGGAAATACAGCGCCGGGCATCGAGCCGGTAGGGCGCGGGGAAGGCGTCTGTAGGGCATGCCGTCTGGCAGGCGTTGCACGAGCCGCAATGGTCCGCTTCCGGCGCATCGGGCGCGAATGCCAGCGTCGTGTAAATCTCGCCAAGGAACAGCCACGAGCCATGTTCCCGGCTGACGAGATTGCTGTGTTTGCCCAGCCAGCCAAGGCCCGCCGCCGCCGCCAGCGGCTTCTCCATCACCGGCGCAGTATCGGTGAAGACCTTGACCCCAACCTCCTCCAGTCCGCACCGCCGAGCCGCATCGATCAGCCACCGCGCCAGTGCCTTGAGCGCCTTCTTGACCACATCGTGATAATCCGCGCCTTGCGCATAGGCGGAAATGCGGCCGACCTCACCATGGGCCGCCAGCGCCAGCGGATCGGCTGCAGGGGCATAGCTCATGCCCAGCGCGATCACGCTTTGCGCCTCGGGCCATAGCCCCTGCGGGCTGCGGCGATGCTGCGCGCGGGCATCCATCCAGTCCATTGTGCCCTGCATGCCCTCGGCCAGCCAGGCGTCCAGCCGCGCCGCCGTAGCTGCGTCTTCCGCCGCCGGAGAAATGCCGATAACGGCAAAGCCCAGCCGCTTCGCCTCGGCGGCGAGATCGGCTCTCAGCCTGCCCATTACTGCCGCGTTAACCAAACTTCCTGTTGCTCCCGTTCACTTGGGCTGGTTAATCGCCCTTACCCATGAAGATAGACCTAGGAGATTGGCGAGTGGCGGGCAACGCGTCCGGCGTTCCGGCACCACCGCTCGCCATCGAAGCGCGCGGCCTCGTCAAGCGGTTCGACGGTTTCACCGCCGTCGATGGCGTGGACCTGACCGTGGCCGAAGGCGCGATTTACGGCATTCTCGGCCCCAATGGCGCGGGCAAGACCACGATCTTGCGCATGCTGCTGGGCATCATCGATCCCGATGAAGGCACGCGCCGCATCCTTGGCGCCGACCGCCCGCACGATGTCGCCCATGCCATCGGCTACCTCCCCGAGGAGCGCGGGCTTTACCCGTCAATGAAAGCCTATGAGGCGATTGCCTTTATCGGCGCGCTGCGCGGACTGCCGCTGGCCGAGGGGCGCAAGCGCGGCAAGGCGATGCTCGAGGAACATGGCCTCGGCTATGCCGTGGACCGCCAGATCCGCCAGCTGTCCAAAGGCATGGCGCAGCAGGTGCAGCTGCTCGGCACACTGGTGCACGAACCGCGACTGGTGGTGTTCGACGAGCCGTTCTCGGGCCTCGATGCGATCAACCAGGGCAAGCTCGAAGTGATGATTCGCGCGCTCGCGGCCAAGGGCACGACGGTGATCTTTTCCACCCATGTCATCGCCCATGCCGAGCGGCTGTGCGACGAAGTGGCGATCATTGCCGGGGGCAAGGTGCCCTTTGCGGGGCCGGTCGACGTCGCGCGTGATCGCATCCGCCCGCAGGTGCGTCTCGAAACCCGGGTGCAGGACGGAATCTGGCGCAAGGCGCTGCCCGCCGATGCCCGCCATGAGGGCCATTACTGGCTGTTCTCGCTGCCCGAGAGCGGCGTCGAGCCACTGCTGCGCGCGCTGATCGAGGGCGAGGCAGGCATCCTCTCGCTGTCGATCGAACGCGCCGGGCTGCACGATGCCTTCGTGCACATTGCGGGCGAAGCGGAAGCGCGGGCG
>JAHFPT010000074.1:0-17901 GCA_023266625.1 Novosphingobium sp. | reverse complement strand
GGCGCTGGCTGAGAATAATGGCGAGGAGGCGGGGCGAGGATTCGGGATATGGGGCAACTGCCGTGCGCGGCCTTCGACAAGCTCAGGCTGAGCGGGACTTGTATCTGGCTCCAATCAAAAAACCCCGCTCATGCTGAGCTTGTCGAAGCACACGCGCAACAGCAGGGCCTAATCCCATGAACGGACGCCTCTCAACCTGGCAGGCCGCCTATGTCATCGCCCGGCGCGATTTCACTGCAATCCTGTTCAGCCGCAGCTTCATTTTCTTTCTGCTGGGCCCTCTGTTTCCGGTTATCGTCGGCGGATTTGCCGGGGGGATCGGCCAGCGGGTGCAGGCCAGCGCCGACCGGCCGGTGCTCGGCATCGCCATGCAGGCTGCCGACGCCGACGCCATGCTCGCCGCCTATGACGCGCTGGCCCCGCGCGTCGGCGGCGCTTTGCCCGAGCTGACCGTGATCAAACGGCTCAAGTCCGGCGAGGCCTTCGACGCCCAGGCCGCGCTGGCCGCCAAGCAGGCGAATGCAGCCGCAATCGTCACCGGCAGCCCCGCCGCGCCACTGCTGACCGGCACCGCCGAGCGCATCGGCGAATGGCAAGGCCCGGTCTCGATGCTGGCCGCACAGGCGCTGGGCCGCACGCCGCACGCCTATCCCGCCGTCGCCCTTGCCGCCACTGCCTCCAGCACTGCCCAGGAGCATCATGGCCAGGTGATGACCGCGCAGGCCGGGCAGCTGCTGCTGTTCCTGCTGACCATGCTGCTGGCCGGGATGGTGCTGTCGAATCTGGTCGAGGAAAAGGCCAACAAGATCATCGAGATCCTCGCCGCTGCGATCCCGATGGACGCGGTGTTCCTCGGCAAGCTGTTCGCCATGCTGGCGGTGTCCTTCGTTGGCATTGCCGTCTGGGCCAGCGCATTTGGAGCCTTTACGCTGATTGCGGGCAGTGCCATGCCGACCTTGCCCGAACCGGCGGTCGGTTGGCCGGTCTTCGTGACGCTGGGCGTGGCCTATTTTGCCATGGCCTATCTCCTGATCGGCTCACTGTTCCTCGCTATCGGCTCGATGGCGACGACGGTGCGCGAGGTGCAGACGCTGTCGATGCCAGTGACATTCATCCAGCTGGTGTTCTTCTTTATCGCCAGCTTCGCCGTCGCCGCGCCGGGCAGCATCTATGAGTGGGTCGCTATCGCGGTGCCGTTCAGCTCGCCCTATGCGATGCTGGCACGGGCGGCGCAGGACCCGGCGCTGTGGCCGCATGTTGCTGCCTTCGTCTGGCAGGCGCTGTGCGTCGGCCTGCTGATTCGCGCCGGGGCACGGCTGTTTCGCACTCTGGTGATGAAATCGGGACCATCGGGCGGCAAGGCGAAGAAGCGCGGGCTGCTGGCAAGGCTGCGTCCGGCGCACAGCTAACTAGGGTCAGGACCTATTAATCGCGCCTTCGAGGTTTGAAGAAAATTGGCCCAGCACAAGGAGAGAAGACGAAGGAATAGTGGTGCTATTTCAAGGCTTCTCGACGCTGGGATGGGCCAATTTAATCAAATTCCTGCGGGACGTCAAAATGGCTTCCATCTCGGCCAAAAATGCCCTTGCAAAGGTGACCAACCTTCGCTGCGGTCATTTTCGCCCGATATGTTCGCCATTTTGACGCCTCGAAGGTGCGATTAATAGGTCCTGACCCTTGCCCTTGCATTCGGCGCGTGAATGATGATCTTGCAGGCGATACTTCCGCATGCCGGAGAATGGCCCAATGCTTCGCCCGAACCAGCCCAGCCCTAAACTACCCCGGCGGTCCTTCATCGGCTGGCTTGGCGCGTCCGCCGCGCTGTCGTTGGTTGCTGCCTGCAATGGCACCAGGGCAGAGGCCAAGACCTTCCCGGTGAGCTATAGCGAGGCGGAATGGCGGCGGCGGCTCAGCCCGGCACAATTCGCCATCCTGCGCCAGAAGGGCACCGAGCGGCCCGGCAGCTCGCCGCTGGTGGGTGAGCACCGGGCAGGCACATTCGTCTGCGCGGCGGACGGCAATCCGCTGTTTGCCTCGGCCACCAAATTCGAGAGCGGCACTGGCTGGCCAAGCTTCTGGCGGCCGCTACCGAGTGCTGTGGAGACGTCAACCGACTGGGAAGTGGGCATTCCGCGCACCGAGGTTCATTGCGCGCGCTGCGGCGGACATCTCGGCCATGTCTTCGACGACGGCCCGCGCCCGACCGGCAAGCGTTACTGCATGAACGGCGATGCGATGCTGTTCCGCCCGTCCTGAACTCATCAGGCTCTATTGTTCGAGGTGGCCTTAACCTAAAAAATTGTCCTTCCGGAAGGCATGAGGCAGCAGTTCGGACAAGCGCACTTCCAGGACTTCCTCGTCGCCAGCACACCAGATCAAAGGGTCGGTCCCGCCCAAGCCGGCCAGTTCATCGAGAATTTGCCGGCAGCGGCCGCAGGGCGTGACCGGGGGCTGCCCCGGCAACACTGGCCCGCCGTTATCGGCGCTGCCGCCAATTACCGCCCCAATCACCGCGACTGCCACCAACCCGCCGCGCAACCCATCGCTCATCGCCCGCGCTGCTGCCACGGTTTCGGCGCAGAGCGACAGGCCATAGCTGGCATTCTCGACATTGCTGCCGGTGACCACGCTGCCATCGGCGAAAGCCAGTGCCGCGCCGACTTTGAAGCGCGAATAAGGCGCATAGGCGTGCGCCGAAGCCGCAAGCGCAGCGGCGATCAGTGCATCGCGATCGGGCAGCGCATCGCGATCGGGCAGTATCGCGCCGCTCACGGCTGCACCACCACCCAGCGCAAATCGCCGCTGCCCGCTTCATTCTCCAGCGCGCTGTTCGCCGTCCACAGCGTCCAGGGCCGGCCGGCGTAGTCGGGCTGATAGCGGTCGCGCGCCAGCCAGAGATTCCGGTCGATGGTCAGCGCGATGTGATAGCGCTTCTCGAAACTGGCGGAGAGCTTGAGCATGACTGCTTTGCCGGTATGGGTCTCGACCTCGTTGACGAAAGTCATCAGCTCGCTTTCGACCTTGGCGTCGCCGACTTTGACCGGGCAATTTTCCGCCAGCAGTTCAAGCTCGACGACCGGCGGCAACAGCGTCGCATCGCGCGGTACAACTGTGACGAAGTTCGCCGCTTGCCGCTCGGCCGGCTGGCAGGGATCGTAGCGATGCACCGCGCCAACCTGCAATTTGGCAGCGCGGGCCTCCTCAAGATTGCGGGCAAATGTGGGATCGCGGGCAAAGGCACTGGCGCTGGCGTCGAGATAGGCGAAATCGCCGCCAATCGCCTTGATCGCCCGCCAGTCGACCTCGCCGTCCACTGCGCCGATTTCGACGCCCTGCACCGGATAGGCCCGGCGCTCCGGTTGCCAGTGGCGCAAATGCCACCAGCCCGCCAGTCCGGCGATCAGGGCAAGCAGCAGCAGCGCGCCCAGCCAGCGCAGCTGCGTGCGGCTGCTTCGCTTTTTTGCCATGATTTGCCCCTGCGACCTTTACCCCCTGATATGGAGGACACAGATCAGCGTAAAGAGGCGGCGGACGGTGGCGAAGTCGGTTTCCACCTTTCCGTCGAGTCGCTCCAGCAGCATTTCCGCCGCTTCGTTGTGCACGCCGCGCCGGGCCATGTCGATGGTCTCGATCTCGCTTGCTGTCGCCTTGCGGATCGCCTGATAGTAGCTGTCGCAAATCGCGAAATATTCGCGGATCGGGCGGCGGAACCGGCCGAGGCCGAGGATCAGGGTTTCGAGATGTTGCCCGTCCTCGTCGGCCACTTCCAACGCCAGCCGCCCGTCATGCACCGACAGCTTGAGGCGATATGGCCCCTCATAGCCCGCAGCATAGGCACGCAGCGGCTTGAAGCTGTTCTCTTCGATCAGATCGAAGATCGCAATCCGCCGCTCCTGCTCGATATCGGCATTGCGCCACAGGATGGTCGCCTCATCGAGCTCGATATGGGAGATGCGCGGGTCGGCCATGTGGCGCAGGTTTCGCAAATGCAGCATGATGGGGCAAGGGATGAATCTTGGTTCACGCAGAGGCGCAGAGGCGCAGAGAGGGTGTATCGAGCCGAAGGCTACTCTCCCGATATAGCCTTGCGAAATCCGGTGCCGTCGATCCAGTGAGGCGGCTGCGCCGCAAGCATATCCCCTCTGCGCCTCTGCGTGAACAAAATACTTCCGCCAACTGCCGAATTGCTCGGCCAACAGAGTTGTTCACAGAGCTGTCCCGTCGGCAAATTTTGCATCCCGCTTGCGGGCTGCTCGCACACAGCGCATTGCTGCCCGCCTATGCCCGAAGAAGCCCTCCTCCTCCGCCCCGCCGAACCGGCGATCCGCGCCCTGCCAGCCAATATCGAGGCGGAGGCCGCCTTCCTTGGTGCGGCCTTGATCGATAATCGGGTGATCGAGGAACTGCCGGTGGCCCTCCACCACAGCCATTTCTTCGAGCCGGTCCACGCCCGCATCTATGAGCGCATCCTCCAGCTGCTCGACCGCAAGGCGGTGGTCACGCCGGTCACCCTGCGCCCCTATTTCGAGGCGGACGAGGCACTGAAGGAGCTGGGTGGGCTCACCTATCTGGCGCGGCTGACCGCCGACGGCCAGGGGTTGCTCGCCCCGCGCGAGCTCGCCGAACAGATCTACGACCTCGCCCTGCTGCGCGAACTGGTCAGCGTCGGGCGCAATCTCGTCGAAGGCGCGCTGGACACTTCCGAATCGGTCGCCCCGCTCGAACAGATCGAACGGGCGGAATCCGCGCTCTACAACGTCGCCGAAGGCGCGGGCGCGCAGAGCGAGGCGCAGAGTTTCAGCCTTGCGACCCGCACCGCAATCACCGCCATTGAGAAGGCCTATAATTCGGGCGGGCATATTTCAGGCAAGACCACCGGACTCACATCACTCAACGAAAAGATCGGCGGCCTCCACGACAGCGATCTGATTATCCTGGCCGGACGACCCGGTATGGGCAAGACCTCGCTGGCAACCAATATTGCTTTCAATGCCGCCAGCCGCTTGCTTCGCGACCGCAATGATGGAATTGCCGAAGACAAATCGGTTGGCGCTGCGACAGCCTTCTTCAGCCTTGAAATGAGCGCCGACCAGCTCGCTACCCGCATCCTCGCCGAGCAATCGGGGATCAGCAGCGAGTTGCTGCGTATGGGCAAGATCACACGCGAGGACTTTCAGAAACTCTCCTTCGCCAGCCAGACGCTGGCCGAACTGCCGCTCTACATCGACGACACCCCGGCACTGACCATCGCAGCACTGCGCGCGCGGGCGCGTCGGCTCAAGCGGCGGCACAATGTCGGCCTGATAGTGGTCGATTATCTCCAGCTGCTGCAAGGCTCGGGCAATCGCGCCAATGACAACCGGGTCAATGAAATCTCCGAAATCAGTCGGGGTTTGAAGACACTGGCGAAGGAACTCAGCGTTCCGGTGATTGCCCTTTCACAGCTCAGCCGCGCGGTTGAGAGCCGCGAGGACAAGCGCCCAATGCTCTCGGATTTGCGCGAATCCGGCTCGATCGAGCAGGACGCCGACATGGTCTGGTTCATATTTCGTGAGGAATATTACCACAACTTCACCAGACCAAATGCTCCGAGCGAGCACAGCACGCCTGCCGAAAGCCAGAAATACGACGATTGGGAACAAAAACATCTTCAAGTGGTCAACAAGGCTGCGGTCATCATCGCGAAGCAGCGTCACGGTTCCACTGGCAGCGTCGAATTGCAGTTTCACAGCGAGATCACCAAATTCAGTGATTTGCAGGAGGGAAGTCCCGCTGAATATGGCATTCACTAGGTTCGTGATCCGCTTACCCTTAGGTGCCATTAATGGCCTTGCCGAGCTGATCGTCGCAAAACAGCGCCACGGCTCGACCGGCAAGGTCCGCCTGCGCTTTGAGTCGCGGATCACGCGGTTTTCGGATCTGGCCGATGATGCGCTGGCGGGGGATAGGTATGATTGAGTGCGGCCTTCTTCCCCTCCCCTGAAGGGGAGAGGAAGATGAGCAACGATCTCTGCCGCTCGGTATATACCGCACCAGACAAAACAAAACGCCCGGACATTGCTGCCCGGGCGCTTCACATTCAATATAGCGCAAATGCGCGATCAGAATTCGACGCTGAGATCGATCCCGTAAGTGCGCGGCGGAATGTAGTTCATCGAGGTGGTAAGGACGACGGGAAGCGCACCAATCGCATCCTTGCGATTGGTGATGTTCTTGCCCCAGACCGCCAGCTCGGCCTCCGCTCCGCCGATAGTCAAATGCTTGAGGGCGACGCGGCCATTGACGGTTGCGTAGGGTTTGATGACGATTGCATTGGCGTTGCTGCCATCTGCGAGCAAGACGTTTGCCGGGTTCGAGTGAATATCGATTTGCGACTGGTACAGCGCGTCGAGGCGAAACTGCACCGTCGCATCGCCGAACAACGGCCGGGTTTCGTAGCTGATGTTTGAATTGACAGTCAATTTGGGCCGGATGGTGGGCTGGTAAAAGCCTCTGCTCGCCGCGAGCAATGTCGGGTTGACGAAGGTGTAACCGGTGTCGGTGTAACCGAAGGAGGCCCCCAATACGAGGCCACGGGTGGGTGCCGCAGTAACCTCCAGCTCGAAACCTTTGGCTCTGAGATTGCCTGAATCCACGACATAGGTGCTCAGGCTACCCGCCAGGCTGTTTGCGAAAGTCGCACTGCCAAAAATCTGGGTTAGCAGGGTTTTTGCCAGGGCATCCGTCGGCGCGAAACTCGGCGATGCCGATTGTTGCAAGTGCTTGTAATCAACGTAGAACAGGGCAAGGTTTGCGCGCAATTTGTGATCGAGGAAATCGACCTTTGCGCCCAGTTCCCACGAGGTGGCAACCTCGGGCTCGTAGGTGAGCCTCGCCACTTCGCCGCCCGACACAAAACTGGTCGACCATTTGCCATAGAGCAAGGTATCGGAATTAGGCTTGTAGTTCAGACCGACCATGAAACTCGGCTTGGTCTTTTTGTATAATCCATTGATCGTAGTCTGAGCGACGCCACTGGTATCCCACTTGAACTGGCTGGTCTTCTTGTCGCTCGTGATACGCGCACCGGCAACCAGTTCGAATTCGGGAGTGAATTTATATTCGAGCTGCGCATAGGCCGCGAGCGACGTGGCCTGATTAAACGTGCGGCCTTCATTTTGATTGAGAAGTACGCCATTGGTAAAGTTTGTGTTGGCACCTGCGAACACCCCCGTAAACGGCGAGGTGTTCTGTTCGCGCTCAGGACCGCCCGATACGTCTTCGGAACGGAACCAGATCGCTCCGAGCGTCGCGTTCAGTTTCTCCGAGGTATAATTGACGATCAATTCGTCGCTGTATTGCTTGCTGAGCGAAGCTGCCTGCGACGCAATGAACAGCGCCCGTTTGCCAAGCAGGCCTCCGCCAAAGGCGTCGGCAATGGCGTTCTGCGTGCCAATCGGAAGGCCAAAGAATGCTGCCGGATTTTCCGCGAAGCCGCCAAATGCTGTCGGAGTGACCAGGACAAAGAAATTGCCATATGCGCGGGCGACTGCCGGGGTCACTGTCAGCGAGCTGATCCCGTCGATCGACGAAGGCGCGAAAAGGTGTGCCTTGCGAATGGCGGCGATGTTCTTGACTGTAATGCTATCCGAAGCATGCCATGTGGCGGTCAGGCTATGTCCTTGAACTTGCGCTTCGCGTGGAATGACCCAACCATTCGAGACAATATCGGGGCGCTTGCCGCTCGGTGTAATGTAAAGATTGTTGGTTGCGGCAAAAGCGCCGAAAATTCCAGCGAATGCAGGACCGGCGAGATTGGGATTGAAATTGGCGATACCGGTGCCTTCCGGCGTACCGTGGTCGTCGTTGCGGTCGAACTTGTAGACCATCTTGAAGGTGTCGCTTGGCTCGAATTTGACCGAGGCGAAATAGGAATTCGAATCCACGGTGCCGAGCCAGCGCGCCGAGGTGGTTTTCTTCGCAAAAAGCGGGTCGGGCGAAGCAGTGCGGTCCCACACCAGGCCCGCAGCGGCATTCTCGATTTCGCCGCGGCGATAGTTGCGGACATAGCTGAACAGCGCGCTGAACGGTCCAAATTGAGGCGTTTCGATCGTGGCTCGGATGCGGTATAGGTCAAGGTTACCATAGGTGCCCTCGATCCGCGCACGGGCCTCGCCGGAGGGTTCGCGCGTGGTGATGCTGATCGCGCCAGCGGTGGCGTTGCGTCCGAACAGGGTGCCCTGCGGACCGCGCAGCACTTCCATCCGCTGAATATCGGGCAGATCGAAGATCGAGCCGCGAGGGTTCGAAAGATAGACGCCGTCCAGATAGATCGAGACTTGCTTGTCGGACCCGGCGACGACGCCATAACTGACCTGGCCGCGTATCGTGAAGGACGGAACCTGGACGCCGCCTGCGGAGGGTCTGACGGTAAGGCCCGGGGCAAGCGACGAGAGGTCGTTCACCGTGTAGATGCGGTTTGCCTGCAAGGTATCTTCCGTGATCGCCGTCACCGCGATCGGCACATCCTGCAGGCTCTGTTCGCGCTTCTGCGCGGTGACGATGATTTCCTGGAGGCCGCCGTTGTCGTCGGCAGCACCCTGCGCCAGCGCGGGCGCAACCGAAAAGCTGCAACCCAATATGGATGTCGCAAGTAGCAGCGATTTCCTGAACGTGTTCCTCATGTTTCCTCTCCTGTGATTCGCATTTCTACAGCTGCGCATCTATTGACTTGCCCTGGAATTACCCAGTTGGTTATGATATCATTCTTATCTTCAAGGAGCTGAGCTCGCCAACCACGTCATCTCCTTTGTTGAGAGCTTAGGCCAAAATCCCTCAATATAAGTGGGCGAGTGTTCACTTAAGTGGGGCGTTGCCTGGTGTCAATAGTCTGGTAGGTGAGCGGGAATGGAAGGCAAACGCGAACCGAAGCGACGCAACGCAGCCAAGACCCGGGCGAAGATTATCGCGACCGCCGAGGAGGCCTTCGCTTCGATGGGCTATGCCAAGGCCAGCGTAAGGGAAATCGCACGCGCCGCCGAAGTCGCACCCTCTCTGGTTCTGCGCTATTTCGAATCCAAATCGGACCTGTTCGAAAAATGCCTGCTGAACGCCATTTTCTCGGAGGGAGTGTTTGAACCGGATAAGACCAAATACGGCAAGCGCACAGCATACCATCTGGCGACCGATCTCGAGATGACTCTTCCTAATATGATCGTCTTTGCAATCGGCGACGACGATGCCCGCGACGTGGTAGCCAAGGTCACGCAGAACTATTTGATCCCTGGATTCGCCGAATGGCTGGGTCCGCCGAATGCAAATGCGCGCGCTGCGCAGCTCCTTATGTTGACCATGGGATTTTTGTTTTATGCGCGCCAGTTGCCGATCGGTGCGACGCATCGTGACACGGTCAATTGGCTGGCAGCCGGATTGCAGCAGATTGTGGATCAATCGGCTGATATCAAGCGACACTGATCCCCGGCAAGCACCCTTCCCATGGCGTCAATCTGCCGCTAAGCGCGCGCCAGTTGCTTTGACTGTGACTCTGCTGGGGCGTCGCCAAGTGGTAAGGCAGCGGCTTTTGATGCCGCCATTCGCAGGTTCGAATCCTGCCGCCCCAGCCAGCATGTCCCAGAATGTCTTTCACATCTTGATTTATGATCCATAGCGTATCACAAGCATCGCTCGCCGCACGGGAGCAGCAGATGACCGACTATGCCACCGCCGACTTTTACACCGACACCACGCTGGTCGATGACCCCCACGCCTATTTCCATTTTCTGCGCGGCCAAGGCCCGGTCACCCGCCTGCCGCACCGCAATGTCATCGCGATTACCGGCTATGACGAAGCGGTGCAGGTGATGCTCGATACCGAGCACTTTTCCAGCATCAACGCCGTTACCGGCCCGATCCCCGGTCTGCCGTTCGAGCCGCAAGGCGACGACATTTCCGGCGAGCTCGAAGCCAATCGCCACAAGATCGCCTTTGCCGATCAGGTGGTGACGGTCGATGGCCAGCGGCATCTCGATTTGCGCTCGGTGATGGCGACTTTGTTCACCCCCAGCCGGCTGAAAGCGCTCGAACCGAGCTTGCGCGATACCGCCGATGCGCTGATCGACGAATTCATCGCCTCGGGCCGGGTCGATCTGCCCAGCCAGTACGGCTGCCCCTATGCAACGTTGATGATCGCCGATCTCCTTGGCATCCCCGCCGAAGGCCGCCAGCGCTTCCGCGATGTCATCGACAAAGCCGTCCCCGCGCCGGTCGATCCCGGCGGCAGTATGTCATTCCAGGACAATCCGCTGGTCGCCATCGGCAAGGATATCTTCAAATATATCGCCAAGCGGCGGTTGCTCAACAAGCCGCTGATCCGCCCCATCGCGCGGGCGCTCGGCCTGACCGGAAAGACCACCGAGATGGGGACCGAGGATATCCTCACCGAATTGGCCACGGCGAAGTTTCCCGACGGCTCCACCCCAACGCTGACCGATCTTACCGGGATCGGTGCCTTTCTGTTCGGCGCCGGGCAGGACACCACCAACCGTCTGCTCGCCAACGCCTTCCGCGTCCTCGCCGAGCAGCCCGATCTCCAAGCTGAGCTGCGCGCCAACCCCAAGCGCATCCCCGATTTCATCGAGGAAGTGCTGCGCTTCGATGGCTCGGTGAAAGCTGCCGGGCGGATGTGCAAGAAGACCGTCACGATTGGCGGGGTCGAGATCAAGGCCGGCACCACGCTGCTGCTCACCCACATGGGCGCAAACCGCGACCCGCGCCGCTTCGAAAACCCGGACCTGTTCGATATCGACCGCAGACGCGCCAAGGAACACCTCGCCTTCGGTCGCGGCGCGCATACCTGCATCGGCTCGCCGCTGGCGCGCAGCGAAGTGCGGGTGAGCATCGAACGGCTGCTGGCGCGGCTGGGCAATATCCGGCTGTCGGAGGCGCATCACGGGCCGGAAGGCGCGCGCAAGTTCGATTATGAAAATACCTATATCCTGCGCGCGATGAAGGAGCTGCATCTGGAGTTCGACCCAATCGGGTGATTGGGGCCAACACCTGCTGACGCGGTCCCGACACATGACCTGACCTTGCGCTGGCAGGGGCAAGGCGGCATAGCGCCGCCATGCACGATATCCGCCTGATCCGCGACGACCCGCAAGCCTTCGACGCCGCATTGGCGCGGCGCGGGGTGGAACGTCCATCGGGTGCGATCCTGTTGCTCGATACCGCCCGGCGCGCGGTTGCGACGCGGATGCAGGAAGCGCAGAACCAGCGCAACGAGGCCTCCAAGGCGATCGGTGCGGCGATGGGGCGCGGCGATAAGGATGAGGCTGAGCGGCTGAAGGCCGAAGTTGCCGAACTGAAGAACGTGCTGCCAGCGCTGGAGCAGGAAGAGCGTGAGCTTTCCGTGCAATTGCAGGATGCCCTCGCCGTTTTTCCCAACCTGCCGGATGCCGATGTGCCCGAGGGCACCGACGAAGCAGGCAATGTCGAGATCGCCCACTGGGGCACCCCGCGCGCATTCGATTTCGCGCCGCGAGAACACGCCGATCTCGGCCCCGCGCTCGGCCTCGATTTCGAGACCGGGGCGCTGATATCGGGCGCGCGCTTCACTTTCTTGCGCGGCCAGATGGCCCGGCTGCAACGCGTCATCGCCCAGTTCATGCTCGACCGGCAGACCAGTGAAAATGGCTTTGTCGAATGCGCGCCGCCGCTGCTGGTGCGCGAGGAATCGCTGTTCGGCACCGGCCAGTTGCCCAAATTCGCCGAGGATAATTTCCAGACTACCGACGGGCGCTGGCTGATCCCCACCGCCGAAGTCAGCCTGACCAACTCCGTGCGCGAACAAATCCTCGCAGATGCCCAACTCCCCATGCGCCTCACCGCCCTCACCCCCTGCTTCCGCTCCGAAGCGGGAGCGGCGGGGAAGGATACGCGGGGCTATATCCGCCAGCACCAGTTCGACAAGGTCGAGCTGGTCACCATCTGCCGCCCCGAAGACTCCGCCGCCGAGCATGAGCGCATGACTGCGGCGGCGGAATCGATCCTGCGGGCGCTGGAGCTGCCCTATCGCAAGATGCTGCTCTGCGCCGGGGACATGGGCTTCACTGCGCGCAAGACTTACGATCTCGATGTCTGGCTGCCGGGGCAGGGCGCCTACCGCGAGATTTCCTCGATTTCCAATTGCGGCGATTTTCAGGCGCGGCGGATGGATGCGCGCTATCGGCCAGCGGGCGAAAAGGCCAAGCCGGAGTTCGTCCACACGCTCAATGGCTCGGGTCTCGCGGTCGGGCGGACGCTGGTGGCGGTACTGGAGAACTACCAGCAGTCTGACGGTTCGGTCGATGTGCCTGCCGTGCTGCATCCCTATATGGGCGGCATAACCCGCCTCATTCCCGCCTGATGCGCATCCTCCTGACCAACGACGACGGCATCCACGCCCCAGGCCTCGCGGTGCTCGAACGCATCGCCGAGCGCTTCTCCGACGATATCTGGATCTGCGCTCCGGACGAAGAACAATCCGGCGCGGGCCATTCGCTGACCCTCAACCGCCCGGTGCGGCTCAAGCAGCACGACGCGCGGCGTTTCTCGGTCACCGGCACCCCGACCGACGCGGTCACCATGGCGCTCAAGAAATTGATGCCCGCGCCGCCCGACCTGATCCTCTCCGGGGTCAATCGCGGCGCCAATCTGGGCGACGATGTCACCTATTCGGGCACGGTTGCCGCCGCCTACGAAGGCGCGCTGGCAGGCATTCGCTCGATTGCGCTGTCCCAGGTCTATTCCAGCGAGGGCATGGCCGACGCGGTGCCGTTCGATTGCGCCGAATTCTGGGGAGAGCGCGTGCTCGCGCCTTTGCTCGACGCGCCGTTTGCGCCACGTAGCCTGGTCAATGTCAACTTCCCGCCGTTGCCGGCCGAAGAAGTGAAAGGCATTCGCGTGGTTCGCCAGGGTTTTCACGATTATGCGCGCGGCTCGGTGGTCGAGGGTACGGACCCGCGCGGCTTCAGCTACTACTGGTTCGGCCTGCACGGCATCGAGCACACCCCCGGACATGCCAGCGATCTCGAAGCGATTGCCGATGGCTATGTCGCGGTCACCCCGCTCCAGCTCGATTTCACCCACGAGGCCTCGCTGACGCCGCTGGCCGAGCGCTACCTGGTATGAGGCGGCCCAAACTGCTCGGCACGCTGATCGCGGCACTGGCACCGTTGCTGCTCGCTGCCGGAGAGCCGGGGCTGCCGCCCGATCAGGAGACCGAGCATGTCGTCAAGCCGGGCGAAACGCTGGGCAGCATTGCCCAGCGTGCCGGGGTGCCGCGCGTGCTCATCGTCGAGGCCAATCATCTGACAGTGCCCTTTGCCCTGCGCGCCGGGCAAAAGCTCACCATCCCGCGCACCCGCAATCATAGTGTCGGACGCGGCGATACACGCTTCACTATTTCCTATCTCTATGGCGTGCCCTGGCAGGATATCGCGGTTGCCAACGGGCTTGAGCCGGTGGCGGCGCTGAAGCCGGGGCAGAAACTGCTGATCCCCAGTGTCATCGCAGCGCCGCCTGCGCCTGCCCCGGTCGCAGCGACATCTCAGCCCGCCACCGCCGCATCTCCCGAAACCCATTTCGTCTGGCCGCTGGCGGGCCGGGTCCGGCGCGGCTTCACGCCGCGCGGGCACAGCAGCAATTATCACGAAGGCATCGACATTCCGGTGCCCGACGGCACCGCCGTCCGCGCCGGCGCGGCAGGCAAGGTCCTGTTTGCGGGTGAGGAACCGCGCCAGTTCGGCAGGCTGGTCGTCATCGACCACGGCGGCGGCATGCAGAGCGCCTACGCTTTCCTCAGCCGGATCACCGTGAAAGAAGGCGACGCGGTCCGCCAGGGAGAGCGCGTCGGCCTCTCGGGCCATAGCGGCCTGGCGCGAGGGCCTGAGCTGCATTTCGAAATCCGGCGCAACAACCACCCGATCGATCCGGCAGGACAATTGCCGCCGCGCTAGCCCAGCGCCCAGAAGGTCGCGCCCATGGTGAGATAGGCCGCCAGCCAGAAGGTGCAATCCAGTAACCGTCGGCGCGGTTCGGTCGCTTGCCGTGCATGGGTGAGCCAGATTGCGGGAATGACAAAGGCCAGCGCGATCCCGCCCGATTGCATGAAATAGAGCCAGGGCTTGGCCGTCAGCGTTTCCGCGCCGATCCGGGCGAAATTGTGCCCCAGCATCGCCGCGCCGATCAGCATGACGATCACCACCGCCGCATAGCTGCGCACATTGCGGCTGCCATCTTCGGCCCGGCCTTCCAGCAGCGGCCTGCCGGTGCGGAACAAGGGTCCGTGCCAGACGATGCCGACCGCGACGGCGAAGTTCGCCGCCAGCACCACCGCTATCCAGTTTACCGGTCCCATGCCTGCCCCTTTCCCGATTCCAGCAGAGCAGTAGCGGAAAGTGCTCCGGCAGTGTAGGGGCCGCGCGTCATGGCCACCCAACTCCCTCCCCAGCCTAAGGTCGGCATGGTCAGTCTCGGCTGCCCCAAGGCGCTGGTCGACAGCGAGCGCATCCTCACCCGGCTGCGCGCCGACGGCTATGCGATGAGCCCGGACTATGCCGGGGCGGATGTAGTGCTGGTCAACACCTGCGGCTTCCTCGATAGCGCCAAGGAGGAAAGCCTGGCCGCGATCGGCGAGGCGATTGCCGAGAACGGGCGGGTGATCGTCACCGGCTGCATGGGCAATGAGGCCGAGGCAATCCGGGCGAAATTTCCAGCGGTGCTGGCCGTGACCGGAGCGCATCAGTATGAAGCCGTGGTCGAGGCCGTGCATGAGGCCGCACCGCCCGGGCAAGGCCCCTTCATCGACCTGATCCCCCAAAAATCCGCTGAACTGCCGGATATCAAGCTGACCCCGCGCCACTACAGCTACCTCAAGATTTCCGAGGGCTGCAATCATTCCTGCGCCTTCTGCATCATCCCGCAGTTGCGCGGAAAGCTTGTCAGCCGCCGCATCGACGCGGTGCTGCGCGAGGCGGAGAAGCTGGTGGCAGCGGGCACCCGCGAACTCCTCGTGATCAGCCAGGACACCTCGGCCTATGGTGTCGATACAAGGCATGAGAGCCGCGACTGGCATGGGCGGCAGGTGCGCGCGCATATGACCGATCTGGCGCGCGAGCTTGGCCAGCTGCGCACCCCGCAGGGCGCTCCGCCCTGGGTGCGGCTGCACTATGTCTATCCCTATCCGCATGTCGATGCGGTGATCCCGCTGATGGCCGAAGGGCTGCTCACCCCCTATCTCGACATCCCCTTCCAGCATGCTTCGCCCAAAGTTCTCAAGGCGATGAAGCGCCCGGCCAATGATGCCAAGGTGCTCGAGCGGCTGGCGGCCTGGCGGGCGATCTGCCCTGAGATCGCGGTGCGCTCGAGCTTCGTCGTCGGCTTTCCCGGCGAGACCGAAGATGACTTCGCCTATCTGCTCGATTGGCTAGACGAGGCCCAGCTCGACCGGGTCGGTGCCTTCCGCTTCGAGCCGGTCGCCGGGGCGGCCGCCAATGACTTGCCCGGCGCAGTGCCCGAGGCAGTCAAGGAAGAGCGCTATGCGCGGTTGATGGCCAGGACCGAGGCGATTGGCACGGCCAAGCTCGCTGCGAAAATCGGCCGAACCCTTCCCGTGATAATCGACGAGGTTGGCGAGCCGGACGAGGACGGCGACATCGGCGCGACCGGACGATCACAGGCCGATGCGCCGGAGATCGACGGCAATGTTTTCCTGCGCAATGTCCCCAAAAGCCTGCAATCGGGTGATATTGTCGAAGTAGAAATCGAACAGGCCGATGCCCATGATTTATTTGGTTATATTTCAGACATTTGATTCGCGGCTTGCAAAATTATCAACAGCCGTGGCGCGCATTGTGCTTGAAATATTAAGGAATTGAGACGACACCGGTTTTGCCTTTCAGGCATCCTCTCCCAAACTTTTAGGGGCCGGTCCCGTACCGGCCCTTTTTTCGTGGCGCGAACCAGGCGGAATTTTGTGGCAATTGCCTCGTCATTCATTCCGGCATAGCCTCGCTCCCGGAGGCGGAGCTGTGACTCCGCGCTGCCACGGAGTGCATCATGGTTGAACCCCTTGCAGGGGTGCGCATCCTCGAGGTTGCGTCACATGTTTTCGTGCCGATCGCGGGCGGCGTCCTCACCGAATGGGGCGCCGAGGTGATCAAGATCGAGCATCCCGTCACCGGCGATCCCTATCGCGGGCTGGTCACCGCCGGGCTGCACCGCGCCTATGACGGCGTCGATCCCAGCTTCCAGTTCACCAATCGCGGCAAGCAGTCGGTGGCGGTCGACCTCAAGCATCCCGAGGGACGCGCGCTGCTCTATCGCCTCGCCAAGGAGTGCGACGTGTTTCTGACGAACTTCCGCCCGGACGCGCGCCGGCGGCTGAAGATCGAATGCGAGGACATCCGCGCGCATAGTCCCGACATCATCTACGTCCGCGGCTCGGGCTACGGCGCGCGCGGGCCCGACGCCCAGCGCGGCGGCTATGACGCCGCCGCCTATTGGTCGCGGGTCGGCTTCGGCGAGGCGTTCACGCCCAAGGGCTCCGACTTTCCGATCATGCAGCGCCCGGCCTTCGGTGACGTGGTGGGCGGACTGACCATCGCCGGTGCGATCGCCGCCGCGATGTATCGCCGCGTGCAGACGGGCGAGCCTTCGGTGATCGATGTCTCGCTGATGAGCGTCGGTATGTGGCAGCTGCAGCCCGACATCACCCACGCCAAGCTCAACGCCGGCCATCCTGCGCCCGCTGCGGCCTATGACCGCAAGGCCACCTGGAACCCGCTGTCAGGCACTTACCGCACGCGCGACGGGCGCTTCATCATCCTCGTCATGCTCGATGCCGATCGCTATTGGGCCGATTTCTGCCAGGTAGCCGGGCACCCCGAGTGGATCGCCGATCCGCGTTTCGTCGACATGGATGCGCGCAAGGAAAATGCGCGCGCCTGCGTCGAGATGCTCGACGATCTCTTCGCCTCCCGCGACTACGCCGAATGGGTCCAGGTGCTGGCCAAGGCCAAGGGCGTCTGGGCGCCGTTCCAGACCCCGCTCGAGATCCACGACGATCCGCAAGTGGCGGCGAACGGCTATCTCGCCGATGTCGAGATGATCAACGGCAAGGACCTGACGCTGGTCACCTCGCCCGCGCAGTTCGACGAGGAGAGCGCCCGGCCCACCCGCGCCCCCGAGCATGGCGAGCACACCGAGACGGCGCTACTCAACCTCGGCCTCTCCTGGGACGAGATCGCCCGGCTCAAAGACAACAAGGCCATCGGCTGATCATTCCCGAGGCAGCCAGAGCCTTTCCGACCTAGATTGACCCACCGTGACGGAGCCGATTTTGGGCCGCACCCCAGCCCGCTCACACCATCACCGGAATACACAGTTCGTGCGCAAGGCGGGGTGAGCAAATTCCGCCTATGCTTGCGGATGCGGTCGGTTTCGGGTCATCTCTGGACGCGATGCTTCCTGACACCCTCAATGCCCATCACGGCGATCGAGGTCGAAGTTTTCTGAAGATTGGTCTCGCGCTTGTTCGCGGTAAGGACGATCCCTGTGAGGCTGTTGGCGTCGCTTTTGGTGCCGACAGAAGCGGTTACGGCATCTCTGTCTGTCGTCACTTCGGCAGTGTCGGCGGCGTAGGCGCTGCTGGCGCACAGCAGGGTGATGACCGCAGGGAGTGAGACTGCCATTTTCGAAAGTGCGCAACTCATTGGAAAGTATCCCTCAGTTTTCCGGCAATGCCGCTTGAACGAGGACGGACATGCGACTCCGGATCGATTGTCAGCCCCGATTGTGGAGATGACTAAGCGCGTTTCATTGCAATTCTGCGAAAGTATAATGACAATAATATGTCACTTATTTGACATTTCGGATTCGTACGGT
>JAHFPT010000073.1 GCA_023266625.1 Novosphingobium sp. | reverse complement strand
CGATTGCCCGCAGTCTGCTGCCCCTGGTCCGCAAGCTGCACTCCGCGCAGCCATTCGATCTGGTCGATGCGCAGTTCTTCTTTCCCGACGGCCCTGCCGCCGCGCGCATTGCCGCCGCGCTCGGCCTGCCGCTGTCAATCAAGGCGCGGGGTGCAGATATTCATCATTGGGGACGGCGGGCCGGCACGGCGCAGCAGGTCCTTGCGGCCGGACGCCAGGCGGCGGGAATGCTGGCCGTGGCGGAGGGTATCGCGGAAGATATGGCCGCGCTGGGCCTGCCGCACGACAAGATCGAGATCCACCGCACCGGCCTCGATCGCAGCCGCTTTCGCCCGCTCGACCGCGCCAAAGCCCGCGAAAAATTCGGTTTCGCGCCAGACATTCCCCTGCTGGCAACCGTCGGCGCGCTGATCCCGCGCAAGGGCCAGGCCTGTGCGATCGACGCGCTGATGCACCTCCCCCAGGCACAATTGGCGCTGGCCGGTACCGGGCCGGACGAGGCGGAACTGCGCGCCCGCGCTGCCCGGCTGGGGGTCGCAGCCCGCGTCCATTTTCTCGGCTCACTGCCTAACGCGGAGCTTCCCGCCCTGCTATCGGCAGCGGATGTCTTCGTGCTGCCGACTGCCAGTGAGGGCCTGGCCAACGCCTGGGTCGAGGCGCTGGCCTGCGGCACCCCGGTGGTCACCACGCCCATCCCTGGAGCGACCGAGCTGATCACCGATCCGACCTATGGGCGGCTGGCGACGCGCGACGGGGCAGCGATTGCGCGGGCGGTGTCAGAGCTGCTCGAAGCCCGTCTTCCGCAGAAAACCGTGGCTCAGGGCGCGGCAGGGTATAGCTGGGTGGAGAATGCCGGTCAGTTGGTGTCGCATTGGCTGCGCCTGACGGAGGCGAAGTCCTAGCTTCTCTCGCGCGCCAGCCGTTCCTGCCGGTCCAGCTCGGTTTCGGTCGGAACGAAGCTCTTCGAGGTGACATTCAGCCAGATCAGCATGGGTGCCGCCGCGTAAATCGAGCTATAGGTGGCGACGAAAATGCCCAAGATGAGAGCGGCGGAAAAGCCGAAAATCACCCGCGGCCCCAGCACCAGCAGCGCGGTCAAGGTGATCAGTATGGTCGCCGAGGTCATCACCGTGCGGTGCAACGTCTCGTTCACCGACAGATCGAGCAGTTCGGCCAGCGGCATCTTGCGGAATTTCTTCAGGTTTTCGCGGATACGGTCATAGACCACGATCGTATCGTTCAGTGAATAGCCGATGACTGTCAGGACGGCGGCGACGATGGTCAGGTCGAACTCCATCTGCGTCAGCGCGAACAGGCCCAGCGTCAGCGTCACGTCGTGGACGAGGCTGAGCAGCGCGCCGACACCAAACTGCCACTCGAACCGGAACCAGATATAGATCGAAATGGCGATCGAGGCAAAACCGAGCGCCTTGAACGCCGTCCAGCCCAGTTCGTTGGATACCTTGCCCGAAACCGAATCGACGCCATCGACCCGGGCGTCGGCATGTGCCGCCTTGATCGTTCCGGTAATCTTGCGGGTCATGGCGTCTGCCAGGCCCGCAGTCTTGTCCGAGCCTTCGGGCAGGCGCAAGCGGATCGAGATGGCGTTGGGCGCGCCGAAGGTCTGGATTATGGGCTCGCCATAGCCCAGCTTCTCGATCTCGCCGCGCAGGACGGCGACCGGTGCCTCGTGGCTCTGGGTGAAGGTAACGCGGATCATCTGCCCGCCTACGAAGTCCACCCCAAGGTTCAGTCCCTGGGTATAGAGCAGCACGAAACTTGCGATCATCAGCAAGGCGCTGACCACGGTAGTCGGCCACTGCCAGCGTATGAAGCGGATGTTGGTGTTATCGGGAACAAGTTTGAGCAGGCGCATGGTTGCGGCCCCCTTTAGATATTGAGATCCGCCGGCCGCGCCTTGCGCAGCCAAAGCGCCACCCACATGCGGGTGAGATAAACGGCGGTGAACACCGAAGTTACGATGCCGATCATCAGAACCACGGCAAAGCCCTTGATCGGTCCCGAACCGAACGCGAACATCAGCGTCGCGGCAATGATATGCGTGATGTTGGCGTCAAAGATGGTGCGGCTGGCTTCCTTGTAGCCGAATTCTACCGCCTGCATGACCTTGCGGCCGCGCCTTCGCTCCTCGCGGATACGCTCGTTAATCAGTACGTTAGCATCGACTGCGGCACCGATCGTCAGCACGAATCCAGCGATACCCGGCAGCGTCAGCGAAACATTGGCGATCGCCATGATGCCGAGGATCATCAGTACGTTAATGACGAGCGCAAAATCGGCGTAGAGGCCGAAGCGACCGTAGCTGAGTGCGATCAGAACGAGGATCGCTATCGTTCCGACCAGCATGGCGATGATGCCCTTCCTGATCGAATCCGCGCCGAGGTCCGGCCCGACCGAGCGTTCCTCGATGACCCTGAGGTCGACCGGCAAGGCACCCGACCGCAGCGCGATGGCCAGCTGGTTCGCCGATTCGACGGTGAAACTGCCAGAAATCTGCGCACTGCCCCCCAGGATCGGCTCATTGATATTGGGCGCGGAAAGCACCTTGCCGTCGAGAATGATCGCGAAGGGGCGATTGACGTTCTCGGTGGTCAGCTTGGCGAATTTGGCGCCGCCCTGCTGGTCGAAAGTGATCGAGACGACGGGCTCATTGTTGCGCTGGTCATTGGTCTGCTGCGCATTGGTCAGCTGATCGCCCTTGATCCCGCCAAGCCGCTTGACCGCAATCGCGGTAACTCCACTCTTGGTAGGATCGGCATAGGGCACGATCTGGCTGCCGGGCGGGGCAATCCCCTGGGCGATATCGCTCGGCGAAGCAGTAGTATCGACCAGCTTGAATTCGAGCTTGGCGGTCTGCCCCAGCAGGCTCTTGAGCGCAGCCGGATCCTTGAGGCCCGGCACCTGGACGACAATCCGGTCCGCGCCCTGGCGGATGATCGTCGGCTCGCGCGTGCCCAGCGCGTCGATGCGCTTGCGCACGACTTCGGTCGCGGTGTCCATCGCCTGGCTGACGGCAAGATCGATCCCCGCCTTGGTCGGGGTCATGACAAAGCGCGAGCCATCGGCAATCTGGATATCCCAGTCGCGCTGCCCGGTCAGGCCCGCACCGCTAGTCAGCGGCTGGACCAGATCGCGCACGACATCGACCTTGGTCGGATCGTCGAGCATGAAGCTGAGCTTGCCGTCCTTGCTCGATATGTCGCCGATGCGAATGGCCGGGCTGGCCAGTCTCATCTTCGTACGGACGCTCTCTTCCATCGTCTCCAGCCGCTGGCGGGTGACCTGATCGGGATTGGCTTCGAGCAGGATGTGGCTGCCACCGGCGAGATCGAGACCGAGATGGATCACCGGATTGGGCAGGGCATCGGGCCAGCGGGCATTGGCCAGCGAAAACAGCGACGGCAACGCGGCCACTGCCGCGAACAGCGTCAGGAACCAGAACCACGCCTGCTTCCAGCGGGGAAAATCGAGCATCGTCTCTCAGCCCTGTCCTGGCGTCTTGCCGATTGCCGGATCAGTCATTGGCCGGCTTCGACCCGGCCGGCGACAGCACATCGGTGATGGTCGTCTTGACCGCCTTAACCCTGACATTAGGGGCCAATTCGAGTTCGGCGTAGTCATCGTCGACCTTGATCACCTTGGCAACAAATCCACCGCCGGTAAGCACAGAATCGCCCTTCTTGATCGCGGCGATCTTGGCGCGCTGCTGCTTTTGCTGGCGCATTTGCGGTCGCAGGATCAGCAGCCAGAAGATCGCAGCCATGGCGACCAATGGCAGGAATTGCAGCCACGCAGGCGGTGCCCCGCCAGCATCGGCACTGGCTGCAAGGACCGGGAACAGCGAACTCGTTTGGGATAGGCTCATGGCGGAAAATCGGCCTTCTGATCGATGTGTACCTGCGCCGTCATTATGGGGCCGGGAGCAGGATGGCGGCGGTTAGCAGCAATGGCGAAGGCTGGCAACGCAGCGCTGCGGTGCTCCGAAACTGGCGAGTGCCGGACATGCTTGCCTTGAGAGGCTCGCCTGCCTATAGGCCGCGCCTCGGTCGGGACGTAGCGCAGCCTGGTAGCGCATCACACTGGGGGTGTGGGGGTCGGAGGTTCGAATCCTCTCGTCCCGACCAAATTTCAATGGGTTAGCTGAATATCTTGAGCGCGTCTGATGCCAAATATGGCTCTGGTGGTGCTGTGGTGGTGCAAACCGATTTCACGCGTCTGATATTAAATTACGGCCTGCTGCACTCAGAGTTGCGCATTGTGACAAATTCGCCGACTCGCTTGGCGGGCGGAAGCGCCTAGCGATCTATGTTCTGTCGGGAGTCTTGATCGCACTGTCCATCGGGATCGCACTTCAACCTCTACCCGGCATTCAAGTGGATTGATTTTGACATTCGCATCCCGTTAGCGGCAATCTCAGTCTGCGAATGTCAAAGTGTTGAAATCCACTAGCGTCATATAGTTGCTAGTGGTCCTCTTGATTCTGACATTTGCTGATGACCAAGCCGATAGCGGATGCAAATGTCAGAAATCGGACCACTAGCGTTGCTGCCCGCAAGCGTGGCCGGCCGAGCAACCGGCGGCATAGCGACGCCCATCGCGAGCAGATCAGCGCGATAATCTGCGAGCATTATCACGACTTCGGGCCGACTCTGGCGCTCGAGTACCTAATCGAGCGCCACGAGAAAACGGTAGCCTGCGAGACACTGCGCCAGCTGATGATCTCGGCAGGTCTCTGGAAGAATCGCGACGCGCGCCGCCCGCGTCCGTACCAGCCTCGCTATCGCCGCGACTGCCGCGGCGAGCTGATCCAGGTCGATGGCTCGAAGCACTGGTGGATGGAGGATCGCGGGCCACAGTGCACCCTTCTGGTCTACATCGACGATGCGACCAGCGAGCTGATGCAGCTGACCACTGGCTTCATGACCGCAAGTGGGCATGGGGCGACGCACTCAGCTCAGGCTGCAAGAGCCCAGCGAGACCTTTCACGATCATGTCGCCTGCACCTTCATGCGCGACAGGAATGTGATTCTTAACCGCGAGATCATCGGGAAGGGCGACACCATGTGGGGCTCAGACTTCCTGCATTTCGATGGCGCATGGCCAGGCAGCAGCAACTCGTTGAAAAGCCAGTTCGAAGGCGTACAGCTTGAGGACCAGCGCCGAATCGACCGCGAGAACGCGATCGCTTTGTACTAGCTGCCGCTTGCTGGATAGTCCTTGCGCAGCGGCCGTCGCCACAAAATTGGCGCGTTCGATCAAGGGCGACGGTAATGCTAATGTTAGCTTCAAGCTGTTGACGCTGTGGGTCCTGCAAAACAGGCCAAGCAGCGGCTGCAGATGCAGCTGGATTTAACGGGCAAAGCTACCAAAGACGCAAGAACAAGCTTGGGGACCCGTATTCAGCCGCCTCTGGACATACTGAGAATGGGAGGTTGAGCATGATGATCTTGAGGAAAGCCGGACTAGTCGGCCTGCTGATTGCTACCGCAATGCCTTGCAGTGCGTGGGCGGAGGCGGCCAAGGCAGAGCAGATTTCGGATGCGGCGGACAACAGCGGCGAAATTGTCGTTACTGCCCGCAGACGCGAAGAAGCCTTGTCCAAGGTCCCGCTCGCGGTGACCGCGATAACCAGTGAATTGCTGGCCGCGAAATCGATCCGCAACGAGAATGACCTGCAGTCAGCCGTCCCTGGCCTTGTCATCAAGCAGAACGGCAGCGCGAATGCGTTCAACTATGTCATTCGCGGCCAGACTATCGACACCTACACCAACTCCCCCCCTGGCGTGCTACCCTATATCAACGAAGCGCAGATTGTCTCCTACTCGGCCTCGAGCTTCTATGATTTGGCGAATATCCAGGTGATCAAGGGGCCGCAGGGCACGCTGTTCGGGCGCAATACCACGGGCGGAGCGGTACTCTATCAGACCGCCCAGCCGAAGGACACGCTGGGCGGATATGTCCAGGGACGTTACGGCAATCTTGATGCCTACCAGGTCCAAGGGGCGATCAACCTGCCGCTTTCCGATACGGCGCGGCTGCGCGTTGCCGCGAGCAAGACCGGCGGCGGTGCTTATGTGCACCGGCTCGATACCGACAAGATGTATGGCAATCTCGAGCAGACCTCGGTGCGCGGCACGCTGCAAATTGAACCGTCGCCAGGCTTCAAGAACACGACTGTAGTGCAGCACACCTCGGACGGCGGCACCAATGCTCCGAATTCGATCTACCATTCGTCCTATTTTGCCTGCGGCGCCCCAGGGGGCTACACGCAATCTTCCGATTGTGCCTATCCTGGCTATCCTTACGGTCTGCTGCCCAAGGCGTCGCCATTTCTTGCGCTTGGCGTGGTCGGGCTGGCCAATCGGCAGGACAAGCTTGGCCCCTGGGAAGTCATTGGCGTCAACACCGATCTTGCGCACAAGGCCAAGAGCACCTTCGTAATCAACACGACCGAGTATGAGGCCTCTTCTAGCCTGACGGTAAAAAATATCTTCATGTACAACGAGTCGTGGTCGAACGAAGCGAACGATTATGATGGCAGCCCCTTCCCGCTGTTCTCGATTACCGGGAACCTGACTCCCGATCTGACAGGTCTCACTAACCCGGGAAGATTCTATAACAAAGCTAAGCAGCTGTCCGAGGAATTACAACTTCAGGGCAAAGCCATTGATGGTCGATTGAACTACACTCTCGGATTTTACTATATACATCAGAACAACGTGTTTGACTCCGAAGTGGCCTTCTTCGATTTCTATCCCCTGCACGTCTATGGGGCAACCGCTCCTACATATTTTCCGGTCCATTATGCGCAGGAATCAAAGAGTGATTCCTTCGCTGGATTTGCCCAAGGCACTTTTGCGATTACCGATCAGCTCAATCTGACGGCCGGCATTCGCTACACAAGGGACAAGACCCAGGCACGCCAGCTGCCTGGCTCGGACTGGTATGGCTGCACGCAAAGGGTTCCGAATGTCTGCAAGGCGGTGGGCACGGCTCCTGAATATCCCCAAAGCAAAACCGCATCGAAGCCAAGCTGGAATGTGAGCCTCGATTACAAGGCGACGCCAAGCCTTTTGCTCTATGCGACAACGCGGGGCAGCTGGCGGTCAGGCGGCTTCAACTATACTCTGCCACCCAATCCGCTCTCCGCAGAGGCTGGCGGCAGCGCCTTCGCTCCGGAAACGACCCAGGACGTTGAAGTCGGGCTGAAGTACAGCGGTCGCGAACTTGGCTTCCCGGCTACTTTCAACGTCGACTTCTATAACCAGTGGGTGAAAAACATCCAGCGTGGTGCCAACATTCTTTCGCCGATTTCCGGTACCGCTATCCTGACCACCATCGCCGTGCCGAAGGCGGTGATCAGTGGTGTCGAGGCGGATTTCACGCTAAGTCCCGCAGAATGGCTGACCTTCGGGGCCTCGATAGCCTATACCAACGCACGCTTCACCGACAATCTGGTGAAAGTCCCCGGCAATCCCCCGTTGGCTTATGGTCCCTATGGCGACGTGCCCAAATGGGCTGGTTCGGCCTTTGCGGAAATCAAACATGAACTCGGATCGGATAAAGGCACACTGAGTTTGCGTGTCGATTACTACGAGCAATCCCTGTCCTATTTCAGCAACCTGGCCGCCACGCGGCTTCCGGGAACGGATATTGCCGGATACAGATTGGTCAATGGTCGTCTGGCCTGGGCGGACGTGCTGGGCAGCAAGATCACTGCCGCCGCCTTTGCCCGCAATCTGTTCAACCAGAAGTACTACGCGGGCGGCAACGGTGCGGGATACAGCGCGGGTATCAACTCGGCCTATCCGGGCATACCGCGTACCTATGGCCTCGAAGTGAGTGTTGGGTTCTGATCCAGCAGGGGTTGCGCGGCGGGCAATCGTCCGCCGCGCAAGTCCCGCTCTAATTATTTGTTGTCGCATCGTTATTTGCGGAAAACCGGTTCCCACGTTCCCGCACGATGCTCAATCGCGCCGCTGCCGCTCTTCTGCTGCATAGGCGCCATCGAGGATCTCAACGAACTGGCCATCGGGGTCACGGATCATCGCAGCCTTATCGCCAAGACTTGAGACCAGTTCTCCGCCATATTCGGCGAGCCGGGCAAGCACGACCGGCACGCTGTCGACGCCTACCGAGATATGCGTCAGGCCAGCCTGATTCATCTTGCGCTCGCGCACCCTGTTGCCGCCGGGAGGATCAAACTCGAGCAGTTCGAGCTGGAAATCGCCCAACATGAGGTAGACCGCCTTGAGGTCTCCTCCGGGTGGATCAAGCTGGAGAAAATCCGTCACCTGGTCGGAAGGCATTTCCAGCGTGCGGCAGGGCTCGAATCCCAGCAGTTCACAATAGAAGCGGACCGATCTTGCTAGATCGGTAACGCCAAGTCCCGAGTGTGCGACAAATGTCATGCTGTCTCCCTGCGACTCGTCCGGATAGTCTTGCCCCGGATTATGCCACCTCGCGGAATACTTCGCCGATCTTCTTGCCATCCTCGAAATAGCCAAGGCCATAGTCGCCCTTGATCGTCGAGCGGATGGTGTGGCGTTCGTATTTCGGGTCGCAGCCCTCGACGGCATGCATCATGCGGGTGTTGTCCCAGATCAACAGATCGGTCGGCGACCAGTCATGCCAATAGGCGCTGGTGCCTTTGCCGAGGCGGTTGATTTCGTGACAGACCGCGTCGAACAGCGCGTCGCCCTCGGCATCCTCCATGTGTTCGATGCCGACCGCCATCCACGGGCTGATGTGCAGCGTTTTTTGGCCATTGGGCCGGGTCCAGACCGCCGGATGCATGGCGCGCGGGAAGATGGCGACCTCCTTGAGCAAATCCTTGGTGATCGGCGGGTCGCCGCCAAGCAGCTTGAAGTTGACGCCGAAACGCATCTTGGTGAGCCGGGTATCGAGGGTATGGATGATGTTCTTGCCTTCGATCTTGTCGCGCAGCTCGGGCGAAAACTGCCGGTAAGCCTCAACCCCATCCATGAAACCGGTGCGCCCGCGTTCGGGCGCGCTGACTGGCGAGCGCAGAACGCCCGCATAGTTGAGTTCGTCATTGTAGCAATGGTCGTAGTGCCAGGGCGAAAAGCGGGCCAGAGCCATGCCATCGACCTCGACCAGCCCGCCGGCATAGGCATCATCGGTGGAATTGGGGACATAGTGCATGTCGATCACACCGACGACATCCTCGCCGTTTTCATCGCGCGGCGTGGCCTTGGTCGGGTGATCCTTGAGCGGGCCGAAGATGCGACTCACCGCCACCTGCATTTTCGCGCTGGGCTCCATATCCTTGAAGACCAGCAGACCGCGCTCCTTGAACAGGTCGCGAAGCTGTTGCCGGATCGCTTCGTCCTCGATATTGTTCCAGCCTATCCCCGACACGGTCGAGCCGAAAGTCAGATCATCGCGCAGATCGCGCACTGTGATGTCTGTCATCCTCGCTATCCTTTCAGAAACGCCGTGTCCGGTCTGGCTGGACCGGACGCTCGGCTGTCATGTCACGCAATATATCATCCCGCCAAGGTTTTTGACAATCCATCACATCCGGCCATTGCCCGCGCAGCCGATGCAGCCCGTGCCGCGCCTATTCTGGGCCCCAGCGATAGGCGCACAGCTTGTTGCCATCGAGATCGCGGAAATAGGCGAAATAGGCACCCATTTCTTCGCCACCGCGAAGACCCGGCGGTCCCTCGCAAGTGCCACCCAGCTCCATGGCCCTGGCATGGAAGGCCGCCGCCTTGGCGCGCGTCTCGAATGAAAAGCCAATCATGGTGCCATTGCCAACAGTGGCCGCGCCGCCATCGTGTGGGCCGAGCACGCCGAACATCGTCCCGTCAGGCGCCGAATAGAGCCGCCCGCCCGAGGGATGGTCGAACATCGGGGCCATGCCTGCCAGTGGCAGCAGTTCGTCGTAGAAGCGCCTGGCTTCCTCAAGCCGGTTCGATCCCACAGTCGCGTAGTTCAGCATGGAATTCCTCTCCTCGGTGGCAGACTATCGCGCCGGCAAGGCCTGTCTTGATGCGGCGCGACAGGACGAAGCGCCGTCTGGCTGACATTACCAGCTTTGCAATCTGACGGATAGTCAGTTACTTCTTCAGGCAAGCTCGGAGCAAGCCGAAGGAGGTGCCATGAACCTCGCCCCAGTCCAATGCATTCTCATATCTGGGAGCAAGGCTTTGCCAGCCTCGCCGCAGCTGAGGCCAATGCTTGCAGCTGGCGCAGCGAGGCCGAAAGCCTGACTGCTATGATGGTCGAAATGGTCTATACGATCGAGCCCGGTTATGGCTACGCCACGTCGGCAGTCTGACCTCCGTTGTCATTGGCGCGCTTGTCCTTCAAACCCGCGTCAGCGAGACTGGTATTGCCCCCATGCGCGGGATGCCGCTGTAGCGGTCGAAATCATCGTCCAGCGCGGTGAGGCGATTGACATTGGAGCCATGGCGGCGGGTGTCGGTTGCCTCGCCCGGATGCCGCCCGAAGCCATGCGCGATAGCGACCACGCCGGGGCGCAGATCGCAGTCGGCCTCGACGACAACTTCGATCGAGCCATACCGGGATCGCAGTTGCGTGAGCGCGCCGGGGACGAGCCGGAAGGCGGCAAGATCCGAAGGATGGAGGAATGCCGGATTGGTCTGCACTTTCAACCGCTCGGCTTCGGCCCGGAAGCTGCCGTTGGTCGCATTCTGCATCCGCTTGGGGACTAGCAGCAGCGGAAACTCGGCATTGGTACCGCGATGCTCAGAGGCATTTTCGACCGCCAGATCGGCCATCTCGGCGATCATGTCTGCGTTGGCGAGATCGAGCCGATCGGTGCAAGCGGGATCGCGCGGTGCAATTTGGACCCGCGCCTCATCGAAGACATGGCCATCGGGATATTGCGCCAAGTGCTCGAGCGGAATGGCCGATCCGGCGGCGATGAAGGCGTGAATGTCTTCGGTCGATGGTTCATTGATCATGTCGATCGGGCTGAGCTCGGAGGCAAACATGCTGCCGCATTCGAGCTGGAGGCCGAGTCGCCTGGCGATCCGGTAATAGACCCGCCATGCGTCGATCACATCGGCACCGGCTGGCGGCTCGACCAGTGCAGGCTGCGCCGAGCCGAACGGGTCGGAAAAGCCATATCCCTGATGGAATAGGCTGTTGAGCTCGACCAGGAACGACAGCACCGGAATTTCGAAGGCGATCTTCGATGCGAGCACATAATCGGCGGTTTGCGCGGTCGGCGACATCTCGACATCGTGCGTGACCAGCAGGTCTAGCGAGCGGAATGCCTGGTGGGTGCGAGCCTCACCCGGCATCGTCCGCATTGCCCCGGCGTGCATGAACAGGGCGCGGATCTGGCCCTCGCCCGGCGTCAGTATTTCGTCGACCAGCGCTGCTGCCGGCATCCCGGCGACGGACTGCTCGAGCCCGCGCACCCGCATCTTCTCACCGAAGCCGATGGCGGGAAATGGACTGCGCGGCTGCGCGCGCGGGTTCGCCGGTGGGAGCAATACCGGCGAACAGAGCATCTCGTCGTCTTCCTGCGCCCAGAAACCGCGCAGGGTTTGCAGGCAGTTGTAGAGGTAAGTGGTCAGCGTGCCCCGACCGGTCATCGAGACTCCCGTCCCGGTGCCAAAATTGCCGCGTTTGGCATTGGCAATGATCGCGGCGGCGGCCCGCAAGTCGGCTTCGGGCACACCGGCGCGCGCCGCAACGTATTCCGGCGTGAACGGCGCGGCCGCGCGCGTGAGCGTAGCGAGGCCGGTGGTGTTGTGCTCGGCGAATTGCGTGTCAACGCCGCCCATCGCGATGACCAGGTGGACGAGACCCGCCGCGATCACCGCGTCCTCGCCCGGGATCGGCTGGAGATGCACCGCCGCCCGCCGCGCCGTCTCGCTGCGGCGCGGGTCGATGACGATCAGCTTTGTCCCCCGCCGGACCAGTTCTTTCAGCCGCATTCCCGGGTTCTGTCCGAAATACTGCTTGGAAATGACCGGATTGCCACCGGCGATCAGCATCACGTCGAGCGTTTCGGGACGCATCCGCCCGCCGTCCCACGCCCCGTGCAGCGCCTCGGCGATCTTGGTGTTCGGCTGGTCGAGTGTCGCCATGCTGAAGAACATCGGCGAACCGATTGCGCGCAGCAACGACATCATCACGGGCGCAGTCGCCACCTGCTCGACGCCGGGATTGCCGAGAAAGCCAGCTACTGAGCGGGGGCCATGCCGCGCGACAATGTCTTTCAGTCGCTCGGCAATTTCGGCAATCGCGAGATCGGTCGGGATCGGCTGGTAGCTGCCATCCGGCTGTCGCTTCATGCTGTGAAGCAGGCGATCGGGGTTGTTGTGAAAGGCCGGAAGCGCGCGCCCTTTGGGGCAGGTGTAGCCATCATAAAGCGGGGCGTTGCGATTGCCCTCAACCCGCATAACCTTGCCGTGATCCAGAGTGACGAGGACCGGGCAATAGGCCGAACAAATTCTGCAGGTCGATGGCCTGAGCTCGCTCATGCCAGTGTCCGGCCTAGCCCGTAGTCGCCGCCCAAAGTGGTGCGTTCGACAATGCGGACTTCGTCGAATGGCCCGGGCGTCACCCGGTGCAGCATCCGCCAGTTGTCCCACAACACCATCTCGTCCGGCTGCCACTTGTGGTAATAGGCAGGACTATCCCACAGGTGGTTCGAGAGCCGGGTCAGCAGTGCGTCGCTTTCGGCTTTGTCAAGTCCGAGAATATATTGGGCAAAGCGCGGCGAGAGGTTGAGCGCCTTGCGGCCGGTCGCGGGCTGGGTGAACACCAGCGGATGGACAACCGGCGGCCAGTCACGCTCTGCCCTTTCATACATCGACCGGTTGGCAGGCCCGGTCTTTACATAGCGCACCGCTTCACGCGCGCACCACGGCGACGTTTCCACGGGCCCAAACTTGTAAACCACTTCAAGCCCATCGACCCGCTGCTTGAGCTCGTCCGGCAGCCGGTCATAGGCGTCAATCTGGTCGACATAACCGGTTTCCCCACCCGTGCTGGTGAATTTGGTCGCATGCAGAATGCCGCCGTGATTGAGCTTCTCGGTGAAGATGATGTCCTTGTGCCACGGCAGCCATCCGCAACCGGGCACGCCGTCTACTTCAATCAGGTCTTCGTCCTCACCTTGCGGATCGGATACCAGGCGGATCAGCTTCTCGTGCTCGGGATGGCGGATTTCCCGCACCGGATGGATGATCGTTTCCGCAAAGCACTCGCTCAGCGCGACCTGATAATCGGGCGTCACCCTGCTGCCGCGAAAAATCACCAGGCCGTCGATCTCCCAGCGTTCGCGCAAGCGCTGGCGAGTCTCCTCAAGCTCCAGATCATGGGGCTTCAGGCCGGTGACCAGGCAGCCGAACGGGAGGTCATTGGACAGCTTTTCGAAAGTGAATGTCATAGTGGCTCCAAAGATCCGGCCCCAACCCTGGCGGACTCGCCATCCCCTGCGGGCATTCTAGCGCCTTGTGCACGCGATGTTAGAATTCGATTCGGCAGCTGTCTTGATGGTTCACGCCATCGTTCGGGCCGGACAGGCACAAAAAACTGATCGGGCACACGCTGTCGCGAACCGTCAAGCCAAGCCCCCTTGCATTGGCAATAGTCGGCAGTGCACTCCGGATCCCTGAAGCCTTGAGAGTTACGCCATGTCCAGCCTGCACCTTGTCGATCCCGAACTGCTTCCCATTCTGGAGGTGGCACCCGATATGGGCGTGTCGCCCGAAAAACTTCCCGCTACCCGTGCGGCGATTGCCGCGATGACCGCGATGGGCCTCGAACAGCCCGACCTGAGCGTGACAGCCACCGAGTGGTTTGCACCGGGTTACAACGGTGGAGCTGATGTGCGCATCGTCCTCTACAAACCTGATGATCTTGCCAAAGGCGCGCCAGTGGTGCTGCAAATTCATGGCGGCGGTTTCCTGTTTGGCACTGCGGACCTTGGCGACCCGCGCAATCGGGCCATGGCGCGCGCAGTCGGCTGCGCGGTCGCTTCGGTTGAATACCGCCTCGCGCCCGAGACTGTGTTTCCCGGCGGGCTCGACGACTGTTATGCTGCGCTGACCTGGCTTCATGGCCACGCCGCCGCACTCGGACTTGATCCCGCGCGCATTGCCGTCCGCGGTGAGAGCGCTGGCGGAGGGCTGGCTGCAGCGCTGGCAGTCATGGCGCGCGACCTGGGCGGGCCGGCGATCTGCTTCCAGCTATTGGTTTATCCCATGCTCGACGACCGGACAGTGAATGCCGCCGAAAACCGGTTCACTGGTCAATTTATCTGGGACAGGCCATCAAACCGGTTCGCCTGGGAGAGCTGGCTGGGCATGCCGCCGGGAACCGAAATGGTTCCGGCTCTCGCTGCACCGGCCCGGACAGCGGACTTGGCCGGACTGCCGACGACCTGCATCACGACTGCCGCACTGGATTTGTTCGTCGTCGAGGACCTCGAATATGCGAGGCGCCTGGTCCGGGCCGGCGTGCCGACCGAGGTCTATCTTGCCCCCGGCGCGTTCCACGGATTCGATGCAATGGTCCCTGAGGCAGCGGTGACAAAACGTTTCATCGCCTGCGGCGACGATGCCTTGAAGCGCGCCTTTTCCTAGATTTCCGCGCGGTTGATCGCTGGTATCCGGCGAGCGAAGCGACTGGCCTGCAGCACTGAAGCAGGGCAAGACGGCCAAAGTGCCGCACCGGTCGATTGTCCTGAAATCTGGCAATTGTACGCAATTCGTGATGGATCGTCAATTATCAGTGGATTTGGTGTCACGCCCAGCTAGGGTGGAAGCAACGAGGGATTGGCGAGGTCCTTGATCCGGGTTGGGAGTCCGGTCGTGCGATCTGAGGTTACTGGTATGAGCTATGCGGTTTGCACCAGCTTACAGCCATTGAAGGCAACAAGTGCTGACAGCCAGAGCCATGTCACGCTTGCCAAACTCCTGGCCGGCTACTGCGATCTTGTGATCGAACTGGGCGGAAGACCCGATATGCTGCTCGACGGGGTTGGGCTGACCAGAGCCGAACTTGAGCAACCCTTCGCACTGGTATCGCTTCAGGCCACCGGGCAACTGCTTGAAGATTCCGCAACCATTCTTGGTTGTTCGGACTTTGGCCTCAGGCTCGCTGAGCGACAGGCGATGGAGGCCATCATGCAGCCTCTGGACCAGCTATTCCGAACTGCTCCGACAGTGCAATCCAAGAATGCGGGCAGTTCCTGCGCTCCCAGCCGGGCTGCGCCCGAGCGAACGAGCAAGGCCAGCGACTTCATCAAGCAGTTCGAGGTTCGATGGCGTGTGGTCTCCGGCAAAGTCCTCAAGCCCCAGCCGGATGTGGCCGCCGCGTTCGAGCGCCAGTTTCGCCATGCCTGACGAAAACACACAGCCGCCGACCACCGCTGCGGCCCAGGGCAAACTGCTGTCGCCGATGATCTCGAGATAGGCTTCAAGCGCAGAGCCACTCGGCTCAAGGCCAAAGCCGACGCATTGTTCGCCGTCGAAATAGTTGCGCCCCCCAAAGAAGTATAATTTGACGAAGCTTCCAGGCGGCAGCTTGCCGGCGCGGTGAAAGGCGATTGCTGCGCGCAGGAATCCCGGCTCGTAAATGCCGATCGACGCGCCGAGGCGCAGCTTGCAGAGTTCGCCCAGCACCGTGCCGATCGTCTCATAGTTGTTGACGTAGCTAAGCACTTTTGCAGTGATCGCGCTGCCGCCTGACAGCGGCATGTTCATGCTGCCCGGGTCAAGCGGCGCCATACGCGCGCCGTGACGGCTGGCGCAGGTGGCGAAATGCGAGATGCGCCCTTCGAGATCGCTGCCGGCCGCCATCGTTGGGCACAGGATCGCAGCCGGATCACTAGCGAGGATGGCGGACCAGCCTTTGGCATATTCATCGGCTGCGGCGTCGCCGGTGAGGAAGGGATCGTCGATGTGGTTATGCACCATGCCCGCGCCGCGAGCCAGACAGGCGATCCCTTCTGCCGCGACTTCCTGCGGCGAACGCGGCACATGCGGATTGCGCAGTTTGCGGGTTTCGCCGTTGATGGCGAGTTCGAGAATAACCTCTGACATGCGCCCTGCGTCCTCCTGTCAGACCCTATTCGCAAAACTGACGAATCAACAATTATCTTGGAACATCTGCGTAATGGACGTAAGCTCGACCGGCAATCCATTCTGGTAGCACCAGCCAATCCGCCGCCAGTCGGATGGTCGATCAGTAACCTATAGAGGGCCGAGAGCCGGATGATTAGTGGAATTGATCACGTCGCAATCACAGTCGCCGATCTGGATGCGACCTGTGCATTCTATGCGCATGTGCTTGGCGCTCAGGTCGAAGAGGCATACGAGATCGGTGGCCGCATCGCGGTCAAGCGGGTCGCGCTTGGCCAAGCCATTCTCAACATTCACCAGCAGGGCAACGGGGTCGAACTGGTGGCGCGCCAGCCGGTTCCAGGAAGCGTGGATATCTGCTTCCGCTGGCTCGGCGACATTGTTGCAGCGAAAGCCCAGCTCGAAAGCCGGGGTGTGACCGTGATCGAGGGACCGGCTGCGAGAACTTCGGCCGATGCAATACCCGGCCAGTCAGTCTATTTCCGCGATCTCGACGGCAATCTTGTGGAACTGCTTGCGACCTAGGGCCTGGCTAAGAGTTGGGGGCGACCGCCCGGCGGTTGTCCTGCAAGGTCAAGACAGTCGGAGGTAGTCAAGGAAGGATAAGGGTTGCTCAATTCGACAATGTAGCGAGGCGAGAGCGGTCTTTCGTTCTAATGAGGCAAGATCATCAATGACCGGCATGACAATGAACGATATGGTTCTGATCAGCGTTGACGATCACGCAATCGAGCCGCCTGACATGTTTATCGGCCGCCTGCCCGCGCGGTTCAAAGCCGATGAGCCGCGCGTAGCCAGGTTCGCCAACGGCGACGAACGCTGGATGGTCGAAGGCAGGCCGTGGGCAGGCGTCGGCCCGGCGGCGGTTGCCGGAAGACGGCGTGAGGAATTGGGCGACGAGCCGACCCGCTATGCCGAGATCCGCTCGGGGTGCTGGGATGTCGATGCGCGCATCGCCGACATGAACGCCAATGGCACGCTGATGTCGGTAAACTTTGCGACGCTTGCGGGATTTGCCGGCGAAAAATTTGTCCAGGGCAAGGACATGGAGCTGATGCTGGCCCTGCTCCGGGCGCATAATGACTGGCACATTGAGGATTGGGCCGGGCGCTATCCGGCCCGCCTGATCCCCAACGGCATCCTGCCGCTGTGGGACATCGATCTGGCCATCGCCGAACTGAAGCGCATCAACGATGCCGGGGTCAGGGTGGTCAGCTTCCCTGAAAACCCGACGGCATTCGGCCAGCCGTCGATCCATTGGGGCCACTGGGACCGGTTGTTCGCGGCGATCGTCGAACGCGGCATGACCGTCGCGATTCATATTGGCACGTCGGGCGGATTGCTGCCGACGCCGTCGATGGAATCCCCGGCCGATGTTGGCGTCACGCTGCTGAACATCAAGACCGCCGAAGCCGTCGCCGATCTGCTGTTCTCGCCGTTGCTGCTGAAATTCCCGGATTTGCGCGTGATGATGTCCGAAGGCTGCATGGGCTGGGTTCCCTTCCTGCGCGAACGGGCCAATGCCGAATACCGCAATCATCGCTATTGGACCCATGCCGACCTCGGCGATCTCGTCCCGGGAGACCTGCTGTCCCGCCATTTCCTGTTCTGCTTTCACGAGGACGATTTCGGGCTTTCGGTGCGCCATGAGGTTGGCCTCGACCAGATCGCCTGGGAATGCGACTATCCCCATGCCGACACCACCTGGCCGACTTCGCCCGAACGGCTGTGGTCGAGCATCAAGAATTTCCCGCAGGAAGAGATCGACAAGATCACGCACCTCAACGCGATGCGTTTCCTCAATATCGATCCCTTCTCCCAGATTGATCGCAAGGGTGCCACGGTTGGCGCACTTCGCGCTTTGGCCGGGAATGTCGATCTGACGCCGTTGCCGGGCGGCGGCCTGAAGCCGGTTCGCACGGGGTCAGTGCTCAGCACCGCCGATATTTACCAGATGTTCCAGCAAGGCGACGCGCGCCTTGGCGAGCCGGTGAGTTACCTGACGTAAGGTTTGGTGACCCGCGCCACAAGTGAAAGGAAAGGCCATGGCCCAATTTGACCTCGTCATCCGTGGCGGCACCATCGTCGATGGCAGCGGCGCCAAGCGCTTCACCGGCGACGTTGCCGTGCGCGACGGTTGGATTGTCCAGACCGGAAGGGTTGAGGGCCAGGGGCGCGAGGAGATTGACGCCACCGGACTGCTGGTGACCCCCGGCTTCGTCGATCTGCACACACATTATGATGGCCAGTCGATCTGGTCCGACCGGCTTAACCCATCGTCCGATCATGGCGTTACTACGGTCCTGATGGGCAACTGCGGCATCGGTTTCGCGCCCTGCCGTCCCTCAGACCGGCAGGACTTGATCGAGCTGATGGAAGGGGTCGAAGATATCCCCGGCGCGGTCACCTCCGAGGGGCTGACCTGGGATTGGGAGACCTTCCCCGACTTTCTCGACGCGCTCGACCGGCGCGCGCGCGATATCGATGTCGGCGTGCTGGTCCCGCATTCGCCGGTCCGGGTCTATGTCATGGGCGAGCGCGGCATCCGGCGCGATTCGGCGACAGCCGAAGACCGCGCGGCGATGTGCCGGTTGTTGCGCGAAGGGCTGGAAGCCGGTGCGCTTGGCTTTGGAACTTCCAAGCTCGCTGCCCACCGCTCGTCGAAAGGGGAGCTGATCCCGACCTATGCCGCTGACGAGGCCGAACTGACCGAGCTTGCCAGCGAGCTTGGCAAGGCCGGGCATGGCGTTATCCAGATGGTCACCGATGTTGGCTACACCACCTACGAAGAGCAGGTGCCGCTTCTCACCACTATCGCGGCGGCGGCTGGCCGGCCGCTCACCTACACCCATCCACAGTCGAGCGATTGGCGGCGCGGGATCGAACTGCTCGACGAAGCCAACCGCAAGCCCGGAATCGACATCAAGGCGCAGTTGCTGCCGCGCCCGGTGGGCATGATGCTGGGGCTTTCGGTCAGCGCCCACCCGTTCTGCATGACCAAGACCTACCTCGCGATGAAGGACCTTCCGCTCGCCGCGCGTCTCGCCGAAATGCGCAAGCCCGAAGTGCGCGCGGCAATGCTGGGAGACTCGGCAGGCGAACCGACCAATCCGCTGGTCGGTTTCAGCCGCCGCTTCGACCGCATGTTCACCACCGGCGCGACGGTCAATTACGAACCTTCGCCCGACATCAGCATTGCCGGGCTGGCCGCCGCACAGGGCCGTACGCCTGAGGAAGTCGCCTATGACGAACTGCTCAAGGACGATGGCCAGGCGCTGATGCTGCTCGGCATCGGTAATTATGAGGATTGCAATCTCGACTGGATGGAGGAGATGTTCGCCAGCGACAATGTCGTGCTCGGACTCGGCGATGGCGGCGCGCATTATGGCATGATCTGCGACGCCTCCTATTCGACATTTAGCCTCACCCACTGGACCCGCGACCGGGCCCATGGCCGCCTGAGCGTCGAAAGCATGATCCACCGGCTTACCCGCCAACCTGCCATGCTGATCGGGCTTGCGGATCGCGGGCTGGTTGCGCCTGGCCATGTCGCGCATCTCAATGTCATCGATTATGACAAGCTCGCGCTGCACCGGCCGACCGTGATCAGCGACCTGCCTGCCGGCGGCCATCGCCTCAGCCAGCTTGCCGATGGCTATGTCGCGACCATCGCCCACGGCAAGGTGATCGTACGCAATGGCGAGGCGACGCACGAGCGACCAGGCAAGCTGGTGCGCGGGGCACAGTCGTCGCGCCAGGATGCAGCAAAGCCGCTGGCGGCGACTGCCGCATAGCAGGCTGAAGACAGAAGGAGACTGTTCGAAATGGCTTTCACTGCCCAGCCACTGCCCGGATGTGATATGTTTGGCTGCGTCATCACCGATCTCGACCCGGCGTCGATTGCCGATCCGGCAGTGCGCAAGCGGCTTTACGATCTGTGGATCGACAAGGGTGTCATCGTGTTCAAGGGCCTCTCTGACCTCGACACCCAGATCAGCCTCTCGGAAATCTACGGCGAGCCGGAAGAGCATCCGCTGCTGGTCGGGATCGATCGCCCGCGCGAGCATTATGTCATCGCCGAGATCGAATATGCCGAGGAAGACGGCGACCTGTACGAAATCGATGGCGAAGAGCGAGGCGGCTATCTGCCATGGCACTTCGATCTCGCCTATATGGACCGGATCAACCACGGCGGCATCCTGCGCGCTGCGGTGCTTCCCAAGAGAGGCGGCGAGACCGGGTTCATTGATCGCATTGCGGCCTATGCCGCGCTTCCCGAAGGGCTCAAACAGCGCATCGAAGGCCTGCGGGTGATCCACCACTACCTCGCCGATGCGACCCTGGCGAAGTTTGGGGAACGGCCTCAAAAATGTCTCCAGCTGTCCCGCAACATAACGCTCGCGCTGGAGCATCCTTCGGTGCGCAACCCGGTAACTCATCCGCTGGTCTATACCCAGGCCGAAACCGGGCGGAAGGTGGTCAATGTCTCGCCGTGGCACGCGGTCGCGATCGAAGGCATGGAAAACGCGGCAGGCGATGCCTTGCTTGCCGAAGTGATCGATCACCTGATCCGGCCCGGGCAGGCCTATTTCCACCAATGGCAAGCCGACGACATGGTGCTGTGGGATAACTGGCGGATGCTGCATTGCGCCAGCGG
>JAHFPT010000072.1 GCA_023266625.1 Novosphingobium sp. | reverse complement strand
ACATCGCCGGTGTGGCACGTGTTTTCCGCGCTGCCGAGCCGCTGCTGCGCAAGGGTACCGTGGGTATCGCAGTGGCATCGCAGTCCGGCTACATGGTGCCGGAGGCGCCTGAGCTGTTCGCAGCCATCGACGACCCGCTGGCTCCGGACATGATCGAGAAGGTCAGCCAATTCATCGACGTCGAGCAGCGCGGCCTCTGCTACCAGCTCTCCAAGCGCGCCGTGCACCGCATGGCGCGCCGCCTCTCGTTCGCCTGGGGAGCCAAGGGCGCGCGCATCCTTTCGCTTTCACCGGGCATGACCGACACGCCGATGAACCGCGCGGAAGAGCTAAAGAACCCAGTGATGCTCAAGATGGTTGAATCCTGCCCGCTGCAGCGGCGAGGAGAGACCGAAGAGATCGCCAACGTCATCGCTTTCCTCACTTCACCTGAAGCCTCAGCCATGACCGGCAGCGACGTTCTGGTCGATTGCGGCATGCGCAACATTCTGCCGACCGAACATTGGGAGGGCAAGATAAGCGGCTTGGCGGCGTAGACTGCCTCGGCCGCGCGCCTGACTGGCTTCCCCCTCCGGCTCGCCCAAGACCCAGCCGGAGCGGAAGTCTACGTCAGCCCCTCGGTGTCAACAGCGCATCGCCGCGATCCGGCCGCACCCCCGTCGAGATCGCAAAACAAGCCGTGCCGGGGCATACTCCGGCACGGCTTGTCATCCCATCGACCATCAGCCAAACTGACCCTGTCCCGGTAAATGTATCCACTGAGAATGAGAGATTTCTGGCAAGACTGAAGCTGATTTGAGCGGAGGATTTTGCTGATGAAGAAGTCGAAGTTTACGGGTGAGCAGATCGCGTTTGCCTTACGTCAGGCCGAGGTTGGCACGCCGGTTGCCGAAGTGTGCCGGAAGATGGGTGTGTCGGAGGCGACCTATTACCGCTGGAAGCAGCTTTACGGCGGCATGGGTCCATCGGAGCTGCGCAAGATGCGTCAGCTGGAAGATGAGAACCAGAAGCTCAAGCGACTGGTTGCAGACCTGTCGTTGGACAAAGCGATGCTCCAGGAGGTGCTATCAAAAAAAGTCTAGCGCCTGGCCGGCGGCGGGAGATTGTTCACTGGGTTCAGGATCGGTTCCGGGTGAGCGAGCGGCGCGGATGCGCAGCGCTGAGGTTCGACCGCCGGACGCACCGCTACAAGTCGGTGCGGCCCGACCAGGCGCCACTGCGGCAACGCATCAGGGAGATCGCTGAGACGCGGGTGCGCTATGGCTATCGCCGTATTCACGTGCTGCTTCGGCGTGAGGGCTGGCCAGTGAACGTGAAGCGCGTCCACCGACTGTACCGCATGGATGGCTTGAATCTGCGAGCAAAACGGCCCCGCAGGCATGTCATGGCTGCTCGCAGGGTCGAGCGTCCACTGGCGACCCGTGCCAACGAGATATGGGCGATGGACTTCGTCTCCGATGCGCTGTTCAACGGCAAGCGGTTCCGGTCGCTGACTGTGGTCGATGCTTACACGCGAGAATGTCTGGCGATCCATGTCGACCAAGGGATCAAGGGTGAACAGGTTGTCGATGTCATGGACAGGCTGCTGTTCCAGCGGGGCATGCCGCCCGACAAGATCAGGGTGGACAATGGCCCCGAGTTCATCTCGAAAGCGTTGGATCACTGGGCCTACATCAACCGGGTGACCCTGGACTTCAGCCGCCCCGGCAAGCCGACCGACAACGCCTTTGTGGAATCGTTCAACGGCCGGTTCCGCGACGAGTGCCTCAACACGCATTGGTTCTTGAATCTGGACGACGCCAGGGGCAAGATCGAGGCGTGGCGAAGGGACTTTAACGAGACCCGGCCTCACACATCTCTGGGGTTCATGACGCCCGCCGATTTTGCTTCATCGGCTGGGGTTAACCCCAGCCGATGAAGTGCCGGAATCCTCATTCTGGCCGGATGCAATTCTGGGACAGGGTCAGAAGTGCCGGAATCCTCATTCTGGCCGGATGCAATTCTGGGACAGGGTCAAAACAATGGAAGGACTTTACCTCTGAGTGGTAACAATCAGGGGAGCACGTTAGCTATGATCACCATGCCGCTCGAGAGGCCGATGACAGCCGCTGCGCAATTCAGCGAGATAAGGCGTCATATCCTGTCCCCTTATATTATGATTGTCCGTGGAAAATTGTCTTGACCAGTTCCGCCGCCGACCCTGCCCAATAGCCTCTCCCCCTTGTGCCTGTGAGGGATTGATGCATTCCAAATCACGGATGAGCCCGTTCCTTCTGCGGCGGATATCTACCGAACCCTCATCGCTATTGAGAGGTTAAAAACATCGCATAATTCATGTCAATGCCGTTCACAGTAATGCCGTAGCGGACATTCCCAACGTCTCCGAAGGGTCGATCTCGCCCCCTAACTCGGGACTTAGCGAGTCAGGCGACCTCCAGAAGAATCTCCGTGAGCCTGTCGGGCACGTCGATCATCGAGTCGTGCCCGCCGGCTATTTCGTAGGTCCGCCAGGACGGATCGGCCTTCAGCTTCTCGAGATGGCGATCGAAGAGCGCGAGCGGCCACGACGGCGCCCTGATGTAGGTCTTCTTCGCGATGCGATCCCGCGCCCCGGTCAATCGGATCGGCTCGATCGCCAGGTGAGTCGGCTGAGAGGTCAGCTTGGCGTCCACCCAGGCTTGATCCGCGCTGCTCAGGATGCCGAACGACCGGGCCGGCGGCGGCGGGCGAGAAACCAGGTTCCGGTCGATGAAGCCGAGCAGGTACGCCCGGCCCGTGGCGTCGACCATGTCGGCGATGCTCTGGCCGTCTTCCGGCACATCCGCGTCGAGGAATACGATAGAAGCGATGGCGCCGGGCACCATTTCCGCAGCCAGGGAGATGACGAAGCCACCGTAGGAATGGCCGACGAGGACCACGTCCTTCAGGTCCTCCCACTGGATCAGGTTCGCGACATCCGCAGCGTGGGTATCCAGCGTGATCAACCCGCTCATCAGATGGGAGCGGTCGGCAAGACCGGTGAGGGTCGGGGTGTACACCTTGTGACCCTTGCGTTCCAACCGATCGGCCACCCTTCGCCAGCACCACCCGCCGTGAAACGCCCCGTGGACGAGGACGAAGGTCTTGCTTTGCGGGACCGCCGCGGCGGCGACGCCCCACGGTGCGCCCAGCCCCAGCGTCATTCCTCCCGCCGCGGCGCTCAATACGGCACGCCTGTCGACACCTAGTATCTTGGCCATTCCCTTCCCTCCACGTCATCGTGGCTTGCGCGGTCTCCGCAGCTTCTAAACCACCGTACCTAGGGGCTTCAAGCGATCGGAGCCCCTTTTTGCTTGTCCGTTACCTGCCCGCCTCTTTCCAAGCGCGTACCCAGTCGGCGAACAGAGCGATACGCTCCCAGAAGAGCACGCGCTTTCCGCCGAAATTGTGCATGTGCGCGGTGTCGGGGCAGATGAAGAGATCGACTGAAGGCGCGGAAAGATAGGCCCTCACTTCTCCGCGCGGGTCCGGCACGGAATCCCGGTCGCCCATGGCACATAGAACAGGGACGCGGACTGCTGCAGCCTCCGACGCCACCACGCCTGGCGTCGTGCATTGGCTGACTACGGCGCCTGGTGTTGTCAGCGAATGCCAAGGCAAAGCGGCATATTCCGCCTCGCGCGAGAAATGCCGTTTCAGCGGGGCGATGTCCGCCGCCACGATGGTAGGGTCCACATTGTCATGGTGGAAGTTCCATCCCATCATCACCAGCATGGCGTCCATGTCCGGTTGGGATGCGGAACCAAGCAGCGCGGCATTGAGGGGTGGCCCGTTCCGGTCGCGGGCGCGCCACGGCATTGCAGGTGTGGTCCGTCCGCTGGGGGCCGAGGGATTGGTCCACACCGCGCTGTAGCCAAGGACAGCGATCCCGTCATAGCTGTGATACTGTCCCTGCTGCGCGATGGTGAGGCTGCCGCCCATGGACTGGCCGATACCGATGCGCACGGGATCGAGGACTTTCGGAAGGCCGGGCACGAGTGTCCCTTCCGCCAGCCGCCGCACTATCTCTGTTTCGGCGGCATGGTTCGCCGCTGTGACTGTCGGGTAATCCAGCCTGTCCGGCGCATGCTGGCTCCCTTCCCCTACGCCCAGCGAGTCAACCGACACGAATATCCACCCTTGCGCCACATGCCATGCTGCCTGCGCTCCCTTGGCCGGACCGGGCAGATCTTCGGTGAAATAGCGCCTCGAATAGCCTGCGCCGGGCTTGGCGAAGCAGATGACCGGGTTTGCGGGCAGCGCATCCGGCAAAGGCAGCTGCACCGTCACCGCGACGGTGGCTTTCTCCCCGAGGCACGCAACGTCCGTCACATCCATAAACACGTGGTGGTTCGTGTGCATGGCCCTCTCTCCCTTCCCGTTTAATGAATTGACACTAACTCGGTTGCCCAAAGGCACAAGGCTGTTAGTGTCAGGCGATTAAATGGAGAGAGTGGCCAGTGGATATCGTCGATGCGCAGGTGCATTTCGGGCCTGTGGGCAAGAAATATGGCCATGGTCCGTTGGAGGCGGGCACCGGCATCATCGATTCGACATTGGAAGCGATGGACTCTCTGGGCATATGCTCGATCGTGATCGACGAATACTGGTTCTGGGTGAAGCCGCCCAAGCCAAGGCAGAATCTTCCCGGCATCGAACTCGAAAACGGTGCCTGGCGCGCGTATTTTCCGCTCGCGCAGCTTGCCCATATTCTCCATCCTGATCGCTTCTGCGCATTCGTGCGCGTGGATCGCCGAGATCCGCTGCTTGAGTCCGTGATGCCGGTACTGGCTTCTCAGCCGGAAGTGCGCGCCTTTCGCTCGCTTGCTGTCTGGAACCCGGAGGAAGCCCATGCCTTCGTCAATGGCGACTGGAACCGGGTGTTCGAGATCGCGCAAGATCTCTGTCTGCCGATGTGCATGGCGATCCAGGGCTTCGTCGAATACTTGCCCCAATACGCCAAGCGCTTCCCGAAGCTGCAGTTCATCGTCGATCACTGGGGCATGGGAATTGGTTTGAATTCGGCGCAGCGGACCGATGAGGAGCATCGCCGTTCCATGTCGATCGACTATCTCGATGAGATCATGAAACTCGCCGAATATCCCAATATCGCCTTGAAAATCGGCCACGCCCAGATGCACTTCAAAGCGACCAAATATCCGTTCGCGCAAATCCGTCCCATCCTGCGCCGTGCCATCGAGGCGTTCGGCGCCGAGCGTCTTTTATGGGGCAGCGACAAAACGGTCACCCATCCACCGATGAGCTGGGCCGACCTCCTCTATTCCCTGCGCGACGACCCTGAACTGTCACAGGAGGAAAAGGCGCTGATCCTTGGCCGCAACGCGCGCCGCCTGTTCAACTGGCCCACCACAACCGGATGACGACCATCTGTTACGGTGATGTTGTGGACGGCGCTCTGTTGAGAGTTTGATTCGGGGATGCCCGATCCTCCACGGTGTGATTGTCGAAGATCCACCACAGGAGCACCATCCACATGAGCAAGCTATCACCCGATCTGTCGTCTGTCACCACGGTTGCAGTCGATCTGGCCAAGCATGTTTTCCAAATCCACGCGACCGATAGCACCGGCAAGGTTCTTGTCGCCAAGGCGCTGCGGCGCAAGGATGTGTTGCCGTTCTTCGCTTCGCTTGGCCCCTGCCATGTTGGCATGGAAGCGTGCGGCTCTGCGCACCATTGGGGGCGTGAGTTGATGGCCTTGGGCCATGAGGTGAAGCTGATCCCGCCCGCCTATGTGAAGCCGTTCGTCAAGCGGCAGAAGAATGACAAGAACGATGCCGCCGCGATTTACGAGACGCTCTCGCGGCCCGGCCTGCGGTTCGTGAAGGTTCGCAGTGTCGCCAATCAGGCGGTGCTGATGCAGCATAAGGCGCGCGAGATGTTGGTGCAGCAGCGCACCCAGCTGCTCAATGGCCTGCGCGGGCATCTGGCCGAGATAGGCGTGATCGCTGCCCAGGGCACGTGCAATATGAGGGCGCTTGGCAGCCTGATCCATGAAGGACATGCCGACATTCCCGAGGCGGTGCGGGCAAGCCTGCTGCCGATGGTCGCCCAGATCGAACATCTCGATGCGGCGATCAAACAGATCGACGGCGATATCGCTTGCCAGGCCAAGGCCGATCCCGTCTCCAATCGCTTGATGACCATCCCGGGCATTGGCCCGATCACCGCCTCAGCCCTTGCAGCGACCGTTGGCGATCCCTCCAGCTTCTCCGGCCCGCGCGAGTTCGCGGCGTTCCTGGGGCTGGTGCCACGGCAAAACTCATCGGGCGGCAAGACCAAGCTCGGACCCATCACCAAGATGGGCAACCAGTATCTGCGAAAGCTGCTCGTCGTCGGCGCGCATGCCGTTCTGGTCCATCAGGCCAGGCACAGCGATCCGCTGCGCATGTGGGCCCGCAAGCTGCTGGAGACCAAGCCGTTCAAACTGGTCGCCGTCGCCACTGCCAACAAGCTCGCCAGAATGGCGTTCGCGCTGATGAGCCAGAAGACACGCTACACCGCCGCCTGATACTCTCAGGCGCGATACGAAATCTCGGGTGAACTGAAGATGATGTGAGCAGATACGGACATAAGCTGCCAAGCCCGGTGCTCTGTCAGCGCTAACCAACAGCGCGATACAGTGATGGGGGCCAACAGCATAAGCGGACAAACATCAGGGCCAGTGATCCAACCACCACACCAAAAGGCCGAAGACATGACCGCACCCGGATAATGTTACTTCATCGCAACTTCACCCTTGATCGCAGGGCGCCGTCCAGACATGCAGCCACGTAGAATAGGAACGCGTGGAAGTTGCAGTCTCTGCGCGCTCGATTGCGGCTGAGAAAAGGAGAATCCGATGACGGACAGAGCACTGGACGGGAAAGTGGCACTTGTGACCGGCGCGGGGCGCGGCATCGGGCGAGTGATAGCCTTGCGCCTAGCGCGGGACGGCGCCTCGGTCGTCGTCCACTATTCGAGCAGCCGGGCCGGTGCCGATGAAACCGTCTTCGAGATCACAGCCAATGGCGGCAGGGCGGTTGCCTATCAGGCCGATATCGCCAGGCGCGAGCAGGTAGTGGCCATGTTCGAAAAGATGGATGCAGATCCCGGCCGCCTCGATATCGTGGTCAACAATTCCGGTGTTGCGGCCGGCGGGCCATTGGCCGAACTCAAGGACGAAGACGTCGAGAAGATATTCGGCGTAAACATGCTGGGGCCGCTCTATATCGCCAGCGAAGCCGCCAAGCGGATGGCAGACAACGGCCGAATCATAAATTTCAGTTCGACTGCGGCGAAATATCCGGGCAGCGGTTCGGGCATCTATTCCGCAGCCAAGCGCGCCGTCGAAAGCTTCACCGAATCCTGGGCACGCGAACTTGGCGCGCGCGGGATAACTGTGAACACGATCATCCCCGGCGCCACGAGTCCCGGAATGGTAGACGCCAACCCGCAGGCGCGCGAACGCTTTGCAAACGCATCCCCTTTCAAACGCATCGGCACAGCCGAGGAAATCGCTGCGGCGGTCGCATTCCTCGCATCGAACGAGGCGAGTTGGGTCACCGGAGGGCATATCCTGGCAAATGGCGCCGCGAGCTTGTGATATTGGTCTTGCCGGGCAGTCCGTAGGCGAGCACCGCTGTCCACCTGCCGCAGCTTATTCCTTGCAGCTGAGCGGCGTCACGTACCGGGTTGCGGTTAAATTACGGTTGGGGCTGGCCTAGATAAGGACAATTATCTAGGCCAGCCCCTTACGGTTTTGGTGGTTGGTGACCAGAAAGCTTCGGAAACGCCGCCAATGTTCAGTTGATGCCATTTCGGGAGAGCGAACATGTCAAGATTCGGGATTGAACTGGCCAGTGTTTTTGGCATGCCGCCAGTCGAGCATGCCAGATTGGCGGCCGAACTGGGCTGCTCGCACATCACGATTGGGCTGAACAGCTCGCTGCGCAATCCCGATAACTATCCGAAATGGTCGTTGCGGACTGACGCGGCGCTCCAGCGGGAGTTCAAAACCGCGCTCGGTGATCTGGGCATCGCGGTCGCCATTGGCGAAGGTGCCACAGTGCTGCCCCAGGTCGAGGTGGACGTCTATGCCGCCGACCTCGATCTCTATGCAGAGCTGGGAGCCCAGCGCATCGGCACGCGCTGCCTCGAACCCGATCCGGAGCGAAGCCTGGATCAGCTCTCGCTCCTTGCCGAAATGACCGCCGAACGCGGATTTCGCGCTCTGACCCTGGAATATGCGCCCTATCATCCGCTCAACCACCTCGACCAGGCGACAGCGATGATCGCGCGGGTTGGCCAACCGAATTTCCGCCTGTTGATCGACGTCATGCACCTGTTCCGCTCAGGCAGCACGCCGCAGGACGTCGCCCTTCTCCCGCCCGGCATCATTGAATATGTCCAGGTCTGTGACATCAGGATGGAACCGCAGGGCAACGACTATCTGGCTGAAGCCACGCGCGAGCGACTGGTGCCGGGCACCGGCGAGATCCCCTTGCGGGAACTGCTGTCGGTCATCCCCACGCAGGTTCCGCTGGGCATCGAAGTGCCGATGCTGAGCATGGCCGAAGCCGGCGTTCCTGCTCTGGATCGTATGCGGCCATGCGTCGAAGCGCTGCAAGCCATGCTGACTGACTGACTGACTGGGCAATAGTCAGCTCGGCTGTTCCGCCTTGCGCGCCTCGACCGCGATGCGGACCGGATCGAGCAGCACGATCCCGCCATCGACCAATTGGTCATGTAGGATGCCAGCGACGAGCTATGGCGAGACCGGCAAGTCAGATTCAATTGCCTTCCAGATAACGTCTCCAATATTTTCACCGATTTTCTTCGGATCTGCCTGGACCCTCATGCCCCGGAATGCCTCCACATCCGACAGGAGCCGACCGGGAATATAAATGTCATCCTGTTCGTCCAGCCGCACAAGAGCCAGAGTATAGGGGACGTATTCCATCATATCGGGCGTCGTCGAGCGGTGGACGACAATCCAGCTATAGATGGCGCCCGTGCCTCTGACCGTATCGAGCGACAGGTTTTCACCGTGACAGCGCGAACAGACCGGCCTGGGCGGCCAGGTCCAGTGGCTACAGTCGCCGCAGTGGGTGGCCATCAGCCGGCCATCCGCAAGAGCGCCGAAATAGGCGGCCGTATCCATGTTCGGGATGGGCTTGACGCGATGTTCCTTCATTCCGTCAGCCCCCCACCAGCAAGCAGGCAGACGAATAGCCGCTGATATACCCGAGCTGTCCGGTGACCAGGCCCACATCGTGCCGGGCGACCTGCCGGTGCGCGGCATCGCCCCTGATTTGTTGCACGGCCTCGAAAACGTGATTGATCCCGTGGATATAGCCTTCCGAAAGCAGGCCGCCGTGGGTCTGGATCGGAAGCTGCCCGCCCGCGCGGTCGAAGATGCCATCCTGCAGCATGTCCGGAACACCGCCTGGCTCGGCGAAACCGTATCCCTCGAGCTGCGAGAGAACCGGGTAGGTGAAACAATCGTAGAATTCGGCGAAGTCGATTTCCGATGGCCCAATGCCAGCGTTGGCATAGACCTTTTCGGCGACGGCCTTGCCCGGCGAAACCGCCAGGTCGGTGTAACCGTTGTTCACCATGCTGATGCCGCCGCCCCATGCTGCGCCCTGGATCTTCACCGGGCGATGCGGCAGATCGCCGGCCCGCTCGGTGCTGGTAACGACGATGGCAACGGCCCCGTCCGTTTCCAGGCAGATGTCGAACAAATGGAAGGGGTCGGCCACCATGGGGCTCGCCAGGTAGTCGTCCAGCGTCAATGGCCGCCCCTTCATCATGGCGCGGTCATTGTCGACAGCGTTCGTGCGGCTAAGCACCGCGATACGGCCCAGATCCTCGCTGCGCGTGCCATAGCGCAGCATGTGCGACCGCGCATACATTGCCATTTCCTGGGCAGGAATCGTATAACCTTGCGCCATCTTGAACTGGATGTCCCAAGGCTGGCGCGAAGGAGCAGCATTGGCTCCGTTGAGGCGCACTTGCGATCGACCGTTGAGCGCGCGGTAAACGACGACGCAATTCGCCACGCCAGCGCTCACCGCCAGCGACGCCGCCCCCAACACGGAGAGCGAGACACTGCCCCCGAAGTACTGGTCGAGAAAGAAGTTCATGTTCTGAATACCCAGCGCCTGCGCCAGAACATTGGGCGAAATGGAATCATTGACGCCGAAGGTTGCCAACCCGTCGATGTCTTCGACTGCAAGGCCCGCATCGGCAACGGCGGCCTTAATCGCACGTACTGCTAGCGTGAACGTCGTCACCCCCGAATTCTTGGAAAATTCGGTGCAGCCAATGCCAGCTATGGCGGCCTTCCCCCGGGGGAAGCTTGTGTTCCCAACACTCATCTTGATCGATCTCCCGTACTCTTGCCCCACGCTAGCGCTGGCAGAACCCGACTGCCGTTGTTCGCCAAACCAAGGCGCGCACCCATACCCGTCGGCACGGTGGTTTGCGCTGCGGCTGGGTTGCTGGCGCTCGTCACTATTCGCTCCTAGGCTGCAAGGCTCAGCGTTTCAGGCGGCGAGTAGGGAATCTTGTAGAGGTCCGCGCAGGTCTTCCACATGATTCGCTCGATCTCGCTTTCGGTTGCGCCCGAGCGTTGCAGCACCTCAAGGCCAAGGCTGTAATCGAGCGGGAAGTTGCTCGATGAATGTGGAAAGTCCGGTCCCCACATGATGCGGTCAACGCCGATGTCGTAGCGGTTTTCAGCACCCATCTCATCGACGATGTAGACGACCCAGACGTTGCGCCGGAAGTATTCGCTGGGAAGCAGCTGGGCTGTCCAAGACCCGGAATTGCGCCGTACCGATTCGTCGAACTTCTCCAGATAGTAGGGGATCCAGCCGGTATGAACTTCCGAACCAACCAGTTTCAGCGTCGGGAAGCGATCGAATACACCGGTCGCCATCATGTTGGCCATGATCGACTGGAACGTGCCTGCTTGCCGGTCGATGCCGAGCTTGCGCGCGCGTTCGGCAGTGCCGGCCATTCCGGGCGTAATCTTGGAACCCAGATCGCCGGCCGGGAAGAAGAACTGGGTGTGGATGTTGACCGGCATGTCGAGCTCTGCCGCCAAAGCCCAGAACTGATCGTCTTCGGGCGTCGGCTTGTCGAAAGAGCCGCTCGGATAGGATTCAAGCTGGAACGTACGCAGGCCGAGATCGACGCAACGGCGAAGTTCCGCAATGCAATCCTTCAGGCCGGTCGTCGGCAGGGTCGCGTTGCACACGAAACGCTCGGGCGCGTAGTTCTGGAAGCTGGCAATCCAGTCGTTGTAAACTTTGTAGCATTCCAGGGCCAAGTCCTTGTCCTCGCAAAGTTTCAGGCCGATCCAGACGGTGCCGACGCCGTTGAAGAGAACCTCGGCGTCGGTTTCATCCTCAGTGATTTCCTTGACCCGCTCGGCGGGATCGTACGAGCCTGGGAACAGATCCTCGTAACGCACGCCGCGATCCTTGATCTGTTTGAAACTGTCGATCAGCGAGGCACGATCGAAACGCTTGGCACCGCGCGAATACATCGAAGAAAAACCCATCGGCGCCGGCCGTGATTGTCCCTCCATGATCCATGCGTGCCCCTTGGTGCGCGGAGTCTCGATGATCCGAGGCCCGCGCGACCGCATCGAGGGGGGAAGGTTTTCAACCCACAGATTCGGGGGCTCGTTAATGTGGCCGTCAGCCGAAATTGCACGATATCGCATTCACATTACTCCTGTTGCGGGGCGGCGCACTTGCCAGGCACCACAAAACCTAAGCGATGGGTATTCCCGCACGCCTCGCGTTCGGGGGGGACGGATTGAACCAAAGGATGCCGGCCAGACATGGGTGAGCAGCGCATTATGTCCTGATACCCGCTGTAACCAGCCGGTAGGCGCCTGGGCATCGTTCGTGTCTAAGTCGAAGTCCGGAGCGACCGGGTTGTGCGGCAATAGCAGAAACAGCAGGCTCCCGATGGCCGCGCTCACACCCGCAATGAAGAGAAACAGCCGATAGAAGCCGGTATCCCAAAGTATGGAGCTGGCCAGTACTGCGCCGACCCCGGCACCGAGCGCCACCGCCGACGAAGACAGGCCGAAGACGCTACTGTACACTGATAAGCCGAAGTTGCGAACAATCAGGTAAGCGACGAGATCGGTTTCCGCCCCGAAGGACATGCCGACGAACAGTACGGCAACCCAGAGGAACAAGCCCAAATCTATATTCGACGCAATGGCTAGTATGCCGATAGCCGAAAGCGAGAGACCGAGGGCGGTGACCATCGGTGGCGAATAATGGTCAAGCGCAATTCCGCTGACGAAGCGCCCGCCAAGCATGCCGAAGGCGAAGGTCGAAATCATCAGCGAGACCGTATGGCTGTCGATGTTGTTTTCGCGCAGTACGAGGCCGAGCTGGGGTAGCAGCACGGCCGTGGGAATATTGACCAGGAACATGCCACCCAGAATAATCCAGGTCGCCCGCATGCGGAAAATCCGCGAGTAATCCCGACGCGCGGTGCGTCTCGACGAGGGGCGATCCGCGGGTGCCAGCTTGATGTCGGGGGGCATCAGTAACATTGCCACCAAGCCGCCGACCAGACAAACGCCGGCAACCAGATGATACCCCGAGCGCCAACCATGGGCAAGCACGTAGGAGTTGAGCAAGGGCGTTCCGACAATGCCAGCGATGCTGGGCGCTGAGGCCGCAATCGCCAAGGCAAGCCCCCGTGACCGCTTCACATACTGCACGACGATCCTGCAATATATTGGCGGAGTGGCTGTCGCCGAAACGATGCCGTGAAGGATAAACAAAAACAGAAATGCGGGAAAACTGGAGATCATCGACATCGCCAAGAACGACAGCGGCTGCCCGATCACACCGATAAGCGCCGTGCGGCGCGTTCCGATGAGATCGCCAAGGCGCCCGACGAAGGGAAAGACGACAAAGGTGCCAATACCGACCAGACCGGTCAGCGCATAGTCAGCTTTGTTCCAGTGCAGGTCACGAACGAGATGCGGGGCCATGACGGCGGCTACGAAAGGCATGATCACCATGCCAACGGACAGGCCGATGAACGCCGACAGCACTGGGCGCCACTGCGCACGCAACTCCGAAGCGTAGCCGATCATATCCTCTCCTCACGCCGCCGGCAAAATTCTCGGATGCAGCCAAGGCCTCGAGAAAGACACCGTTTTGCGGCATCCTGTTCTTCGCTCTGCTACGTCACTTTTGAAAAATCATATCGCAGAGATCGTTGGCTGCAGGCTATGCTGCGAATTTGACTCTATGGCTAGATAAATTAGCTCACCCGGTATAATTTATTTTGCCGCTGTGGTGAATTTGCTCCAACGGGAGCATCACAGCCCGAGACCTCAGTCAGGAAAACGGGCGCGGACCGGGCCGGGTATGGTGTCTGGATGCCGGGACGGTGGCCATAGTCATGAGGCGGCCGAACGGAGCACCCCGTTTAACAGGTACGGAGCCGCGAAGCCGGCGGAAAGGAAAGAGATGAGATCTTCGAGCTTCTCCTCAAGCGGGGCTGTCTGCGTATTTGCTTTTAGCTCGTAGTGGTAGCGCGAAAGACGGTGAATGGCGGTGACCATCAGGATATCCCACCGCTCCCTTAAGACATCATCGGTAAGACATGGCAGCAGTTGGCGCATCATGGCCAGCAAGACCGTGAGCGTGCTGGCAGACATGACGCCATCGAAAAGACCGGGTACCTCGTGCTGTTCGACTACCAGGCGCGACCAGAATCCGAGGAAATGGTTATCTTCTTCGAAACAGGTCAAGAATGCGCCAACTGCCGCGCTAATGAAATCGCGAACCTGTGGCGCGGGCTTGTTGAAGACGATCTCGGCGAACAGTCGGGCACGGTTTTCCTCGATCGCCTTTCCCCGGTACAAACGGATCTGACGGATAAGGTTGTCCTTGTCGGTGAAATGATATTTGACGCTGCCGTTGTTCTTCTGCCCGGCTGCGGCGCCGATTTCCTTGAGCGATACGTTCGCGGTGCCATGCTCGGCGAATAGCCGCTCTGCCGCGAGCAGAATGCTGATCCGCGTCGAAATTGACCGGACACGCCTCCCGTCGGGTTCCCCGTCGCGAGCCTTGGCCACTTGCTTTCCAACTGCATCAAGCATCGGCGGAACAACCTCCTATTCTTGATAGCCCGCTGCCGGGAGCCGTGCATGAGAGCAGCCCTCCGGCGAAAAGCGCAATCCGGGATTAACGCAAATCACGTACGAACGCGCCCATTCCGTAGCCGGCCATGACAGTAGCAGGCTATTCTCTGGCTTCACGCTAGAACCTGACCGTTGTCGATGGTGATGGTCGACCCATGGTAACCGGCCGCGGCATCCGAAGCGAGGAATGCTACCGCCCTTGCGACATCGACGGCATTCACCGAACCACGTAGGGCAATGTAACGCTGCAGCAGCGAGCGGTCGATCGTTTCCGGCACCGGATTTTCCGTCATCATGACAGTCGCCATCTGGCCGGGCGCAACCAGGTTGAAGCGGATATTCGAGTGAATGTATTCCTTCGCCAGCGACTTCGTCAGCTGGACCAATCCGGCCTTCGCCGCCGCGTAGTCTGCGACATATACCGGCACCATGTACGCGCCGACCGTCACAACGTTGACCACCGCGCCTCCCACCTTGAGCAGGTGGGGAATCGCCGCCTGCATAAGGAAGAACGGCCCGTTCAGATTGACATCCATGACCCTCTGCCAATCCTCGATCGTCACATCGACGGTGTGCTTCACATGCGAGATGCCGGCGATGTTGCACAGTGCGTCAAGATGACCGAAAGCTTCAGCCGCATCCGCGACTATGGCCTTGCAGTTGTGCGGATCGGCAATGTCCTTGACGATGATCCGGGTCTCGACGCCGAGCGCGGCCAGTTCGGCCGAGAGCTTGTTCAGGCCGACCGCATCAATATCCACCAGCGCAAGCCTGGCACCAGCCTTGCCGAGAATCCGGGACGCCTCGCGTCCTACTCCGCCCGCCGCGCCGGTTATGATTACGGCCTTTCCAGACATGTCCCCTGGCGTCATTTTACTCTCCATTTTCATTGTCGCTGAGCCCTATGCACCGAACGGCGATGAGAGGAAATGCCATTATGTGACGCTCCTTTCCGGCGGGTGCGCCACCTGCCGATCCCAGAAGGTGAATCCGGAATCGGGTGCCGCGTCTACGGGAAATGGAGTTTGGCGCGCACCCGCGCGGGTTTGCACAAATCGCCAGCAGGCTTGCGCCGCGACAAAAAATATGGGACCAGTGGCTTATAATTTATAAAATTGCAGTGACGGCACAAGCCTGCTGGCGTTCAAAACAGCAAAAGTTGGCGAGAGGAACAGCGTTTTGAGCCGGATCAAAACACGGTCGCTCACGCCGTTCGGTGTGGAAGTGGAACTCAATGTGCGCTCGCCGCTGAGCGACCAATTCGACGCATCGCTGGCCTACCATTTCAGTCGCGCTGAAGCCGGCTGAAGTCCGCCGACGGGCCGGGCCGGCGGGCGCGAAAAGCGGGCAAATGAGATTAGCGGGAGAAGTTTCTATGGATTCTGTCGAGGCCACATACAAGACGTTCCGAGCCAGCCCCGCAGTCCGACCCGGCTTGCCTTTGGCCGTGATTGTGGGGGCCGGCGGCATGGGGATCGCGATTGCCAGGCGCCTGGGTCAGCACAATCGGCTCCTGATCGCCGATTTCGATCAGGACAAACTCGACCAGGTACAGGAACTGTACCGGGACGAAGGCTACGAAGGATACACTGTTCGCTGCAATATTACGGATCGCGAATCGGTCGCCTCGCTCGCCCGGGAAGCAGCCGCGCACGGTCCGCTCAAGACCCTCGTTCACGTCGCCGCGCTACCGCCCAGCTGGCATGACTGGTCCGAGGTTCTCAAAGTCAACGTGATTGGCCCAAGGCTGGTCATTGACGCCTTTCTGCCCCTCGCCGAAACAAATACGGCTGCAATCCTCATCTCGTCGCGTGGCTGGTGCTCGGTTCGCAATCCTTCCGATGCGCTCGTCGATGCACTTGGCGACCCATTAGCGCCTGACTTTGCCGAAAAGGTGGAGCAGGCCAGCGCAGAACCGATGAATGGGGGCCGCGCCTACGTGCTTTCCAAATATGCAGTGACCCGGATGGCAAGGACCGATGTCAGGAACTGGGCGGCAAAGGGTGCGCGCATCGTTTCGGTATCGCCCGGTGCGATCGCCACGCCGATGGGTGCATTCGAGAACGAGCGCAATCCGGGCAAGCAAAAGTACGTGCCACTGATCCCGCTTGGCCGCGAGGGCAGCGTGCTGGAGATTTGCGACGCGGTCGAATTTCTCGCCTCGGACCGCGCCAGCTATATTACCGGGTGTGACCTGCTGGTCGATGGCGGCAGCAGCACGATCGACGGCTGACGCATCTGTCCGGACGCAGCTTCTGCGCGCGAAGATGACAGGGGCGGTGCCCCTTCAGATAGTTCAGGAAGGAATCGAGAGATGTCGGCTATCAGTTTGGAGGGAAAAGTTGCGGTCGTGACCGGCGCAACCGGCGGCTGGGGCAGCGGCGCCGCCATGGCGCTCGCGGCGCGGGGCGCAACCGTCGTTGTCAACGCCCGGACGCGCGCGAGGGTTGAGGCTGTCGCCGCATTCATCCGCGAATCGGGCGGAAAGGTGACCGGCGTGGCTCACGACGTTTCGACTTTTGAAGGCGCGACCCGCCTCATGAACGAAGCGATATCGGCCCATGGCCGGATCGATTGTCTGGTCAATGCGGCCGGAGTGCGACTGACTGACACCAACGCCACGGACAACAAGGGGATCTATGGTGGCGGCCTGCTGGACATGGACGAAGCCAAGTGGCGCGCCGTCATGGATGCCGAACTGAACATCATTTTCAACTGCACCAAGGCCGCAGCCAAACAGATGGTCAGCCAAGGCCAGGGCGGCTCGGTGATGACCGTTCTGGGGAACGTTGTCGGACTTGCCGGGAAGAGCGCGCATTGCGCAGCCAAGGCAGCGGCGCTGAGCTGCATAAACAGCTGGGCCGACGAACTGACCCCGTACGGCATCACCGTCAACGGACTGGGCGGATACGTGCGATCCATCCTGACGGACCCTTTGTTCGACAACGGGGATGATAGCTTTCGGACCAAGCGTGAACGAGGCACCCTGCCACTGGAGCCGGCGCATGCTGGTGAGATCGTGGCATGGCTGGCTTCGCAGGATGCTTCGGACATTACCGGGCGATACCTGTTCCTCGACGGCGAGCGCGCTTCGATGTGGGAACAACGGCTGCCCGAGGTCCAGGTGTTTCGCGAAGGCGGCTGGTCGGCGGAAGATATGGCGCAGCGCTTCGCTCCGATCGTGCGTCGACGTCCCGCCAGCCCGCACTTTACCGACCAGTTGATGGACCTGTTCGACAATCGCGACCGCGGACGCGCCGCCAATGAGCGCGCCGAGGTCGAAGCCCTCAAGGCGGGAAGCGCCGCAGCCGCTGCGAGTTGACCGGGCCGCGGGAATACTTTGACCGTCATGACAGCCGTTAGACCTGCGGTTGTTGGGGGATTGCCGTTCGAGAGGAGCGCGGGATGCATGGCAGTAACGAGGAACTGAGAGCGACCGTCGCCACGCTGCTCGACCGGGCGCATATCCGCGACGTGCTGATGCAGCACTGCCGGGGCATCGACCGGTGCGATGCGCAGAGCGTCGCCTCGCTGTACCACCCCGATGCCTCCATTTGGTTTGGCGATCACCATTTCAGCGGGGCAACAGCTGGAGCGGATATGGTCGCCTGGAAACAACAGACGACCGACGTGACCAGCCATGGCCTGTCGAACTATCGGATCGAGGTGAACGGCGCGCGGGCGGCGGCGGAATCCTATTGCCTTGTGATGGAATGGATGGGCCAGGAAGGAGTGCAGCGGCTGCTGTACGGAGCGCTGCGCTTTGTCGATCGGCTGGAGAATCGCGGCGACGGCTGGAAGATCGCTCATCGGCAGGTGGCGGTCGATGCCAGCGGTTTCATCCCCTTCCAGGGATTTCCCCCAATCCCATCCCGCCCGCAGCCTTCGCGCGACAGGACCGACCCGTCGTATGCCGCTTTCGCCTCACTCGCGGCCGAGAGCGCGAATCCTGGCGGAACTGCAAGCGCGTCGCAAAACCTTCTGGATAAGGCGCTCATTCATGATACCCTGATGCTCTATTGCCGGGGAGTTGATCGATACGATGCTGATATTGTCAGCTCGGTGTTCCACGCCGATGCCCGGGCCGATTATCCGGGCCACAAGTTCGATGGTCTGAACATCGGCGCCAGCCTCACCGATCTGATGCGGCGCACAATGTATGTGACGAGCCATGGCCTGACGACGGTCAACATCGAGGTCGCCGGCAACCTGGCGGTGTCGGAAGCCTATGGCTATTCCATGGACCTGCATCTGGTGAACGGCGAACAACGGCTCATGTTTTCCGCGACGCGCTATATTGACCGGTTCGAGAAGCGCGATGGATCATGGAAGATCAGCGATCGCGTAGTCCTGTCGGACGGCACGGGGTATATTCCCTATGAACAGTTGCCCAACCCGGGATTTGGCGCAACCGACAGAAGCGATAGCTCCTATGCCGTGCTGGCCGGGATCGAAGCGCCCGAGCCTGACCAATCGGTTCAGGCAAGGGATGCGAATGGCGAACCCAGCGCAGCGGACATTCGCTGGCTTGCCGACAGGGAAGCGATCACCGACGTTTTCATGCAATATTGCCGCGGCGTGGATCGCCGCGATGCGCAGCTGCTCGGAGACGCATACCACCCGGATGCCCATGACGATCACAGTCCGATGATCTTTACGGGCGAAACGGTTGGCCAAGGCATTGTCGACTGGATCTCGCGCGTCTTTTCGATGACCAGCCATGCCACAACCACGCGGAACATCAGGATTCATGGTGATCGCGCCGCTGCGGAAGCCTTTGTCGCAACCACCCACCTCCAGTCCTCGGCATCAGGGCCCAGGCTGCTGCTTGCGCTTGCGCGTTATGTCGATCAGCTGGAGAAGCGCGCTGGCAGGTGGAAGCTGCTCGATCGCAAGGTCATTTGTGACGCGGTGGGATACATCCCGTTCGAGCAAGTCCCGTCCGGACAAACGCTCGTACCGGCCGGGGAGGACCCGGCTTGCGCCGCAACCTAGGCCGTGAAGCATTGCTTGAACCGCTCGGCATTTCGTGTGCGATTCAGGCTGGTACGATGTCGATGAACAGGTGGCGTAATCCGCGCAGTCCGTAGCTGGGTTCGTAATCAAGCTCCCGGATCGCCTGAATGCCATGATGCCGCTCTGACCCCCTAATCTCGCGCGTTTTTTTCAGAAGTTCGGTGAAGAACATGCGGACCTCTGTGCGGACGAGCGGAGCGCCGATGCAGGTATGCGCGCCTCTCCCAAAGCCGAGATGTTCCATTGGCTTTGGGCGCCCAAGTCGGAAATCATTGGGATCGTCGAAGCGCCGGGGGTCCCGATTGGCGCCCGCGAGAACGACGGCCAGGATGGTTCCCGCCGGAACTTCAGTATCTCCCACCTTTACCCTTCGCATCGCAACCCTAGAAGTGACTTTTGTCGAACCTTCCAGGCGCATCATCTCCTCGATGAAGTTCGCGATAAGCTCCGGCTCGGCCCTCAGCCGGTCCTGCATATCCCGATGTTCGCAGAGGTAGCGCGTGGCATTGCCCATGAGTTTTGCCGACGTATCCTGGCCTGCGCCGAACAGCTGCATTACCAGATTGGCGAGGTTCATGGCTTCGGGGGTCGATCCGTCCGGATAGGTGGCGTGGGCGATTTGCGTGAGGATGTCTTTTCGAGGATTGGCCCGTCGATCCAGAATATATCGGTGGAACACCTTGGCCACCCCGAAATAGCCGTTGGGCCCTGTCTCCCGACGATCGGGAGCGTGAATATTGAACGGTGTCGGCGTGATTGCCAGGGCCGCGACGAATTCTTCCCGGTCATCCTCAGGAACGCCCATCAGATTTGCGACGACGGACGTCACATAGGGCGTTGCGACATCGATGATCATGTCGCAATGGCCGCGTGCAACAATGCCGCCCACGAGCTTCGAGGCGAGCGTTTTTATATATTCATCGTTGGCCTTCAGACGCGATGGCACGAACAACTGACTGAGAAGAGAGCGGCTGTCATGATGCGCTTTGCCATCAAGCGAAGTCACCATGTCGGAAAGCATGATGTTCGCCCGATTTTCTTCGATTTGATCGGTTATATTGTCGCCATGTGGTGTGAACGGCAGGGGCGTTGCTGGCCCAGCGCTTACGCTCACTGACGAAAAGGTTTCATTGTCCATCAGGACCTGACGGACTTCTTCAAACCCGGTGACAAGCGTGATGTCCCGGTCGGCCAGTTTGTATACGGGGCTAACGCCCAGCATTACGTTAAAGTAGCTATAGGGGTCGACGAGCAATTCGCCGTCCGTGAAATAGTCTCGCTTCAATAGTTCGGTCATGTCTGCCTCGTCAGCTAATGTTATTGCGCGCCCTCCACCTCGTCAGTGGTGGCTGCACGGGTAAGGCCGTCATGGCCCTCGTCCCGGAAACGCTTGCTGATCTCGTCGAACTTTTCCTTGCTGGAATCGACGACCAAAAGACGATGGTGCTCGCCCACGCGGCGCGCGATCACCCTGCCCATCACGCCCGCGCCGACAATGACGGCCATGATTCCGACCGTAGGGCGCGACCGAGGTCTCGGGAATTATGCCTGGGCCCTGAAATGATAGCTGAGAAACTCGCCATATTTGTCGCCGACCTGAGCCATGCCCTTGCCCGTGGATACGCGCTGCAGTGTCCGAGGCACATCGGACAGCGCTCCGCGCGCATGACTGCACGACATATTGTCCCAGATGACGAGATCA
>JAHFPT010000265.1 GCA_023266625.1 Novosphingobium sp. | reverse complement strand
TTACTCCGGAAAAAGGCATGGAACGCAGTTTCCGCCTCTGCGCGGAACCCAACCGAGCGGTTCTCAAACAACCGGGCCTCGATCCGCTGTCCGCGAACAATTGGGAATGCCGGTTTCCGGCCACGGCAGTCGGAGCAAAATCGCCCAAAACTTGATCGCCGTTCCAGCAGTGATGTCTTCTTTACCGGCGCGCTGGCCAGCAGGACGATGAGCCTGGACGTAGCCTGAAATGACCAGAGACAGCCGGGCTGAAATCTACCGAACTTCGCCCATCCGTCAGCGCCAATGAGCACTCAGAAAACCCGCGACGTCAATCACCTGCATCGGCGGCACCCAAAGTTGTCAGTGGCTAGTTTACAAGCTCTGCTGCCCACGCATCGGCGAAAGACACTTGATGGCTGACTATAGTTTTCGCAAGCGGTCAAAGAAACCCCTCCCCGGCATGATCCTCGAACAGCTCGGCCGAACGGATATAGCCGAGTAAGACCTCGAGCTTTTTCTGCCGCGACACTTCCTGCATCTTGGGCAGGCTGGCGCCTGAGCGCGCCGCCTCGGTCAGGAACCCGGCCCTGAGCGAATGCGCCCCCAATGTTGCGGAATCGAGTCCGGCCATGCCTGCATACTTCTGGACAAGCCGCGCCACTGCCCGGTCGGACATCGGCAGCTCGGTCATGGCCCCGTTCGCGGCAAAGCGGGTAAATAGCGGCCCCGGCGCGTCCCCCCTCACCGCTAGCCAGGCTTTCACCCGCGCAATGGGGAGGATGGTCTGGCCGTTGGGCACGGCGATCACCTGCCCTTTCCCCTCCTGGTCGGTCTTCGAACAGCGAATGGTGATCCGCGCGCCTTCCTTCACAAACGCTACATCAACGAGCTCAAGGGCGACCAGTTCCGAGCGCCGCAGCGCCGAGGCCAGCCCCAATGCGAGCACCGCCCGGTCGCGCGTGGCCCTGCTGCCGATCCCACGCACGGCGGCGATCATCGCCGCCAGATCGGCTGCCGTAATCGCCGCCTTCTTGTTCGACGGCCGGGCCCGCGCCTCGCGGCGGATGCCGGCGAGCGTGTCGGCGATGACCATGCGCTCGTCGCGCGCAGTGGGTGGAACGTGGCCTTGCTGGCGATGCTGCCAGCCGATCGCGGCGAGATGGCGGCCGATTGTGCTGTCCGCCCTGCCCGCCTGCGCCAGCACCGCAAGCCAGGTCGCCACGGCCTCAACCCGTGCCGGCAGCGCCTCGAGCCCGCGCTCATCGCACCAGTCCTCGAACTGGCGCCAGTCGCTTTCATAGGCCCGGATTGTATTGGCGGATTTGGCGCGGCGGCGGTAAGCTGCCGCTGCCGCGACCTCTCCTCCCAAAATGTTGGTCGTGGTCGAGGGTGCTGCCGGTGGTCTAACGACTATCAGGGAGTCGGCAGCACTCTCATTGTCCTCTATCATCGCTGCATCTCCCGGATCGAGGCCAGTTCTGGCCGCACTTGAGTGTCGCATTTGCCACAAATTCCACTGTCCGTGAAGGGCTCTTATCGGACAAACTATATCACCAAAACAAGCCTCAAAGCTGAGTATACTTTTTAGGCTAATAGTATATTATTGGGAGTGTGCCCACCGCCCCTGCCCGCCCCCCTGCCCCGTGGCAAATCGCGCTGGCGCGGATCGAAGGGGCGCTGCCGTTTCTGTCCGAGAGCATAGCACAAGCCCTCGCCCAGCGCAGCCTCAGGCGGCTCTGGACGGTGCATATCCGCGATTTCCCCTTTGAAACCATAGGCCTGGAACACAACCCCGGGCTTGAGGCCGGCGAGCTGATGCGCAGCTGGTATGCCGAGGAGCGGCGGGATTTTCTGTCGTGGGTCAGCCGCCGCGGGCCCCCTCCCCTCGCCCGCGCCGCAACCCTTGGGCTCGCCGCCAAGGGTGCCCCTGAGAACTTCTCCAGCACCTATGACGATGCCGATAGCGCGCTGGCACGGCTCGACGATCTGCTGCCGAGTAGCGACCCGGTGGCAACGCTCGCCATGTACATCGAGCAGCTGCGCACCGAGGAAATCGCGTTCCTCGAGGTCGGCACTGAGATCCACGCGTTTTACGGCCACGCGTTCGACCGCCCTGCCCCCAAGGGCGCCGCCTGGGCGGCTTCGCTGGCGGTAGCCATGCGCCCGCAGCTGTTCAGCCTTGGTGCCGCCCCGCTGGCGCTCGCCGGGCTCGCTCCGCGAATGGTCTTCAGAGCCGAACCCGAGGATCCGATCGCGACGGTCCTGCGCGAGTCCCTGGGACAAGCGGTGCAGCAGCTGCGCACCGATCTGGACACAATTAGGCAAGGTCTGGCCCTGGCAGACGAGCAATTGTCCCATCTCTACGCGTCGTCGCGCGCAACGGATGCCTGGCACCTGCTGCTCGGGTTAGGCCCCCTCACCCGCGCCGAACTCGCGCGTGCGCTCGGAGTGACCAAGCGCACCGCGTCACAGGGCGCTGAGGCGCTGGTCAAGGCAGGTCTTGCCAGCTTACGGCCCGGCGACGGCGCGCTTCAGTGCATGACATTTGATCAGGCTGTGCGATGATGCGCGGCATAGGAGAACGCCAATGGCCAATGCCGCCCCAGCTAGGACGCCAGACCGCAAGGAGTTGACTGGACCCGCTCTGCGCATCGCCGACGCCTGGGGCCTCAAGGAAGCTGAGCAGATGCGCATCCTCGGCCTCGACAGCCGCTCGACGTTCCAGTCATGGAAGCGCGGTCGGGTCGCGGCGATCTCGAGAGACGCGCTGGAACGCGTTTCTTATGTCCTAGGCATATACAAGGGGTTGCACGTCCTTTTGCCCGGTAGCGCCGATGAATGGATGCGCAAGCCCAACAACAGTTCGCTTTTCGGTGGCCGATCGGCGCTCGAACGGATGACCTCGGGCAATGTCTCAGATCTCTATGTGGTGCGCCAATATGTCGACGCGCAGTGCGCCCAAGTCTAAGCTTGTAACGAATTTTCGCGGCCTGCGGCGCTTCGTGGAAGGCGCCCCCCTATTCGCTTGAGTGGCCCCTGCCCTGTCCCGGCAAATCAGCCCTTCACTAGCAACCCTTCGATTGTCTTCAAGACCTCCTCGACGGGCGCACCCGACTTGGGTGGAACCTTCAGGGTAAGGCCGCCGCGCGCCGACCTCGAATATCGCAGCATCACTTTGCCACTTGCACCTTTCACCTCGAATTCCTCGCTCGCGGTCTTCGTCGGCACCACAGTTGCTCGGATCAACCGCTTAGCCACGTCCTGAGCAGTCAGAATGGTGCCAATGTCTTCCCTCTCAGCTACGATCTTGCGGCTCTCAGCCGACATCAACTCAAAAGTCCGGTTTTCGATTGCGAGCGGCTTTACGTCGCGCGCGATACGCACCGTGATGCCGTGATTGTCAGGAAATGCCGCCACAATCTCAGGTGGCAAACGGGCTACATCGAGCAAGCGGCTCAGCCAAGAGCGCGAGATATTGAGATGCTCGGCCATCTCGCTCTGGTTGGAGTTGTAGAACTCTGCGAGCGCCCTCGAATACTCCTTGGCGCGCTCCCAATCTGAGATGTCCTTGCGCGAACGGTTTTCGACGTCTGAGACGCGGAAGGCTTCTTCGTCCGACACGTTCTGGATCGTGACGAGATACTCGTATTCCGGATGATGATGCTGGCGGAGCCATTGTACCGTCCACCAGCGCCGAACACCGGCAATGATTTCGAAGTCGTAGTCAGGATCACCCTTGATTCGGCGCACGATCGCCGGGATTCGCTGCTTTTTGGCGGACAGAAACGCGTCGATGAGATCGCGGCAGCTTTCCTCGGTAAGATGATCGATATCGCGGTTGTGAAGCCGCCATGGCCGGCAGCGTGCGGGATCAACCCATTCCGTCCGGTCGGTCACAACCTTTCCTGCCGCGATCCTCGCCAGACTTTGGCTGCGGCTCGCCATGATGCTCTCCGCCGGTGCCGGGGCATCGAGCTCCTCGACATCATCCAGACCTTCTGTGAGGCTGCTCCCGAAACCGCGATTTCCTTTTACCATCGTCATTTCCTAATCTGAATTCCGCTCCAGTATGGGCGAGTTGCCACGTGGCAACAAACCCCTGTTTCTCGTTTTTTCAATGAGGATTGGCTCCGTTGTTGCCACGTGGCAACATTCACCGCATTCACTCAATCTGGCCCCGCTGACAATCTCCGAATTTAGCAAGCCGCACTCTATATATTTGTATTAATGCAATCTTTTGGCTTGTTGCCACGTGGCAACGCTTAATCCGCCTCCCCTGCCCTGCTCTCCCAAGTTCGTAAGACATCCATTTCGATCTCGTGGCAAACATCGTTCAAATGCTTGACGCAGCGAGTGTGGACTTCATGCGAAGTAACCGGGCGATCAAGCTCAAAGACTGTCTTCATGCGAGAGCTGGCATTGTCGATTTCAGCGCTCGTCCTGAGGACGGAATTGGCCATCGAGCCTCCGAATACCTGCCGCATCATCGCGAGTATCTCACGGTGCATGGATTTGCTCTCGTCGACTCTGCTGGCGACCAGGCGGATAAAATTATAGGCTGGCTTCACCCGCCCCGCGATCAGTTCCAATTGCTTCATGGTTGTTCGCGCCATGTCGATAAAGGACACAGTCGAGGCGAAGTCGATCACGCTCGGCGGCATGGGAATGACCATCGCATTGGCCGCCTGAAGCACAGCCATTGACACCATGCCCAATGCAGGAGGTGGGTCCATTATCACAATGTCATAATCATCGACGACACTGTCGATTGCCTCGGCAATCAAATCGATAATGTCGAAACTCTGGTTCTGTGCCAGATAGCCAGCAATCTCATATTCCAGATTATAGAGTTTCAGGTTGGCGGGAATCAGGTCGAGTCCGTGGAAGTGCGTCTTGCGAATGATCGAGCGCACGCCCAGCAGCTCCGGGTTATGAAAGTGCCCATACAGCGTGTCATCTTCGCCCAGATCGATGTCCGGCCGGTAGCCGAACATCATGGTCGAGCTTGCCTGGCTGTCGCAATCGATGAACAGCACCCTATAGCCATGAATGGCAAAGTGCTGCGCAAGGTGAAGCGCGATTGTCGATTTGCCGACGCCGCCCTTGAAGTTTGATATGGAAATGATGGCCGGAGTATCAGTTTGTGATCGCCAAGGACGCGTTCCAAACATGGCGCGCATCTGGTCAAGCTCCTCGAGCGTATACTGGACCCGATGCCCCGATGCAGTCCGATCTCGTTGCGGCAACCGCCCATCGCGCTCAGCCTCACGTATGGCAGACGCCGTTCGCCCTACGAGCGACGCAGCCTTCGAGATCGAGTAGGATGGGCCCTTCTTCTGACCCGTTTCAGGATCCAGCGCTCCGTCACGGATCCGTTTGAGGATGGTAAGGGCCTTTCTGTGGAGCGTGCCGAGGCCGTCCTCCATCAGGTCTTCGGATTGCGCATCGAGGGTCAGATCTGTCGCCATTACCGTCACTTTGTGAGATTGAGGCGCGGAACTAGCACTCTTGGCAGTTTTGAGCAATAATCGTCCACCAACCTTGCAACTTGACCGATGATCTCCGAGCCCTTCATCCTTCCAGACACGATTTACCGGGCAGACTTGATCCTCCATACCGATGATCTCGGTGTCCCTTTAGTGTGTCTGAACAAACTCTCCGAATCGCAACCACCGGTTCGGCCACAAGGTTTTGCGCAGCTGTGGATAAACGCCGATGATCTCGGTGCAAGCCGATGAATTCAGTGCGTTTTACCGATGATCTCAGTGCCTCGCGACCGATGATTAAAGAGCCCATACCTACTAAAGGAATCTCCTATAAAAATCCGATTCGCGAATCGCTTTTTTGAGATTTGATAAGCAGAGAGGGGCAGGGGAGACCAAACCGCTCCGAGATCATCGGCCAATTTGGAGGTTTCACCCCAGATATCCAGCCAAAACTGCCAAGACCCTTGCCAACTACTACCAAAGCTGTTGTTAAAAGCTCATTCACGGCC
>JAHFPT010000264.1 GCA_023266625.1 Novosphingobium sp. | reverse complement strand
CTCCCGGAGCGCGGCCGATGCTGAAATCATCGCAGTGATCGATGCCGACTACATCGCCGAGCCTGACTTTCTCGACAAGTACGTCCCGCTGTTCACCGACCCAAAGACGGGGTTCGTGCAAACCAGTCATGACTACCATCAATGGGAGGACAGTCGCGTCCTCAGCGGCGCCTACTTCGTATATCTCCCGGTGCACAAACACACACTGCCGGCGTTGAGCGAGTTCGGCGCCGGATACACCGTCGGAACCATGTGCCTGGTGCGGCGCAAGGCATTGGAAGAGGCAGGCGGTTGGGCCGAATGGTGTTTGACGGAAGACTCGGAACTCGCGCTCAGAATTCAGGCGCTCGGCTACACAGGCCATAACTTCACCGACACCGCGGGACGGGGCCTCATCCCGGAGACCATGCACGGCATCAAAAAGCAGCAGTTCCGCTGGACTGCGGGGCCGGTACAGCAACTGCTTGCCCATTGGAGGCTGTACGTCGGACTCGGTGGCGAACGTCGCCTGGGCCGGGTGCACAGACTGTTCGAGCTGTGGCACAGCCTGGGCCGAATGCCAAATGTCGTCGGCCTGCTGTGCGGCGCCGGGTTGCTGATTTACTCCCTGCAGGCCATTTCGAGCCACACCTCGGCTGTGATTCCCGGGGCGTTTCTCTGGTTCTTGCTGGCGGTGTCGCTCGAGAACCTGCTGCAGCAATGCATCAGCTTCAACCTGGTTGGGGCGCGACGCATCCGGGACTACGTCTTCGCGCTGCTGATGCACTCGGCACTTGAATGGACTTTCATCAGCGGGTTCATCGCGCCGCTGCTCGGCTCGCGCATCGCTTGGCACAGGACCAACAAGTTCAAGGAGTCATTCAGCTTCGCGCGCGCCCTCAGCACTTCGAGAACGGAAACGCTGCTCGGACTCATGCACCTGGGCATCGCCGCTCTACTGGCATCGTTCGCAAGCTTTGCGCCCTTCGACTATGTCGCGCTGACCGCGGTCTGGTTCCTGCAGCATGGGCTTGGCTTCATGTGCACGCTGCTGCTGGCAATCGTCAGCGAGTATGAGTTGCATTCGACTGCCAGGATTCAGGGGGCGGCAAGCCCGCTGGCCTCCGCCCTGCGAACCTGATCGTGCAGTCACGCCATGGGTAATACACCAAAATCCCTGCGGCCATGGGCAGCGGCACCTACGGGCCTCAAGGGCTGCTGCTTCGGCTGGCTCATGCTGCTCGCCGGGTGCTGCCAAGCCATGGCGGCAACGGGCGAGTCACCGGAAAGCGCAGCCGAATTGCTCGCCCGCGGCGCGCAGCCCCTGATGATGGCTGGCCAGAACCATGCCGTGCCCGCCGCTCGTCCCGCGCACTTGGCCGCGAATCCGCTCGATGGAACCATCCAGCAAAGCAGGAGCACGATTGCCCAAGAGGCTGCGAGCAGTGTATCCACGGGGATGTCCAGCAAAGACTACATTGCATTGGTTCGTGGCATCGTGCAGTACTTCGGGCGCTTCCAGGCTGCCAACGGCCGGATCCTCGACCCGTTCCTGCACCGCGAGTATCAGTACAGCACGCCGGCCTACGCACTCGCCGCCGCGGCGCTGCCCGACATCGCGTCGTCGTCGGATCTCCTGGACAGCGCCAGCCGAGCGCTCGAAAGCTCGCTCTACCAACTGGCTTCGGGCACGGCCACCGATCGCCACGGCGACTTCTTTATCCTGCCGGCAATACTGGCCTACCAGCACCTTCGAGACCGCGTCGATCCGGCGACAAGGTCGCGGTGGGACAGATACCTGCAAATGATCGATCCGAAGATTGCCTATTCGGATTTGATCGGACCGGGCCAAGCTGACGTGATCAACTGGAACACCGCCGCGATCGCCGGCGAGTTCCTGCGCTATCGCAATGGCTTCGGTGGGCGGGAGTTTGTGGAGCGGTATCTGGACGCTCAAGTTCCTCGTTTCACGCCCGCCGGCGTGTACCGGGATCCCGGCGTGCCGCTGGCCTACGATGCGTCGGCACGCTTCAACCTTCTGATGGTCCTCGAGTCGGGCTACAGCGGTCGCCACCAAAAGGCACTGCAAGTATTGCTGGAGCGAGGTGCGTGGACGTCATTGCTGATGCAATCTCCCTTGGGGGACTCGCCTGCGGGCGGGCGCAGCGCCGAGCACGTGTGGAGCGATGCACTCGCGTGCGCCTCCTTCGAACTGTGGGCCAAGAGAAGCAAGGCACAGGGCGACATGGTGGCCGCCCGCGCATTCAAGCGCGCGGCGCACCTGGCGGCCCGGTCTGTGGCGAAGTGGGTCCGCCCATCGGGTGAACTGTGGATCGTCAAGAACCATTTCGACCCTGCCCTGCGTCGCGGGTTCGAGGCATATTCATCTCATTCCCAGTACAACCTGCTTGCCGCGGCCTATCTCGCGATTGCGGCCTCGGCCTCCGATGAAACGATTGCGGAGGGCGCCAGTCCTGCGGACGTCGGCGGCTTCGTCATGCACCTGCCGGAGTTCGGCAAGATTTTCGCGAACAGCGCCGGTCACTATGTGGAAATCGAAACCGCCGCCGACCCGCACTACAACAGCACCGGATTGCTGCGTGTCCACCGCAAAGGCCTGGACGCGTTCCTCGGTCCCCCCAACAATGCACCCGCCGCGACGGTCCCTTTGACGCTGGGGATATCTTGGCCCGATGGCGCCGGCGGTTGGCAATCGCTGGCCCAAATCCCGGCCGACAAGTTGCGAGCAAGCGTTTCCGTCACCGCCACGGCGCCGGACAGGATTGAGTTCAGTGTCCGCTATGAAATTGCGGACGCGGCGACCCGCACCGTGACCGAGTCGTACCAACTGTCCGCGGACTCCTTGGTGGTGTCGATTCTTCTCGAAGGTTCCCAGGACCGGTGGAGGCTGACGTTCCCCGCGTTTGTTACCGACGGCAAGCACCGGGGAGACACAAGGGTCGCGAACGACGCCGTGATGGTGAAGTCAGGCGCGTCGGCGCAGAGTCTTCGTCTTCTTTCTCCGCATGACGGCAAGCTGGAGCGGACCGGCCGGATCGTCGAAATGCGCAATGGCGACTACGAGGTCATCGAGCTGTCGGGTCCGGGGCGTCAGGTCAGCTATCGGCTTGGCATACCGGAACCGCTCTCAGAAAAAAGCTCGACGAGGTGATGCCGGTGCGATCACGACGGCAATTCATTCGGCTGATCTCGTGCGGCTGCGCCGTGGCGGGCGATGTCCGCGCACATCAGGCCGTTGTCTCCGCGGGACCTGGACAAGGAGCACCTGCCGAACACGACAGCGCACTGCCCGATCCTGTTCTTCGAGTCTTAATGGCGGCCGCCGAGGCGGTGACAGGCGTTCGACCCCTTCGGGGCCACTACGAGGCCTATTACCGGCATCAAGCGGCTCACCGTCTCGCCTATCGCGATCTTTACCGGCGATTCGCCAAGGTGGTCCAGGACATGGCAAGTGCCCGCGGTCACGGGGACTTCACGATTTGCGACTTGCCGACGCGGCTCGAGATCATCGAGGTGATCCGGGACGATCCGGCGACGGCGCAGGAATTCGAGATTCCGGTCTTCCAGGAAACGCTGGCGACGTATGCAAGAACGGATGCCTGGCTGGCGCTTGGTTACGTCTCTTGGGAGGGTAGCGCGCGCGGGCTGGAGGTTTACCGACAACCGTTCGCCGGGAGTACTCCTTGACCAGACGAGTCGCCATCGTCGGCGCGGGCATTGTGGGGACAACGCTGGCGTACCACCTCGTGCAAGCTGGGCACCGCGTCGATATCTTCGAGAATGGACCCGACATTCCATACCCACATGCCCCGCAGTTCGCCAACGAGGTGCTCTATGCGAACCGCTTTGCGGCCCCTGCCCAGGCTATTCCAGAGCCGCTGCCTTCCGGGGTGAAGGGTCTCACCCAGTCGGGTGACTACCCCGGAAAGATCGATGACGAGCGCTCGATGTGTGTCGGGGGGCAAGCGACACGCTGGTGGGGAATCACGCCTCGATTGCTGCCCGAGTCCTTCCGGCCGAAAACGCTGCATGGCTACGGTGACGACTGGCCCATCACGTACGGCGAGCTGGAACCCTACTATTGCCAGGCCGAGCACTACCTGGGGATTTCCGGCTCGGGCGACGACAACCCATTCGGGCCACCTCGTTCGCAGCCGTATCCGCTTCCCCCCTTCGCGTTGAGCCATACGGATATGGAACTCGCGGCCAAGCTGAGCGCGTGCGGCTTGCGAGTGCACACGACCCCCCAGGCGCGGACTCGGCATGCGTATGGGGGGCGGCCGGCCTGCCAAAACGTCGGCAAGTGCGCTACTTGTCCCGTAGGCGCCCGATACAGTCCAAACCACCACCTTGCCTTGGCGATGAGGACAGGCCTGCTGACACTGCATACGAATGCCGTGGCAAGGCGGATCGTCCTGAAGGGAAATCGCGTCCGAGCGCTCGTCTATCACCCGGATCATGGCGCTGTCGCGAAGGAGTGCGTGGCGGATGTCGTCATCGTCGCGGCGGGCGCGATTGAATCGGCGCGGCTGCTGCTGCTCTCCAGCGCGAGCGGCATACACAGGAACGGCCTAGGCAATGATTCGGGGCAGGTAGGGCGCAACCTTGGGTTTCACCACGTCTGGCGCGGCCACATGGATTTCAAGCAGGTGGTCATGGCGGGCCGAGCGGGCCCTCCGACGATGCTTTCGCATCAGTTCATCGAACCGGCGGGGCCGCGTGCGTATGGCGGCGTGAGCGTGGAACTCTTCGACTATTTTTCTGACGCTCATATCGAATCCCTGGCAAGGCGCCACTGGCGCTCCGGCGCCCAGATGGTTGAAGCGCTCCGCCCGGCACTCCATTGCCGCAGCATCACGTTCAACGCCGAGACGCAACCCGGGCCAGGCAAATACGCCGCCCTTTCGAAAAAGTCGACAGATCGATTTGGTGATCCATTCATGCACGTGCATTACGAACTGGATGCTTTCGATCACGAGACATATCATGTGTCCAGCAGGCTCGCCGAGCGTTTTGCTCTCGCCCTTGAGGCTGATTCGGTTGAGCTGGATCCGGTGAGCAATTACTGGTCCGCTCATCATCATCTGGGAACTTGCCGCATGGGAAGCAGTCCGCGCGACAGTGTTGTGGACTCCTTTGGGGCGGTGCATTCGACCCCGGGGGTCTATGTGTGCGGCGGAAGCACGTTCGTCACCGCAACGGCGCTGCAGCCGACCCTGACGATGGTCGCGATGGCCATTCGAAGCGCCAGGCACGTCAGCGAGATGTTGCGGACATCATGAATTCATCGGCGCGGCGCTGCCGAAAGTTTGCGGGAACGGGAAGGGCTACGCGCCTGGCCCCGTGGCACGCCGGCAGGTCGCCACGGCTCGTGTCCTTGCTCAGGGAAGGATGGATTGAGGACCTTGAAAGGGGTGGCTCTCAGGGTGCTGTCGTCGACTGAAATCTGTTTCCAGTCGGCCGTGGGCAGCTTGGTCCGTCAAGTGCCGATCGGCATCAATAGTGGAGAGACTCGTTCCTCGTCCGCCATGCGCAGCAGCACCTTGCGCATCAACATACCGGGGCGGTCGGGTGCGAAACTCAATTCCAGAAGCGGCTCATCCGCGTTGTCCTTGACGACCTGGATCCAGCTCAGGGCGTCCTTGTCTTCCGCGAAGGCCTTGTTCGCACCGGCCGCAAGCATACCGTCGATCTGATGTTCGTCCAACCTGAAATCGCGGCTGAAGAACCACCAGTAGTGAATCTTGTTTTGCTCCTCGGGCGTGAACAGGTGGGTGATGTTGATGCGGAACGCCGGGACACCGCCCTCCGCCCCGGAGGCGACGAACGACGACCGCGACAAGTGGGCAGCCGGCGACTCGAAACGGTTGTCGGAGACACTGTCTACGAGCTTGCCCGTGAGGCCCATGAGCTGCCCAAACACGCCTGGTACCGGCGCGCCCAGCATCTCGCGCGTCATGATGACCCTGCCGCTCTCTTC
>JAHFPT010000013.1 GCA_023266625.1 Novosphingobium sp. | reverse complement strand
CGTCGAACCCATTCAGTCGCGCGTTGACCGAGAGATCATAGAGCGTGAACCGTTGAGTCAGCGCCGACGCGCCGCGAGGTCGAGACACCTGCAAATCGCCGTAAAGCGGGCGACCTGAGAGATCCGTATCAATCGTGGTCACGCTATCGGCGTTGATCGCCTGATACATGGCCGATCCGACGATCGTGACGTTTTCGACCGGGCGCACTGCGAGGGCCACCCGGCCGCCGCGGGTACGGCTTTCGTTCTCATTGGATTTGCCGGTCAGGACATTGTCGATGAAGCCGGGATCAATCCGATAGAAGCCGCTCGCCGACAGCGCGACATTCTCCCCGAGCGGGGCGTTGATGCGACCGCGCGCACCGCCACCGAGCCCGCCATGGTCGGCACCTGTGAAGCCGAGTTCGGCGCGACCGGATAGCGTGTCGAAGTCGGGCTTGCGCGTAACGAACTTGAGGAGGCCGCCGAGACTGGCCGCGCCATACAACGTGCCTTGCGGACCGCGCAGGAACTCGATCCTCTCTAGATCGGCGGGATCGAAATCCGGGAAGCTCCCGCCAGAACCCAATTGGGTGGCGGACGTAATCGGGGCATCGTCCACGTAGACGGCGGCGACGGGATTCCCGCCTACACCAGCCGATATGCCGCGGAAGATGATCTGCGTTTGAACGCCGGATCCCGTGTTGTTCGATATCGTCACGCCAGGGACGCTTGCCGCATAGTCTTCCAACCGTACGGCTCCGGCGCGCGTCAACGTGCTCGCTCGAATTGCGCTTACCGCCTGCGGGATGTCGATCAGACGCTCGCTGCGCTTCGTCGCTGTCACCACGATTTCCTGGGCCGCGAAGGGATCGGACGCATTCGCCGCTGTCTGAACCGGATCATTGACACTCTGCACCGAACCTTCGGCCAGCGTAATAATCGCGCCGCTGTCCGCGACAACTCGTAGGCGAGTATCCTTCAAGAGCTGTCGCAGCGCGGTCCGCACGTCATAGTTTCCGTGCAGCGCAGGGGTCCTCACACCGCGCAAGACCTTCCCCGGAGCGGTGATCTGTACCCGCGCTTGCCTGGCGAACAGCGGGATCGACGTCGTCGCCGACTGCTCTGCGATATCGAACCGCTGCTCCTGCGCCTGTGCGGCAACAGATACCGTGAATGCCGATACAGCGGCGCTTGCGTAAGCCATGTGGCGCAACCTCGTCGAGAACATGGTAATTTCCCCTTTTGGCGTACGCATGTTTGCGTATTAGGAGTTTGTTGCTCGACGCTGGCGTAAACCGCCAAGGGTGCGTAAAATTATTTATCGTCCAATGCGTACGGAGTGCGGATTGTTCTGCACCCGCATACCAAGGCTCAGCCCGGCCGACCGGGCAAAGCCACGCGGATCCCTTGAGTCAAAAAGCCCGGTGATCGTTTGCTGACCGACAGACGGGTCGGACAACTCGATCGATATGCTACTGTAGCGTGCAAATTCCCGCGCAGCCTCGACGAGAGTCTCGTCCTCGAACGCGAGCATCCCGTTACGCCATTCCAGTTCGTGGGCCACTTTGTCCTGAGACAAAGAGGTGACGATATTTCCTGTGCCAGGCCTTTTGATCGCGCGTTGGTTCGCCGTCAGATGTATGGCCTGCGCGCTCTGCGCCGCCCCATAGGAGAGGTCGACGTCTCCTGACTGCACCAGCACCTGGAGAGGCGTGTTTTGCGTTTTTCGAATAGCGAAGCTCCCACCGACACTACCGGCGACGCTCGCGCCAGTATCCACCAGCACGCTGGCTCCGCGACCACCAACAACCTCGAACAGCGCCTCTCCGTGCTCCAGCGTAATCTGATGCGACCGGCCTTGTGTTTTCACCAGCACACGACTGTCTGTGTTCAGAGTCATCCGCGCTGCTTCGCCCAGTTGAATGACGCGCGTCTCTCCAATGGCGGTGGCGTATGCCTTCGCTGAGCCGATCGGGCCTAGACCAAACACCGCAAGCCCAAGCACCGATATTGCGACAGCCGAACCGCCTAGCGCCATAAAACGCCGTCTCGTTGGCTGCAAAATCTGATCGTTGGTGTCCGGAAGAAAAGCGTTGCCGAGCGGGGCAACGTCCGTCGCGCTATGGCGATTGACATCCAATGTAGAGACAGCTGCTGCTCTTTTCGAGTGAATCAGCCCTGCCTGCGCCCGCGCGAATGCCCCTCGGTTCCGGACGTCTCTTTGCAGCCAGGCCTCGGCTTCAGCCAAGTCGGCGCTGGATAGCGGTCCAGCATCGAACTGTATGGCTAGCTCGGCGGCTCGCCGGCTGATGTCAGCGCTTGCTTCACGTTCGGTTGTCATGGCTGGCTTTACGAGTTTCAGGTTGTACCGGTGTTGCTTGAGCACATGCGTTCCCGCCTCGGCCTAGCAACATCATGAACTGCTCCAGGGCGCGCGCATGACGTTTTTGCACGGCATTTTCGCTCAATCCCAACTTACGGCCGATCTCTACATAGGGCAGTCCATCGACGGCACGAAGGAGGAACACCGATCTTGCAGGTTCATCAAGCCCTGCGATTGCTAAAGCAAGGAGTTGGAGCTGCTGACGATCGCAGGCCTGCATTTCTGGGCTCGGAGCATCTGCGGCGAAGTCGGTCTGGGCCATCTCTTCCAAAGATCGGATGGGGACGATGCGCGCTCGACGAAGGTGCATCAAGACGACATTCCGGGCAAGACCTATGAGATATGATCGCGGGTTCCGAATTTCGTCAAACGAGGACATTTCGATCAGGCGACCATAGACTTCCTGAACGATGTCCTCCTCATCGACACCCGACGGAAGAAGCTGACGCGCCAAAAAGCGACGCATCGCGGGCTCATGGAGGAGTATGTTTCTGGCGATCCACGCGTTCCTGCCGTGCAGGTCCGGGTTCATCGGGCTTTGCCTTGAAAACGGAGACCCAGACAATGAGCATAGCTCACGCTTTGCTGGCTCCGACTTGGATCGGGGAGCCGCGCAATCCCTTCACGCGCCTTCGGATTCTTCGGCCAATCCGCGGAACCGTGGAAGGTTGATCCTCTTATAATCTCCATCTCTGCCCCCCGCCTAGTTGCGTAAGCCATATTGCTTAGAATCTGGAAGGGGTAAATGGGTATGCTATCACGGCAGAGGACGCCACGCTGACGTGTCAGATCGCGCATTAAGTGTCAGCACTCGACCACGTTTACAGCTTGGCCGCCAAGGCTGCTTTCTTGATAGCTGCTCTGCATATCCTTGCCTGTCAGGCACATTGTGTCAATTTGCCGCAGCGCCAAGCGCCGCCGCTGAGGAAGTCGAACCAATCTTCGTCGTGACCGAGCGGACGTCCGACGCGCAAGAAACGGCTGTTTCGTCCGAAACCAGTCATTCAGGGGAATGACAACTAACGGCAGCAAAGTCCCACGACTTCGCGTTCGCTTGCGGTAGCAGTCGACCCATTTGTCACTGTGCGATCTCCAAGTTTCGCTCTCCACCTGCGGACGGTCAGCTTTTCGATATGCAGAGCGTAAGCCTGGCGGGCATCACCATATTGTGGCGGTGATGCATTACTGTCAGACATAAAGCCGCTGGGATTGGGAGAGCGCGATGATATGGATGTTTATGTTAGCAGCTCAGGCTCTCCCCGCGGCGTTCGATGCGGTCGCCGCCGCACCAAATAGCCATCATATCCTAATGGAGGATGATAAGATCCGGGTCTTGCGGGTTAAGATTGCCCCCGGCGCGACTGAGCCGGTTCATGATCACCGCTGGCCGAGCGTGATGTATTTCGAACAGCCCCAGCCGATCACCTATATTGTCTATAAGCTGGTCGATGGGAGGCCGGTTGAGACAGAGCGCTTCGATGCCCCTGCATTTAAGGTTTCTCAGACTGTCAGAGGGGACCCGGAAGGCCTGCATGCCGTGATGAATCGGGGATCGGCGCCATTTATCGCGGTGAGATTTGAGTTCAAGGATGGCACTCTGCCCAAGGGTGATAACGCCCATCCATAGCTTCTGCCGCAAGATCGGCTTTGCGAGCATCGGCTATCGCCTTTGCAACTCTCAGAACGGACAGTCCGCCTCCCACCCTCGACCGTCATTCAGCGCTTTCGATTGGCGCGACCAACCCGTCAGCGGCCAGTCCGCTATTAGGCAAGGAAGCTGCCGGTCGCCGATCGACCCTTTGTGGTCCTTCCCGGTGGCTTTTCCATTTCCGGAAAGCGGACATAGAAAAGGGTACGGTTGCCGCTTTTTCAACGTCCGGAATGTCGAACAATCCGGAACGTCGCCTTTCAAGAGCGCTGATTGGGATAGCGGACGTTCCAGACTGTGACCAGGTGTCAGCTTCGCGCCCAATCGGCATTCATGCAAGTCTGGACTGTTCCCGTAAGCGCACGCGATCAGTTCTCGGCACCGTCCAAATGAAAAGGTAGTTCGAATCCCTCCCGGCCCGCCACACCGCCCTATGCCGCCGTATTATACTCAAAAGCCGCATCGGGTATGATGTGTAGTATATGGGGCGGCGCGCGGCGTTTGTATCTCTCGGGGATTGGCGGCTTCACGCGCCATCACTCCATCTAGGATGTAACGATCGGGTCGCAGAACCATATGTCTCATGGCCCATATCAAGCGCCACGATCTAGAGGCGCGGCAGGCCTGTTGCCATTAATCGCGTCTTCCGCTGTCCTTGCACCACTGGACCTCGCCGCCCCTAATCCAGAAATGACAGTGGCACGCATTCAATTGGTTGATCGACGGTGTGACGCTCGGCCGACGTAGCCAATCCAATTTCACGCTCCAACGAGGACGCCGCGCCGTGTTGAGCGACAGCATCAACTTCTCTCCACAACCGCCAGGACAGCGGAGGCAGGCCCATTTTTCGATTACTCCGTCTTTGACGATGACGACCATGCCCGGGAGTAGCTCTTCCGGATTGGGATGGCGGTCCATGACCTGCCCCACCAGATCGGGACGTCGAATGACCCGTGCGACAACAAGCCCGCGGCGAAGAATGTTTGCCCACATGACCTTATCCCACTCGATCGAGAAATGGATCCGTGTCGCCACGTCCCCAATAGGTTTGATCGGTGCAGATCGGGCAGTCGGGATCATGCGCCGCCCCTGGGCGCCGGTCCTGCATCAGGTCGAAGCGACGCACACGTTGCCATTCCCATCCTTCAGAATCGCGGAAGCCCGTCAGTCCTTGCAGCATTTCGTCGATAGCAAGACATGCCGTCGCCGTCGTGAACGTCACGACCGCTGGGGCCGGATTGCCGCCGCCGCGAACATAAGCTTCGCGTTTTTGGCGCTCATATTCCTCCGGCTGGGATCGCTTTAACTGCTCATCTCTAGCCGTTACCGGATCGATGATGCCTCGGCAGAGTAGGCAGGGTGCGCCTGGGATCAGTACCGTGGCTCGGCCGGACAAATCTCGAACCCCGCCGCCGTTGAGCGCCGGCGCGATTGCGAGTCCCATGTCAATCACGGGAATCAGATAGAAATAGGCGAGCCTGTTGAGCAGCAATCGCCCGTCGTGATCGTCGGTGCAGCCGAAAATAAGGTCACAAGCCTTCAGCGCATCCCGCGCGGCGGGATCCCCGATCCAGCCACGGAAGGGAATGGCCCTGACGCCAAGCCCCAAACTGGCAATCTCGCACGCGACGACATCAACTTTCGCCCGCATCCCATCTGCGTCAGTTCGCCGGGCACCATGTAGGCGGTTCAGATTGGTGGCTTCAACGATGTCGTCGTCAAATAGCGCAATCTGTCCCACCCCAAGACGAGCCAGAAGCATCGCGGTGGCGCTCCCGGTCCCTCCACAACCGACGACGCCCACGCGCATATGTCGAAGCGTCTTGTTTAACCCAGCCCCAAATGCGAGCGCCTGGCGAGCGAGGAAATCAACCTCCGCGCCCTGGGATTGGCCGTAGAACGTCAGGCGACGCCCGACCGACCGGACCTCGACTTCGACGGGCTCCCTGCAATCGATCCACAGTCGTGCAACGATCTGTCCATCACCGGCGAGGAGGATACTGAGAAGCACCGCATCCGGGCCGTTCCGGTTTTGCGCAAGCTGCGCGAGATCCCGTTC
>JAHFPT010000263.1 GCA_023266625.1 Novosphingobium sp. | reverse complement strand
GATCGATAGAATATCGAAGACTTTATGCGGCAGTCCTACGTCAAAGCTGTATCTTCCAAATGTGAAGCGGGCAGACAGTGCAAGCAGGTAGGCGATAAACACGACAACCAGCAGGGGCGGGAAAAGCCCCTCGCCATCCTCTCCCTTGATTCTGGCAAATACCAGGCTGCCTGAGAGGAGAAAAATACCTCCAAGCCCCAGATAGCCATAGCCCTCATATTGCCCTGCGGTCGCAGTCTTCAATTCGGGCAGAAAGGCCGATCCAAGATAATGGGCCATCGGATTGACCGGGCTATACAAATTTGCCGAGAAGAACCCATAGCCTTCACCGGCAATCAAGCTTCCGCCAAGCGGATTGATAAATCCTGAGACGATGAGTCCCAGGGCGCCAATGATCAGTGGAATGACGCAATATGCAATATTTTTCAGGTCAATCGATTTATCCATCACAGATTTCAGGATAAATCCAGAATATATCATCAAGGTCATTACCATGACATATGGATTTATTGAAGATGCCGCGAATTCCAGAATAGAAAAGCCGCGCAATGATTTCCGCAACCCCGCACGATTGCTTCTTGCATAGAGCCAGAGGCTGGCAAGCAATGGCCATTGCTGGGCCAGCGACATGTGGTTCAGGTAAAAACGCACCAGCAGGATGGGCGCCGTGGTAAAAAACAGCGTACCGATAAACAGCGATATCCGATAGGCCGCGCCCGAGCGTCCTCGCGTTGCCTCGCTCAGCAGCAGCCAGGCAAACAGGGCTTGGAGGGCAATCCCGATCAGGAAGACCGGGCCAAAATACTGGATTGGCGAAGGGGTAATCGGCGCGACCAGTTTTACGAAAAGGGCAATCAGCGGCAGATTATCGAACATCGCGACCGGCATGGTCAGCGGATAGGAAAAGCGATCCGAGACGATTGGAAAATAATGTTCCCGGTCAAAGCGATATTGCTCCCAGCCAAATTGCGCCGTCACAGTATCGAGGGTCATCCAGCTGACATCGTGGGGATTGGCGATCCGCAATCCGAAGATGGCGAGCGCAAGGCCGACCGAAATTGCGGCCGCAACCAGCACTGCAAGTGACGATTGCTTGATAAAGGAGAGGCCCCGTGGGATTCTGGAGGTCAAATCGCTCGCCTCATCATGCCCAGCGATCTCCCTGCTGGCTGACCATGCCGCGGGCTTGCATATCGATCAGATGGGCCAGGACCGAGCGCCCAGCCGCCTGATGCAGGCCGGGATCGACCCCCTTGTACATCGAGGCCACCATATCGGGAATTGCCCCGACCCCCGCTTTCATCAGCTTCAAAATCTGGTTCTCGCGGCTACGGCGGTGGCCGATCATGCCGCGCACCAGCTGGCGCGGCTTGGTCACTGGCGGGCCGTGGGCGGGGTAATAGACCTTGTCCTCGCGCGCCTGAAGCAGTTGCAGGCTGGCCATATAGGCGGTCATGTCGCCATCGGGCGGCGAGACGACGGTGGTCGACCAGCCCATGACATGGTCGCCGGTGAACAATGCGCCGCTTTCTTCCAGCGCATAGCAAAGATGGTTCGAGGTATGGCCGGGCGTGGCGACGGTGGTCAGCGTCCAGCCCTCCCCGGCCAGCTGCTCGCCATCGGCGAGGACGCGCTCGGGCGCATAGGTGGTATCGAAGGCAGCGTCCGAGCGCGGGCCGTCGTCGGTGAGCGAGAAGGGCGCGCAGCCGATGATGGCCGCGCCAGTCGCTGCGGCCAGCGGCGCGGCGGCGGGGGAATGATCGCGGTGGGTGTGGGTGCAGATGATGGCGGATAATTGCGCATCGCCGATGGCGGCGAGCATGGCGGCGATATGGTCTGGCTCGTCCGGGCCGGGATCGATCACGGCCACGTCGCGCCCCGCCCCGACGATGTAGGTCTGGGTGCCGGTGAAACTGAACGCCGAGGGGTTGGGTGCCAGCACGCGGCGCACCAGCGCTTCGGGCTGTTCGGCCAGGCCGGTTGGCCAGGGGCGGGCGGGGAATTGCATGGGGCGGATATGGACGTTCGGCGCCTACTCGCCAAGCCCTTCTCCCCTTCCGCTTGCGGGAGGGGCCGGGGGAGGGCCTGTTGCAACAGAAGTCGCGCTCGCATAACAGGCCCTCCCCTAGCCCCTCCCGCAAGCGGAAGGGGGACCATGTCGCGGAGGATTGCTTCCAATGAATCCACCCGGTGAACTCATTTTGGTCCTCGATGCCGGGACGACTTCGACCCGCGCCATGCTATTCGATCGCAGCGGCGGCCTGCGGGCTACGGCGCAGCAGGCGCTGGCGCAGCATTATCCGCAACCCGGCTGGGTCGAGCACGACGCGGGTGAAATCTGGCAGAGGACGCTGGCGGTCGCGCGCCAGGTGGTGACCGAGGCGGGCGGGGCGGACCGGATCGCCTGCATTGGCATCACCAACCAGCGCGAAACCGTGGTCGCCTGGGACCGCCAGAGCGGCGAGCCGCTGCATCGCGCGCTGGTCTGGCAGGACCGCCGCACCGCCGATGCCTGCGCTGCGCTGCGCGCGGCAGGGCACGAGCCAATGGTGCAGGAGGCCACCGGGCTGCTGCTCGATCCCTATTTTTCGGCGACCAAGCTGCGCTGGCTGATCGACCGTGAACCGGCGGTGCGGGCGGCATCGCTGACCGGACGGCTGGCGCTCGGCACGGTCGAAAGCTGGCTGACCTTCAAGCTGACCGGCGGCGCGCACATCACGGATGCGAGCAATGCCAGCCGCACCAGCCTGCTTGCGCTGAGCGGTGCGGACTGGGACGCGGGATTGTGCGATTTGTTCGGCGTACCGCGCGGCGCGCTGGGCGAAGTGACCGACAATGCCGGTGCGCTCGGGACCTGCCTGGCGGAGCACTTCGGCGCAGCGATCCCGATCACCGGCCTCGCCGGCGATCAGCAATCGGCGACGATTGGCCAGGGCTGCCTGAGCCCGGGCGAAACCAAGGCGACCTACGGCACCGGCGCCTTTGTGCTGGCCAATATGGGCAGCGTGATCCCGCGCTCGCACAATCGCCTGCTGGGCACGGTGCTGGTCCAGCTCGGCGGCCAGCGCAGTTATGCGCTTGAGGGCTCGGTATTCATTGCCGGGAGCCTGATCCAGTGGCTGCGCGATTCACTCGGACTTATCGTCAGCGCCGCCGAAAGCGAGACGCTGGCCCGCTCGGTGCCCGATTCGGGCGGGGTTGTCGTGGTCCCGGCGCTATCCGGGCTCGGCGCGCCGCATTGGCGGCCCGAGGCGCGGGCGAGTATTACCGGGCTGAGTTTCGCCACTACCCGCGCCCATCTGGTGCGCGCTGCGCTCGAGGCGATGGCGGCGCAGACCCTCGATCTTGCCGAGGCCTTCGCCCGCGATGGCGCGCGCTGGACCTCGCTGCGCATCGACGGCGGCATGAGCGCCAATGACTGGATCGCGCAGGATCTTGCCGACATGCTGGATTTGCCGGTGGAGCGGCCCCACTTTGTCGAGACCACCGCGCTGGGCGCAGCGATGCTGGCGGGGCTTGGGTCAGGGCTGTTTGCCTCGCTGGAGGAAGCCGCCGGGGCGATGCGCGGGGATGTGAGCGGGTTTTCGCCGAAGCTCTCGGATGAAAAACGCAACGCGCGGATCGTCGCCTGGCGCAAGGCGCTCGAGGGGGCTTAGGTTCGTTCTGAACTTGTTGTAATCACACACCACCGTTCGTCCCGAGCGAAGTCGAGGGACCTGTTCGAGCGTAGCCGAGAACGGCCCGGGCGGAAGGCCTCGGCTTCGCTCGGCCATTGTCCCTCGACTTCGCTCGGGACGAACGGGGTAGATGTGGGTCAATCAGAGTCTGGACGTCACTAAGACATAGCTACCGCGCTACCTGACCCCGCTGTGACCCACCCGTTCACGCAGCCGGGCAATGGCACCGGATGGCAGCATCGGTTCGGCTTCCCGCCAACCGGAGTCGAGCCGCAGCAGCCGCTCATAGAAGCGCTCGGTTGCGGCAATCAGTTTGCGAATCCGGGGATCGAGCAGCGCCGCATGTTCCGGATCGGTGCGGCTGGGAACCGGCGACAGTCGACCTTGGCGGCGCAGCTGGAATTCGGAGAGCTCGCCGGTAAAAAAAGCGCGGCGATTGAGCAGCCAGGCGATGGCATGCATCATTCGTGTCGTCGTGCGCAGTGCCTCGCAGGACAGCGCGACGCGGGCGAGGTCCTCCTCGACGACACCCTGCTCGACCAAACTCTGATCGATCAAACTCTGGTCGAATCGCCCCGGCAGCGCAAAATTCGCGCGCACTTCGTCCGACAGGACCAAAGCTTCGCAATAGAGCCCGTCGATGATGCGGGGATTGATGGTTGCGGTTTGCGACATTTCAGCAAGAGATAGGCCCCTCCCGGCGCAATCTGCAACATTCTTGCAATGGTTTCGCACAGGGAATTGAAACTGTCCGAAAGCGGCACGGTCTTGCGCGCGAATCGGGCCTGTGCGCGCAGCAGGACCGCGATCAGGCGATAATGTCGGGTATGAGATAGTCTTCGATCAAGGATATCTGGTCCTTCAGCCGCAGTTTGCGCTTCTTGAGCCGGGCGATCTGGAGCTGATCGGAAGCGCCCGCCGCAGTCAGTGCATCGATTGCCGCGTCGAGGTCGCGATGCTCGATCCGGAGCACCTCCAGCCGCTTGCGCATTTCCTCTTCGTTCACAAGCTCATCCCCGGTTTCCTGCCCCGAACTGGTACATGCGCCCCGCCCATTGCACCGCCGCCGGGGCAGCTTGCCGCAGCAGCAGCGCATTCCACCGAAATGCATCGATTAGGCGCTTCGCAAGATAGGGCGATTATGCTCTGATGACAATCGCCGGGCCCGCATCGTTGCCGAGTCGGCCCCAGGGTTCGGCCGCCTGAAGGAGGACCGCCAATGGATACTACGCATTCCAGCTCCCTCGAACTCAAGCACGCTGGCCTCGAACGGAAGATCGAGCAAGAAATGAGCCGCCCGATGCCCGATGCGGCGATGCTCCAGGCACTCAAGAAACAGAAGCTGCGAATCAAGGAGCAGCTCGAACACCACTAAGCTGGCCGAACCAGGCCGCCGGTGGGCCAGACCCGCCGGTGCGCCAGTTTGCCGTTGCGCCATTCTGTCGGTGCGCCATTCTGCCGATGCGATTGCACGGCGCGCGTTTCCAAAGCCGCAGCTTTGGGCTAGGCCGGTTGCATGACCGCATCCGCCGCCACTGCATCCCGCACCATTCTCACGCGCCTGCACGATGTCATGGCGTCGCGCGCACCTGCGCAAGCCAAGCTCAATCAGGTGGTGGAGGCGATTGGCAAAGGCCTCGATAGCGAGGTTTGCTCGATCTACCTGCTGCGTGAGGGCATGCTCGAACTCTTCGCAACCCGGGGGCTGGAGCAAGGTGCAGTGCATATTACCCGCATGGCCGTTGGCGAAGGTCTGGTCGGTACGATTGCCGGCAATGTCGAAACCCTGAACCTCGCCGAAGCGGCGGCGCATCCCGACTTTTCCTTCCGGCCGGAAACCGGAGAAGACAAATTCCACTCCTTCGCCGGCGTGCCGATCGTCCGGCGCGAGCGCTCGGCGGGCGTGCTCTGCGTCCAGCATGTCGAGCCGCGCCGCTACGAAGAGGTCGAGATCGAGACCTTGCAGACCGTGGCCATGGTCCTCTCCGAACTGATCAACAATGCCGGTCTGGTCGATGAAGAGGAGGCTGGCGGTCTGCCCGCGACGATGACCGGGCCGCAGCGGCTGGCCGGTCTGCAGCTGGTCAAGGGGCTGGCGAGCGGCGTCGCCGTCTTTCACCAGCCGCGCGTCACCATCGAACATGTCATGGCCGAGGATACCGAGGCCGAGCGCCAGCGCGTCTTCCTCGCCTTCGACCGGATGCGCGAACAAATCGACCGCATGACGAGCCAGGCCGAATTCGGGGTCGGCGGCGAACATGAGGAGGTACTCGAGACCTACAAGATGTTCGCCTATGACGAAGGCTGGGCGCGGCGGATCAACGAGGCGATCGACAGCGGCCTGACTGCCGAAGCGGCTATCGAGCGGGTGCAACAGCGCACCCGCATGCGCATGCGCCAGATCGACGATCCGCTGCTGCGCGACCGGATGCA
>JAHFPT010000262.1 GCA_023266625.1 Novosphingobium sp. | reverse complement strand
GAGGCCGTTGTCGCCGATCCGGTGCCCGCCGAAGAAGCTGCGCCGGAAGCTCCTGCTCCAACCGATGAAGAAGAAGGTCAGCGCGGAACTTCGGTTGCGCCGCGCCGCTTCACGCCGGTCGCGCAACCAAAGCGTCCCGAACCGGCGCCCAAGAAAATCGTCCATCCGCGCGACAAGGCTGGCGAGCACCGCCGCCAGTCGGGCAAGCTGACTGTCTCCAAGGCGCTCAACGAAGACGAAGGCGCCCGCGCCCGCAGCCTCGCAGCGCTCAAGCGTGCGCGCGAGAAGGAAAAGCGCGCCCATTTCGGCGGCCAGCAGCAGGCGCGCGAAAAGCAGGTCCGCGACGTCATTGTGCCCGAGGAGATCACCGTCCAGGAACTCGCCAACCGCATGGCCGAAAAGGGCTCGGATCTGGTCAAAGCGCTGTTCAAGATGGGCGTGCCGGTCGCGATCAACGATATCATCGACCAGGATACCGCTGAGCTGCTGGTGACCGATTTCGGCCACAATATTCAACGCGTTTCCGAAAGCGATGTCGATATCGACCATGGGGCCGACGTCGATGAAGAGGCCACGCTAGTGGCGCGCCCGCCGGTGGTGACGATCATGGGTCATGTCGATCACGGCAAGACCAGCCTGCTCGACGCTTTGCGCGGCACCGACGTGGTGAAGGGCGAGGCTGGCGGCATCACCCAGCACATCGGAGCCTATCAGATCAAGACCAAGGGCGGCGACCTCGTCACCTTCCTCGATACGCCGGGCCATGAGGCCTTTACCGAAATGCGGATGCGCGGGGCCAATGTCACCGACATCGTCATTCTGGTGGTGGCGGCCGATGACGGGCTGATGCCGCAGACCATCGAGGCGATCAATCACACCAAGGCGGCCGACGTGCCGATGATCGTCGCGATCACCAAGATCGACAAGCCCGAAGCCAACGCCAAGAAGATTCGCGAGCGCCTGCTCGAACACGAGGTTATCGTCGAGGAAATGTCGGGCGATGTGCAGGATGTCGAAGTTTCGGCCAAGACCGGATTGGGCATGGACGATCTGATCGAGAAGATCCTGCTCCAGGCAGAGCTGCTGGAACTCAGGGCCAACCCGGATCGCTCTGCCGAAGCCACTGTGATCGAGGCCAAGCTCGACAAGGGCAAGGGCCCGCTGGCGACGGTTCTGGTCAATCGCGGCACGCTGAAGGTGGGCGACATTTTCGTTGTCGGCACTCAGTCTGGCCGCGTCCGTGCGCTGCATGACGACAAGGGCCGCCAGATCAAGGAAGCGGGGCCTTCGCTGCCGGTCGAAGTGCTGGGCCTTGGCGGTGTGCCGATGGCTGGCGATACGCTGACCGTGGTCGATAGCGAAGCCCGTGCCCGCGAAGTCGCCGCCTTCCGCCACGAACAGGCGACCGCCAAGCGCACAACCTCGGCTCCCGCCAGCCTGGAGAACATGTTCTCCGCGCTCAAGGACAAGCAGACGGTCCTCGAATACCCCATCGTCATCAAGGCCGACGTGCAGGGATCGGCTGAAGCCATCGTCAACGCGCTTAACAAGATTTCGAACGACGAGATCAAGGTGCGCGTGCTCAATTCCGGCGTCGGCGCGATTACCGAGAGCGACGTCAATCTGGCCTTTTCCAGCGGTGCGCCGATCGTCGGCTTTAATGTCCGCCCCAACGCCAAGGCGCGCGAAATGGTCGAGCGCCACAAGGTGCGGATGAAATATTTCGACGTGATCTACCAGCTGACCGACGACATCCGCGCCGAAATGGCCGGCCAATGGGGGCCGGAACGCATCGAAACCGTGGTCGGCCGCGCCGAAATCAAGGAAATCTTCCCGGCCGGCAAACACGACAAGGCGGCGGGCCTGCTGGTCACCGACGGCTATATCAAGAAGGACATTCACGCCCGCATCACCCGCGACGATGTCATCATTTCGAAGACCACCGTGGCATCGCTGCGGCGCTTCAAGGACGATGTCGCGGAAGTGCGCGCGGGCCTCGAATGCGGCGTGGTGCTCAAGGATACCAACGACATCAAACCGGGCGATGTGCTGGAGACGTTTGAGGTCGAGATGAGGGAGCGGACGCTTTGATGCGTTGCAGGCCTTGTTACGCGATTAAGGGCTGACGGGAGTAACGTCAGCACAACATTTGTGCGATCTCCCGAGCTCGCCGCGACATGCGGCGGGAAAGGGGGTGATATGAATGGACGTGAATAGTATCGTGATTCTGGTTATCGGCGTCGCAACCTTGTTGGTTGCGATTGTCGGGCTTGTGATCAAGCTCATTGAGCTGACCCGCAAGTAACCGGTGAGGAGGCTGGCGCAGCAACGCCAGCCTCCAATACCATTTGGGCCCGAACGCAGCAACGTTCGGGCCCAGGAGGTGATACTGGAAGTTCCTAGCATCGTGATCCGACTCATATCGCATAAACCGAGTTAAAAATCAAGATGCCCCGCTACCTCGCCCTCTTCGGCTCCATAAACGTCGGCGGCAACCGGCTGAAGATGGCCGATCTGCGCGCGGCATTTGAGGCTGAGGGTTTCACCAATGTCGAAACCGTGGTCGCCAGTGGCAATGTGCTGTTCGATCATCCCGAACGCCCGGTCGATGGGCTGGAGGAAAAGCTCTCTCTGATGATGCGGCATCGCTTCGGCATGAACAGCGTTGCGCTGGTCCGCTCGCGCGATGCGCTGGCGGCGGTGATTGCGGAAAATCCGTTTGGTGCAGATGGCCAGGAGAACTTCGTCCACACGCTGTTTCTCGATGGGCCGGTCGATCCGAAAGGCTTTGCCCGGCTCGAAGCCGACCACACCGGCCCCGAACGTCTCGCCGCAGGTGACCGGGCGCTGCATATCGACTATGTCGCGGGCGCGGGCGAGAGCAAGCTGGTCGGGCAATTCATAGAACGGCGGCTGGGCTGCAAAGGAACGGCGCGAAATTTGCGCTCGATGAAGCGGATTCTGGCCAAGATGGACGAAAGCTGAGACAATGGCCCGCGCTCTCGCAACCCCCGAAACCCGCTCCGTCCGCCTGCTCAAGGTCGGCGAACAGGTGCGGCATATTCTCTCCGAGCTGCTGATGCGCGGAGAAGTCCATGATGATGTGCTGGCGGCGCATTCGGTTTCGGTCACTGAGGTGCGCATGTCGCCCGATCTGCGCCACGCCATGACTTTCGTGAAGCCGCTGCTTGGTGCGGATGAGGCGGAAGTGCTGAAAGCGCTGCGCACCAACACCGCCTGGTTTCAGCGCGAGGTGGCCGGAAGACTCAAGCTCAAATATGCGCCGAAGCTGAAATTTACCGGCGACGAAAGCTTCGATGTCGCCGGCAAGATCGATGCGCTGCTCGCCGATCCCAAAGTAGCGCGTGATTTGGGAGAGCCGACCGATGACTGACTTTGCATTCCTTCACGGCGGCGGGCAGGGCGGCTGGGTGTGGGACGAGACTATTTCCGCGATGCAGGCCCAAAGTCCAACGACGCCAGGCGGAACGCACCGCTATCTTGCCCTCGATGCACCAGGCTGCGGCACCAAGCGCGGGCGCGATACCTCCGCAATCCAGTTTGACGAAATCAACGCTGAACTGGTTGCTGACATCGAGGCTGCGGGCATGCAGGACGTAATACTGGTCGGCCATTCGCAAGCCGGCACATCGCTGCCGGGAATGGCGGCGCTGAAGCCCGGCCTGTTTCGCAAGCTGGTGTTTGTCAGCTGCGTCGCGCCGGATCCGGGTCTGACGATGATCGAGATGTCGGGCAATCGCATCCACGGCGGCCGCCATTCCTTCACCGACGAGACCTTGTCGACGCGCGATCGCTATCGCAAGTTGTTCTGCAACGACATGGCGCCGGCGCAGGCCGACAGGTTCCTCGACAAGCTCGGACCCGACGGCTGGCCGCGCAGTTGCTATGGCGAAACAAACTGGGCTTACGATCACCTCGCCGACATTCCGGTGAGCTATGTGCTGTGTCTTCAGGATGTCGTCATGCCGCTTGAGTGGCAGGAATTTTTCGCAAAGCGCATGCATGCCCGGTCCACGCTGCGGATCGATGCTGGGCATCAGGTGATGAATACGCGGCCGCAGGCGCTGGCGGAAGTGTTGCTGGCGGAGGCGAACCAATAGGCTGGCAAATTGATGGCACTGCCTTCGTCGTTGACCCCATTTGCCATTGGACCTAACTCTGTGACCATGCAGACTAGACTTTCCACTCGGGGCCGAGTTGTTATTCCCAAGGCTGTGCGTGACCGCTTTGGGCTTGTCCAAGGGAAGTTGGTCACAGTCGAGGTGATTGACGGTGACGTGTTTCTGCGTTGGCCTGCCGAAAGCGACAAAATAGCCTCCAAGCAATCGCAATTGTGACTAAGAAATTTGCAATAGAGGCATGACCGAATTCGAAAAGCTAAGCGCCGAACTAACTTCCGCCGAAGTCCGCCTGATACCCTTCGCAGATTGCCACATCGAACCGCTGCGCGCCGCCTGCGCCGAGGACCCGGATATCTGGGAAATCTACCCCCATTCGATGCTGGGCGAGCATTTCGATACGGCGATTGCCGGGCGCAAGGCTACGCCGGGTGTGATGTTTGCAGCCTGCCTGGGCGGGGAAGTGGTCGGCATCACGTCTTATTTGCGCCCTGATCCAGCGAATGGCGTGGTGGAGATCGGCGGAACCTATATTGCGCCGCGCGTGCGTTCCACCGGTTACAACCGGACGATGAAAAAGCTGATGATCGAACACGCCTTTGCGCAAGGCTACCACCGCATCACTTTCCTCGTCGATGAGCGTAACCAGCGCAGCCAGGCCGCCGTCCTCAAGCTTGGCGCAACGCGCGAGGGCATGCTACGCCGCGATCGGATCACCTGGACGGGCCATCTGCGCAACACCTGCGTCTTTGGGCTGCTGCGCGAGGAATGGACGGGATGAACGACACTCTCTTCCAGGCGCTCACCCTCATCATTCCGCTGGTCTTTGCCATCGTCTTCCACGAAGTCGCACATGGTTGGATGGCGCGGCTGCTGGGCGATCCGACGGCGGCGGAGGCCAATCGCCTTAGTCTCAATCCGCTGCGGCATGTCGATCCGATCGGCACCGTCGTCCTGCCGGGCATCCTCGCGCTGGTGCATGCGCCGGTGTTCGGCTGGGCCAAGCCGGTTCCGGTCGATAAATGGCGGCTGCGCAATCCGCGCAGCGGCATGATGCTGGTCGCGGCGGCCGGGCCGGCGACAAACCTGGTGATGGCCGGGGTGGGGGCTGTGCTGCTGGGCCTGCTGCTGCGATCTTATGGCGGGGAACAGGAACCTGCCGGGGCAATCGCCTTCATTACTGCCAATCTGTTGAATTTCCTGCTCATCAATATCTTTCTCGCGCTGTTCAACCTGCTGCCAATCCCCCCGTTCGATGGCTCGCACATCGTCGAAGGTTTGCTGCCGCGGCCCGCTGCCGAGGTCTATCACCGCTTCCGGCGCTATGGCTTTACCCTGGTCTTGCTGCTGCTTGTCGTGCTGCCATCTTTCATTCCGGGCTTCGATCTGGTCGGGCGCTATGTCCAGCCACCGGTCGCCTGGATGACCCACCAGTACCTCGCGCTGGCAGCAGCTGTCGCCGGGGTCTGAGCCAATGCCAGGACAATGACAGCTTCGGGCTGGATCATCCTCGACAAGCCGATCGGGCTGGGTTCGACCCAGGCGGTCGGCGCGGTGAAGCGCAATCTGCGCGAGGCGGGCTATGGCAAGGTCAAGGTTGGGCACGGCGGCACGCTCGATCCGCTGGCCAGCGGCGTGCTGCCGATTGCGCTGGGCGAGGCGACCAAGCTGGCGGGGCGGATGCTGGATGCCAGCAAGGAATATGCTTTCACGGTGCAGTTTGGGGCGGAGACCGATACGCTGGACCTTGAGGGAAAGGTGGTGGCGGAGAGCGATGTGCGGCCCACGCTGGCCGAGATCGAGGCGGTGTTGCCGCAGTTCACCGGACCGATCGAACAGGTCCCTCCGGCCTATTCGGCGCTGATGGTCGATGGCCAGCGCGCATATGATCTGGCGCGGGCGGGGGAGGTGGTGGCGCTGAAGGCGAGGGCGGTGACGATTTATGCGCTCCAATACCTCCCCGGCACGGGGAGGGGGACCGTCGCCGAAGGCGATGGTGGAGGGGTCACGATCCATTCGACACCCCTCCACCAGCCTGCGG
>JAHFPT010000071.1 GCA_023266625.1 Novosphingobium sp. | reverse complement strand
CTGTGGCTGGCGCTGTCGTTGATGACTTCGAGGCTGGTGGGCGCGAAGGCCTTGGTGAGGATTTCGGCGATTTCATCCGCGATTTTGGGGGCGAGGGGTCCGTTCATGGCTTCCCTTCTAACGCATCACGCGGCATTTGACAGCCTGTGCGACACGACCGATTCCATGGCCGCCGCGAGGCGCAAGGCAGGCACTGCGGCTGGCCGGGCTGCGCCGAGCCGGGCGAATTCCGCGCGCCCGGTGGCCGCTCTCCCGGCTTCGACGGGCCGGGCGACTATCGCTGGTTCTGCCTCGATCATGTCCGCGCCTTCAATGCGGGCTATGACTATTTCGCGGGCATGAGCAGCGAGGAAATCCTGCGCGCCCAGTCGCCGCTCCACGGCTGGGAACGCGAGACCCGCGCTTTCAGCCCCACCGCCGGGATCGATGACACGCCGCGCTGGGCCGATTTCGCCGACCCGCTCGAAGCGATTTCGGCACGGGCGCGGTCGCGGATGGGGGCGCAGGGTTTGCGCAAGGATGGCCGGGTGGTGACCCCGGACGAACGGCGCGCGCTCGATGCGCTGGGCCTGCCGCTCGATGCCGACCGGCGCATGCTGCGGACCCGCTATTCGGAACTGGTGCGGCGCTATCATCCGGATCGCAACGGCGGCGACCGGAGCTTCGAGGCGCGGTTGCAGGGGGTGGTCGAGGCCTATCAGCTGCTGCGCAAGGCGGCGGCGTTCGGGTGAATGGTTAAAACTCGTCGGCCACATCCAGCAGCCTGGTCAGCTTCTTCGGTGCCACCGCGCGCCAGCTGCGGGCGAGCCAGTCGCCGGTGTGAGACCAGTCGGTATCGCCAAGATCGAGCCTGATGCCGATCCAGCCCGACGGGCCAAGGAAGGGCGGGCGATAATAGAGGTCGCTGTCTTGATCGATCAGCATTGCCTGCTCTTCTGCGCCACTGGTTTTGACCAACAGCGCGATAATCCCGTCGTTGTGGACGTTGTTTTTGAAATAGGCGAAGAATTTTCCTCCGATCAGGGAAAATCCGGGGGAGCCGTGCGAGGTGCGTTCTTCCACTTCGGGCAGGGCCAGGGCTCGCACACGGATCTGGTCGAGGAGCCAATCGGGATTGCGTTCTCGCGTGACAAATGCCGCCAGCACCCGCGAATAGAGCTGGTGTTCGGCGATCAGCACGCGGGCGGCGAGGGTTTCGGGTGTGTCGCCGGGCAGCACGGCGACGGCGGTTTGCCCCAGCACCGGACCGAGATCGAGATCGGCGGTGACCAGATGGACCGTGCAGCCAGCCTGCTTGTCGCCTGCCTTCAGCGCGCGTTCGTGGGTGTGCAGGCCGGGGTATTTCGGCAGCAGCGAGGGGTGGATGTTGAGCAGGTGCCCTTCCCAGCGCGAGACGAACCGGGGGGTGAGGATGCGCATATAGCCCGCCAGTGCGACGAATTCCGCGCCGCTGCTGCGGATGGCGGCGTCCATCGCGAGGTCATGATCCTCGCGCGCCATGCCCTTGTGCGGCAGGACGAAGGTGGCCAGGCCTTCCGCCCCGGCGAGCTTCAGTCCGGCGGCATCGGGATTGTTGCTGGCGACGAGAACCACCTCGAAGGGGCAGTCTTGGGCGCGGGCAGCATAGAGCAATGCGGCCATATTGGTGCCGCTGCCCGAGATCAGCACGGCGATTTTGGCGCGGGTCATCTAAATCCTCCCCGTTCCGGGGAGGATTTTATGCAACATGCGTCGCACTCCAGCCCTCCCGCGCGCTCCAGGTTTCGGCGCTGCCCGACACGGTGCAGCCGCGTTCCCCAGGCTCGACCCTGCCGATGGCGAACACCGTTTCTCCTGCCGCTGCGAGATCGCGCGCCACGCTATCGGCCGCATCGGGCGAAACCGCCAGAACCATGCCCAAGCCGCAATTGAAGGTGCGCGCCATTTCGCCTGGCTCGATGTTGCCCTGCGCCTGGAGGAATGCCATCAAGCGGGGCTGTTCCCAGCTGTCGGCGTCGATATGGGCATGCAATCCCTGCGGCAGCACGCGCGGGACATTCTCCAGCAGTCCGCCGCCGGTGATATGGGCCAAGGCGTGAATCTTCCCAGCGCGGATTACCGGCAGCAGGTTCTTCACATAAATTCGCGTCGGCTCGATCAGATAGTCGATCAGCAGGCGGTCGGGATCGAACAGGGCAGGGCGATTCATCCGCCAGCCGAGATCGTCGGCAAGTCGCCGTACCAGCGAATAGCCGTTGGAATGCACACCGGAAGAGGCGAGCCCCAACAGGATGTCGCCCTCTGCCACCCGATCTCCGGTCAGCTGTTCGCCGCGCTCGACTGCGCCGACGCAAAAACCAGCCAGGTCATAGTCGCCCGCCGCATACATCCCCGGCATTTCCGCCGTCTCGCCGCCGATCAGCGCGCAGCCGGCGATTCGGCAACCCTCGGCGATTCCCGCCACGACTCGCACGGCGACTTCGGTGTCGAGCTTGCCGGAAGCAAAATAATCAAGGAAGAACAGTGGTTCCGCGCCCTGAACGATCAAATCGTTGACGCACATGGCGACCAGATCCTCGCCGATCCGGTCGTGCCGGTCATGATCGATGGCGAGCTTGACCTTGGTGCCAACTCCGTCGTTGGCGGCGACCAGCAGCGGGTCTTTGTAACCGGCGGCGCGCGGATCGAAGAAGCCGCCGAAGCCGCCGAGTTCCGCATCGGCACCGGGCCTCGCGGTCGATTTTGCCAGCGGACCGATCGCCTTGACCAGCGCATTTCCGGCGGCAATCGAGACGCCAGCCTGCGCGTAACTATAGGACTTGGGGGGCGGATCGTTCGACATCGTCAGCCGCCTAACCTTTTCCTGCTTGGTTTTCCATGCGTGTTTGGGCAAAAGGCGCGCGGTTTCCCCAAATGGCTGTCGCACCCCTTCCATCATACCTGCGCAATTGGCGCCCCGGCCCGGCCGCTCAGCTTGTCATCGGGCTGGCGCTGGCGCTGGCTGCTGTGTTGGCGATTATCGGCCCGGACCGGCTGATTGCGCAGATCGAGGGCGATCGCGGGATCATTCCCGTCGCCACCTCCAGCGACATCCAGATTGGCGGAATCGAAGTCGAGACCACTGGCAAGGATGCACAGGAAGCGCGGGTCAAAGGCTGGAAACTGGCCCAGCACATGGGCTGGCAAATGCTCAAGGGCCCGCCGATGAGCGACGACCAGATCGAAAGCATGGTTGCCGCTGTGGTCATCGAGCGTGAGCAGATCGGCCCCCACCGCTATATCGCCCGGCTGGGCGTGGTGTTCGACCGCGAGCGGGCGGGGCAGTTTCTGGTCAGCAATCAGGGCGAGACCGCGCGGGCGCATTCGGCCCCCTTGCTGGTGATTCCCGTGCTCTATTCGGGCGGCGTTGCCCAGACTTTCGAAGTGCGCAATGCCTGGCAGAAGGCCTGGGCCAATCTGCGCGCAGGCAACAGCGCCATCGATTATGTCCGGCCGACCGGTTCCGGTGGCGATTCGCTGCTGCTGACTGCCGGTCAGCCCGGCAGGCGCAGCCGACTGTGGTGGCGCACTGTGCTCAACCAGTTTGGCGCTTCCGACGTGATCATGCCGGTCGCCCGGCTCGAGCGGCAATGGCCCGGCGGGCCAGTGCGCGGCACCTTCACCGCGCGTTTTGGGCCTGACAATACTTACCTCGACAGCTTCACGCTCACCGCCAATGACGAGGCTGGCGTGGCAGCCATGCTCGATTCTGCCTTGCAGCGCCTTGACCGGATTTACAGCGATGCGCTGGCTCAGGGGCTGTTCCGGCCCGATTCCACGCTCTATTCCGATCAGCAGTCGATGGATTCGGCACTGTCGGCGCTGGTCGCCGCGACTCAGCCCAGGCCGGAGGACGTTCCCACTGTGACGGAAAGCGGGGCAGCGCCTGCGCTGCAGACCAGCGTCACGCCGTCGCGGGATGTGGTTGCGACCTATACCGTGCAATTCGCCTCACCCGACGCGGCTGCGGTCGATGCGGCGCTGGGCGCGGTGCGCGGGGCGTCAGGTGTGCGCGGTGCTGCGACTTCGAGCATAGCGATCGGCGGCACTTCGGTGATGCGGGTAACCTATGGCGGCGAGCTGGCAGCGCTGGCTGCGGCTCTGCGCGCGCGCGGCTGGCAAGTGTCCGTGGGCAGCAATGCGCTGAGCATCAGGCGCTAATCATGTCGCAGATTGCATTGCCTTTGGAGCTGGCAGGCGTTGCCGGGCCTTCGCGAATCGTTGCGGGCAACGCCAACGCAGCTGTGATCGACGCATTTGCCAATCCAGCAGCCTGGCCGTTCCGCACAGCCGTGCTGTCCGGCCCGCCGCGCTCGGGCAAATCGCTGCTCGCCCGCTGGTTTGCCGAGAGCGGCGCTGGCAAATTTCGGGGCGAGGCCATCGACGATGCCGATGCGGTGGACGAGACCGAACTGTTCCATCGCTGGAACCGGGCGCAAGAAACCGGCACTGCGCTGTTGCTGGTCAGCAATACCGGCACCGGTGCCTGGCGCATAGATTTACCCGATCTCGCCTCGCGGCTGGCGGCGGCGCTGCACCTTGAAGTGGGCGTGCCTGACGATGCCATGCTGGGCGAACTCATCGCAATTCATGCCGAGATGCGCAGCCTGGTACTCGACGAATCGGCAGCCACCTATCTTGTCCCGCGCTGCGAGCGTAGCCATCTGGGAGTGGAGCGGCTGGTTGCCGAAATCGACCGGCTCAGCCTCGAGCGCAAGGTGGCCCCGACCATGGCGATCTGGCGCGAGGCACTGGAAGCGGTGAACGGGGTGCAACAGCCGCGCTTGCTTTGAGACGCATTTGGTGGGAAAATCAGGACAATGTTGGGACAATTGAACACCTATCTCGACTCGATAGTCGCCCGGGATCCCGCGCCGCGTTCGCGCTGGGAGGTTTTGCTCTATCCCGGCCTGTGGGCGGTTGCCTGGCACCGCGTGGCGCATTGGCTCTATGGCGCGCGGTTCTATTTTCTCGCCCGCGCGGTTAATCATCTGGCGCGCTTCCTGACCGGTAACGACATTCATCCGGGCGCGCAGATCGGCAAACATCTGTTTATCGATCATGGCTGGGTGGTGATCGGCGAGACTGCCGAGATTGGCGACGACGTCACCATCTACTCCTGCGTGACGCTGGGCGGCACCAATCCCACCAACGGCATCGGCGGCAAGCGCCACCCGACTTTGTCGGATAACGTCATCGTCGGCGCTGGCGCACAGATTCTGGGGCCGATCACCATAGGCAAGCGTGCGCGGGTCGGTGCCAATGCGGTGGTGACCGAGGACGTGCCCGATGGCGCGACCATGGTCGGGGTCAAGGCGCGCTCGACGCTGATGCCTGCCGAAGCCTGGCAAAAGGAATTCATGCCCTACGGCACGCCCTGCTCGGACAAGTTCGATCCGGCAACCCAGAAGCTGGAACTGCTGCAATGCGAGATGGACGTGATGCAAAAGCGCCTGTCGCAGCTGCTGGCAGAGCGCGATGCGGAGGCGGCCAAGCAATCGGCAGGTCGCAAGCGTGGGGGCGGCAAGTCGGCTTGAGCGCGATCATTACGCCCTTTCCGACTCCCGCCTCGCGAGCCGCGCAGATTGGCTTTGAGCGCCTCGAACTTAGCCGCATTCTCGATCTCTATGGCCGCATGGTCGCCGCCGGCGAATGGCGCGACTATGCGATGGATTTCGACCGCGACGCCGCCAGCTTCTGCGCCTTCCGCCGCACATCCGAACGCCCGCAGGCGCGGATCGAGAAACGCCCGGCCTTGCGCGGCAAGCAGGGCATGTGGACTTTGTTCGGCGAGGGCGGCCAGGTGCTCAAGCGCGGGCACGAGCTGGCGGGGGTGTTGTTCCCGCTGGAACGGCGGCTGGTGAGGCTGGTGGAGGCTTAGCTTTGCTCCACTTCGGTCAGCGCCGCTTGGGCTCCATGCCGAGGTCCTTGATCGACATGGTGGTGCCTTCGGGGAAGGTCACCATCAGCTGCAATTCCCCGCCCAAGGCCTTGATATAGTGGCGCAGGGTTGAAACCTTTGCGTCGGAGCGCTTTTCGAGGCGCGAGATATAGACCTGCTTGCCGCCCAGCCGCTCGGCCACTTGCTCCTGGGTCACCTTGCGGCTCTTGCGGATGTCGCTCAGCGCAAAATTCTCCGCAATGATTTCCGCCGCGCGCGCAGCGATGCGGGCTTTGCTTTCGGGGCTATACGACGCGAAAACTTCCTCGGAAGGGATCGGGCGATAGGCTTCGGTCATTTCAACGACTCCTTTCGTTTCATAAAGGCAAGATGATTGCCAAAGCGGGCATCTGCCTTGGTAATCAGTGTCTGATAGAACCGCCTTTGCGACACGCCGGACTTGTCTCCTGCTACCAGCAGGATCGCCCGTCGCTGCGGATCGAACGCAAAGGCCACGCGCCAGACTCCGCCATCGGCATCGAAGCGCAGTTCCTTCATATTGGCATATTTCGAACCCACCAGCGTATCGCAAAGTGGCCGCTTCAACAAAGGACCGTGAATTCTCAGGACACTGACGAGTGAACCGACTTCTTCCCTTACCGGCAGCGACAGCCCGGTGAACTCCGGTATGAAGTCCGCATGAAAGTCAACACACCAATCCATTGGTGCGATATACCTTAAAATGCATATTCATTGCAAGGGCTTTTCAATCGCACGCCGCTCCCCCTGCCCGCTCCCGGAAAGGGGGCAGCCAATCGACCGCCTAATCGCTGCCTTCCGCCGCACATCCGAACGCCCGCAGGCGCGGATCGAGAAGCGCCCGGCACTGCGCGGCAAGCAAGGCATGTGGACGCTGTTTGGCGAGGGTGGGCAGGTGCTCAAGCGCGGGCACGAGCTGGCCGGGGTGTTGTTTCCGCTGGAGCGGCGGCTGGTGAGGCTGGTGGAGGCTTGATCAGGCGAAGGTTTTGGCAATTCCGAGCGATGATTGCTGGGCAGAGTTTATGCCCTCGACAATCTTCAGCAAGAACCAAGCCGCACCGATCAAGGCCAGAAACCCCACTATGTCGACAACACTATAGACGGGCTTCGATGTGCTGCCTTCAAGACTGCTGACGCGTGAACTGACACTCGTGAGTACGTTGCCTACAATCCAGCAGCCCCACCACTGCGGTAATGGTCCGCCAGCTTCATCGCCGTACCTGTCTGAGACGCCATGGCTTGAAGTCCAAAGTTCGCGCATTGCCTGAAATGGTTTGAAAAGATTAGCAATAGGTATAAAGAACCAGCCTACTGCCCAGCTCGGTGAGGTTGCATTGTCATGAATTCCCGCAAGCTTGAGATTGGCATGCGCGCGGTGGATCCACATTCCAACAACGATTATGCTAACGATCATAGTCAAAACGGCCAAGCCAATTACAATGGCGGCTGCACCGGTTAGCAGCGGCGGTTCCATAGTCTCAAGATTGATTGCGCCGGCATTCTCGGCAACGGAGAACAGGATCGTTAGCCCCCACAGCGCGATGTATGCGTAGATCATTATCCGCACAAAAGTTGTGCGCTTTTGCAAGGCGGCGAGGCCCTGTTCAAATGTGCTGATAGCCACAGCTTCCCCCACCCAATGGAAGGTGAAGCCTAACAGAACTTACAATCGCTACAATAGCTTCAGATTGTCGTGCGGGCGCAGTCTTATTTGCCCCCCACCTTCGCCAACATCCCCATCGCATGCATAGACTGTTCCATGCCGTTCTGGATCACGGCATCGCCGCTTTGCGCGCTGATCTTGGCCCAGTTGGCCGCGAAGCCTTCGACCGTGCGTTCGCTTGTCCCCAGCAGCACGCCTTCATTCATCGTCACAAAGGCGCTCTGGCAAACACCGCCGCCCGCAGCGACGATGGCGTTCGAGGGTGCATCTTCGGAAACCAGGAACAGCGCAGCAGGGGCGACGTTTTCGGGGCTGAACGCCTTGTAGGCTTCCTCGGGGAAGATATCCTCGGTCATACGGGTGCCCGCCGTCGGGGCGAGCGAGTTGACCCGGATATTGTATTTCGCGCCTTCGAGGTGGAGCGTCTTGGCGAGGCCGACCACGCCCATTTTGGCGGCGCTGTAATTCGCCTGTCCGAAATTGCCGCCGATGCCCGACGATGATGTGGTCATCAGGATGCGGCCATAATTCTGCTCGCGCATCGTCTCCCACACCGCCTTGGTGGCGAAAGCCGAGCCGAGCAAATGGACGCGGACCACCAGTTCGAAATCGGCGGGTTCCATCTTGATGAAAGTCTTGTCGCGCAAGATGCCGGCGTTGTTGATCAATATATGGACCGTGCCCCAGGCCTCTTTCGCCCGGGCGACCATTTCTTCCATCTGGGCGTACTCAGCGACATTGCCGCCGTTCGACATGGCCGCGCCGCCCGCCGCCTTGATTTCCTCGACCACGGCCAGTGCTGCATCGGAATGGCCGGTGCCGTCGCGCGCGCCGCCCAGATCGTTGACCACGACTTTTGCCCCGCGCCGCGCCAGTTCGAGCGCATAGGCGCGACCGAGGCCGCCGCCTGCACCGGTGACGATGGCGACTTTGTCCTTGAAGGAAAAACGCATGAGGTGCTCCGCCAAATGATTCTGGAAGGGACTGAAAAATGTTGCAGTGCGGCATTGCACGCGCGGCCCGGGCTTTCAACGCAAAAAGGCCTAAAGCCGCGCCAAAGTCGGTATCAGTTCGTCGAAGTGGTGGATGACCGCATCGGCGCCCAGCTCTTCCGGCGGCAAGTCGTTGAAGCCGAAGCTGACGGCTACACTGGGAATTCCCGCTGCTTTGGCGGCGAGCGTATCGTAGCTGGTGTCGCCAACATAGGCAGCGCGGCCTCCCCCGGCGCGAGCGATCATTTCGTCGAGCTGGTCGCGCGCTGGTTTGGCCTTGCCGGGGCCAAGGGTGTCGCCGCCGATCACTGTGTAGAAGCGGCCGGACAGATCAAGTTCGTCCAGCACCCGGCAGGCGAAGGATTCGAACTTGTTGGTCACAACTGCCAGCTTCACGCCATTATCGGCCAAAGCATCGAGCATCGCCGCAGTGCCGGGGAACGGGCGGGTATAGACGGCAATATTGGCTTCGTAAAAGCGCAGCAGCTCGTGGTAGAGCGGTTTAAGCTCGCTCTCCTGACAGCCGCCGGTCAGGCTCAGTGCCCGCTCCAGCATTTTCTTCGCCCCGCCGCCGATAAGCCCGCGCACTTCGGCAACCGGCACTGGCGGGCGCCCTGCCAGGGCCAGCGCATGGTTTACCGCAGCACCGAGGTCGCGGTGAGTATCGAGCAAGGTGCCATCGAGGTCGAAGCCCACTATATCGAAGGGAAGTTTGGTCATCGCCGCTGCCAGTGGCGCGCAGTTGTGGAATCGGCAAGAAATTGCTGGCATGGGGAATAACCATGAATGCTTCGCCATCCCCGCTCGCCCCCGGCCCCCTCGCTATCGTCGTCCTCGCTGCGGGCAAGGGCACGCGCATGAAGAGCGAGTTGCACAAGGTGCTCCACCCGATCGCCGGGCGGCCGATGCTGGAGCATCTGCTGGCCAGCGCGGCGCAGCTTGCGCCCGCACGGCAGGTGGTGGTGGCAGGGCATGGGTGTGAGCAGCTGGAAGCGGCGCTGGGGACCCGCGCAGAGATCGCGGTGCAGGAGCCGCAGCTGGGAACCGGTCATGCGGTGCTACAGGCCGGGAAGGCGCTGGCGGGCTTTTCCGGGGATGTGTTGATTCTCTATGCCGATGTGCCCTTCGTTCGCCCCGAGACGATGCGCTCGATGATCGCGCGGCTGAACGCCCCGGACGCGCCCGCCGTCGTCGTGCTCGGCTTCGAGCCTGCCGAGGTGCTGCACTATGGCCGGGTGATCGCGGATGAGGCTGGCCGCATCGTCAAAATGGTCGAACACAAGGATGCGAGCGAGGCCGAGCGCGCCTGCCGCCTGTGCAACAGCGGGCTGATGGTGGTGAAGTCGCACGAGCTGTTCGCGCTGCTCGCCCGGCTGGGCAACGATAATTCCCAGGGCGAGTATTACCTCCCCGACGTGGTCAACATCGCGCTGGGCGATGGCCGGGTCTGCGCGGTGGTTGTGACCGGCGATTCGGATGAAGTCGCCGGGATCAACAGCCGCGCCGAACTGGCTGATATGGAAGGTAAATGGCAGGCGAAAAGGCGGCGTCAGGCAATGGACGACGGCGCCAGCCTGATCGCGCCGGAGACCGTGTGGTTCAGCTGGGATACCAAGCTGGGCCGCGATGTGCTGGTCGAGCCCAACGTGTTCTTCGGCCCCGGCGTGACTGTGGCCGACGGCGCAAAGATCCGCGCCTTCTGCCACCTCGAAGGCGCGAGCCTTGCCGCGAACACCGAAGTCGGCCCCTTCGCCCGGCTGCGTCCCGGCGCGGTGCTGGAGGAGGGGGCCAAGCTGGGTAATTTCGTCGAGATCAAAAAGAGCGTGCTCGGCAAGGGCGCCAAGGCCAACCACCTCTCCTACATCGGCGACGCCGAAGTAGGGGCTGGCGCCAACATCGGCGCGGGCACGATCACCTGCAATTTTGACGGCTATTTCAAATACAAGACCGTGATCGGAGCGGGGGCGTTCATCGGCTCGAACTCCTCGTTGATCGCCCCGGTGAAGATCGGCCGCGATGCGATTGTCGGGGCGGGCAGCGCGGTCTCGCGCGACGTCGCGGACGGCGAACTGCGGCTGGTGCGGGCGGAGCAGCTGGTCAAGCCGGGCTGGGCCGACCGGTTTCACGATGCGATGAAGAAGCGGAAGGCGGAGGGGAAGTGAGGCTTTTCTCGGTCAGAAATTTGTGGCAATAATTCGCTATGGCATCCCATCATCCGACACTTAGCCGAAAGGCCTTTGCGGCGATCACCGCTGTAGAAGGTTTGCGCTTACCCGATGCCAATCAGCGCGAATTGGACAAGATGCGCAAGTCTGGCATGTCAGCGCCGGATATCCGCGCCGCCATCCTCAAGAAATACAAGGCGCTCGCTGCAAAGTGACTGATAAAGCGCCTTATGGCAGCTTTGACGATCCTTATTGCTACGAGGGCACCGGAATACTGAAAAATTTGGCGGGCTTGCGCGACGCCGAAGCGCTGGAATTGTTCGAGCTCGAAATGACTGCCGAGCGCGGTTCGCAACCGGGTCCTCACGGTGATTTCGACCCGGCTCACTATCGCGCCCTCCACCATCACCTTTTCCAGGATGTCTATGCCTGGGCCGGACGATTCCGAACCGTACGAATCGCCAAGGATGGCGCGATGTTTTGTTTCCCCGAACATATCGCCGAGCAGTTGGAAATATTGTTCACCTCGCTGCGTGAATCGCCATTTTTGGGCGGTGCGAGTGCTCGAGAATTTATCGCCAGTTCGGCCCAGTTCCTTGCTGAACTCAACGCCATTCATCCTTTTCGCGAGGGCAATGGCCGCACCCAGTTGACCTTCCTTTTTCTGCTGGGCGAGCGGGCAGGGCATCCGCTGGATATGGCCCGCATCCGGCCAAAGCCCATGCTCGCCGCGATGATCGCGAGTTATGGCGGGAAGTTGGCACTGCTGGAAGACGAGATTGGCTTGCTGTTGGTTTGAGCGGGGATTGTGGGATATTGGGAGTTGGTGATGCGGTGTTGGGCAGACAGTGTTCACGATGCGATGGATCGGAAGAAGGCGGAGGGTAAGGGGTAGGATGATGCTGGGAGACAAGACTGCGGTTGCCTTTGTCGCAACGGCTTTTCCAGATGAATCGCTGGTTTTCTATCGTGACCGGCTCGGACTTGAACTGGTCGAAGATTCGCCGTTCGCGCTGGTGTTCGCCTGTCCCAATGTCATGCTGCGCGTTCAGAAGGTTACCGAAGCTGCGCTGGTAACTCACACGGTTTTCGGCTGGGATGTCCCCGATATTCGCGCCAGCCTGGGCGCGTTGCGGCAGCAGGGGATTGAGCCGGTGCGTTTCCCCGGGCTGCAACAGGACGACGGCGGTGTCTGGACCAGTCCATCAGGCGCAAAGGTGGCCTGGTTCAGGAATCCGGACGGAAACTGTCTGTCACTCACCCAATTTGCAGTCGCTTGACATGATATCATGATATGATATCAATATATCACTATGACTCGCATCGTCGTCGATCTGCCCGAAGAAGACGCCAAGTGGCTCAATGAAACCGCAGCGGTGCTTGGTCGGTCTCGTACGTCGCTGGTGCGTGAAGCCATCGCTTTCTTTCGCGGCAATCCGAGGTCGGACAAAGACCTGACCTGGCTGGAAGCTGGATTCGGCCTCTGGAAGGATCGAACCGATATCGGCGACGCGGTGGAATGGCAGCGGCGCGAGCGCGCATCGTGGACCCGCCCTTGGGATTCCGACTATGAGGAGGTCAAGGCCGAGTTCCCTGACCTGTTTGACCAGGAAGATGATCGCCAGCGACAGATCCATCTCAATATGCTCGCAGGCATACATCCGGATCCGAAATCAACAAAGGGCAATGGCGAATGAGAATCCTGACCGACATCCCCGACGACGATATCGAACAGCTCGATGCGCTGGCGAGCAAGAAGAAGAGCTCACGCGCGGCGGCGATCCGCGAAGCGGTGAAGCTCTATCTGGTGCAGAACTCCGACAATCGGGACTGGATCGAACGGGGCTATGGATACTGGGCCGGTCGCGTCGATGTGGGCGATCCGGTCGAATACCAGCGCGCGATGCGCGAAGATCGCACACCTTACGAAGAGCTTTGATCGGTGTCCGATCCGTTTTTCGATTCCAACATCGTGATCGATTGGCTGAACCGGAGCCCACAAGCAAAGGCGGAATTGCTCCGCTATAGGCATCACCGCATCAGCCGCATAGTCTGGACCGAGGTTCTGGCTGGTGAGATGCTGGAAGATCGCGATGGTGTGAGGCAGATCATATCCGCCTTCGAGGTAGTTGAGATCGACGCCCGGATCGCTCTGGCCGCAGCCGATATTCGCCATCGCTCCAAGATGAAACTGATGGACGCCTATATCCTCGCCACGGCGCAAGTGAACGGCGCGATCCTGATTACACGAAATACCAAGGATTTCCCGGCAGAGATGCCCGGCATCCGCGTCCCCTACACCCTCTAGCAAAGGCACACCCAGCCCATGTGTGGAATTATCGGCATTGTCGGCAAGGAACAGGTCGCGGATCGCCTCGTCGATGGCCTTAGGCGGATGGAGTATCGCGGCTATGACAGCGCTGGCGTCTGCACGATTCATCAAGGCCAGCTGATCCGCCGCCGCGCGCCGGGCAAGCTCGCCAATCTGGTGATCGAACTGGCCCGCGATCCCGCGCCCGGCACCACCGGCATCGCCCACACCCGCTGGGCGACCCACGGCGCGCCGACCGCTGCTAATGCCCATCCGCATGCCACTGCCGAACTGGCGCTGGTCCACAACGGCATCATCGAGAATTTCCGCCAGCTGCGCGAGGCGCTGACTGCGCGCGGGCGCAAGTTCGAGAGCGAGACCGACAGTGAGGTTGTTGCCCATCTGATTTCGGAAGGCGTCGAGGCGGGGGCTTCGCCCGAAGATGCAGTCAAGGCCGCGCTGCCGCAACTGCGCGGTGCTTTCGCGCTGGCGATTGCCTTCCGTTCCCATCCCGACATGCTGATCGGCGCGCGGCTCGGCTCGCCGCTGGTGGTGGGCTATGGTGACGGCGAGACCTATCTCGGTTCGGACGCGCTGGCGCTGGCACCGCTGACCCAGAAAATTTCCTATCTCGACGAGGGTGACTGGGTGGTGATCACCCGCGCGGGCGCGCAGATTTTCGACAAAGATAACAAGGCAGTGAAACGCGAAATTACCACCTCAGGCGCTTCCGCCGTGGCGATCGAGAAGGGCAATTACCGCCACTTCATGCAGAAGGAAATTTTCGAGCAGCCGACGGTCGTGGCGCAAACCCTGCACAGCTATATCCGCCAGATCGACCAGTCGGTGGCGCTGCCGCAGTTCGATTTCGACCTCTCGAGCATCAACCGCGTCACCATCGTCGCCTGCGGTACGTCCTACTACGCGGGCATGGTCGCCAAATACTGGTTCGAACAATTCGCGCGCCTGCCAGTCGATATCGATGTCGCCAGCGAGTTCCGCTACCGCGACCCGGTACTCGAAAAAGGGGGACTGTCCCTATTTATTTCTCAGAGCGGCGAGACGGCAGACACGCTGGCGGCGCTGCGCCATTGCAAGCAGGCTGGGCAGACCATTGCCGTCGTCGTCAATGTCCCGACCAGTTCGATGGCGCGCGAGGCCGACCTGTTGCTGCCGACCCATGCCGGGCCGGAAATCGGCGTGGCTTCGACCAAGGCCTTCACCTGCCAGCTGGCGGTGCTGGCGGCGCTGGCGGCGCATCTGGCGGTGTGCAGGCGGCGCATTGGTCGCGCGGAAGAGATCGAAATTGTCAAGCATCTGCTCGAAGCGCCCGCCAGTCTCAACGCGGCGCTGGCCCACGACGACGAGATCGCCGCGATGGCCCACCTGATCGCCCCGGCGCGCGATGTGCTCTATCTCGGGCGCGGGCCGGACTATCCGCTGGCGCTGGAAGGCGCGCTGAAACTCAAGGAAATCAGCTATATTCATGCCGAAGGCTATGCCTCGGGCGAGATGAAGCACGGGCCGATCGCGCTGATCGACGAAGCTGTCCCGGTGATCGTGCTGGCTCCTTCGGGTCCGTTGTTCGAGAAGACCGTCAGCAATATGCAGGAAGTGCGCGCGCGCGGCGGCAAGATCGTGCTGATTTCGGACGCGGAAGGGCTGGCCGAAGCCGGCGAGGGCTGCATGGCGACCATCGAAATGCCAAAGGTCCACCCGCTGATCGCGCCGCTGGTCTATGCCGTACCGGTGCAGCTGCTGGCCTATCACGTCGCCTGCGTGAAAGGCACCGATGTCGATCAGCCGCGCAATCTGGCGAAGAGTGTGACGGTGGAGTGAGGCACTTGCAAATTGCCCGGAATTTCCTTACATTCTGCGCATGATTCAGGGCCGCATCACTGCGAAATCGCAAACGACAATTCCCCGTGCGGTTCGCGCTGCGCTTGGCATTGGACCGGGTGACAGTGTTTCCTATGAAATTCGCGGTAAGGAAGTGGTGATGAAACGCGTCGCTACTCCGCCCAAGGACATGTTCCTGGCCAATTTCTCTACGTTTACCGAGTGGTCTAGTGAGGCTGATACGAAAGCTTATGCCGACCTTTAGACCCGGGGATGTTGTCCGGGTTCCGTTTCCCTATGTCGAGACCCCTGTCCACGAAGTGCGTCCCGCGCTGGTTGTTTCCAGTTCAGCGCTGGGCCCCAATCGGGATTTGTTCTGGGCCGTGATGATTACCAGCGCAGCCAATCGAGGCTGGCCGGGCGACGTTTCGGTCGAACAAGACCATCGAGAATTTGGACTTCCCGCGCCTTCCGTGATTCGGACTGAGAAAATCGCTGTACTTGAGGCGGGATTGGCGTCGCTCCTGGGGCGCGTGAGCGACGGCATACTAGCGGAAGTGCAAGCGCGCGTGACTGACTACCTTGGCCTGCCTATCCCAGGGTGACATTGCTCCCGGTCTGCCGCGCAATCTGGCGAAGAGTGTGACAGTCGAATAATCCCCCTCAAACGCGCCTTTCAAGCCCGGCAGTTTACGGCCTGATAACCAGCGCTGGCCTAAGACTGCGGGGTGAAACGGGTCAAGAATTCTTCGACGTTGCTGCCCAAGCGGCTGCCATGGCGGGCCGTGATGGGTTTGTCCGATCCCGCAGACGGCGATTGGGCGCAGTTGCGGGGTTTGCAATACGCCAGCCTGGCCAAGGCTTCGGTCGCGCGGATTGTCGCGCATTCGCTTGCGGCGGCGGCGACTTTGTGGCTGCTGGCGGGCAAGGTCCATGCGGTCTGGCTCGGTGGCTGGATCGTTGTCCTGGTTGCCACGCTGATCCAGGCCACGCGGTGCGACCGGATGCTGGCCGAAGCCGATCACCGCAGCGTCAGCCACGCAGAAATCAATCGCCATACATCAAGCGCCATCGGCAGTGCCCTGGTCTGGGTTGTGCCGCTGGCATTGTCCAACCGCTATCTCGATGCCGGGGGCAGGGTGGAGATGTGGTCGGTCATGGCCATGCTGCTGGCGTCGTCGATGATTGCGCTGCCAGCCGTACCGCTGGGAACATTTCTGTTTTCGGCCATTGTCGGCGGGGCAGCCGCTGCGGGATTCGCTCTATATGGGCCGCTGGAAATGGCTGCGATTTGCGCGGGTTTTTGCGCGACGCTGATGATCGGCACATTGATCGGCGCGCGCAACTATCTGATCACCAAGATTGCCGAAGCCGGGGTCGCCGAGACCAACGAAGTCGTCTCGCTGCTGCTGCGCGAGTTCGAGGAGGAAGGCGAGGCCGACTGGCTGTGGCAGATCGACACGTCGCGCCGGGTCCGCGCGGTTTCGCCACGCTTCGCCTTTGCCCTGAGCATGGATCCCGCCTCGATCGACGGCAAGCCGTTCATCCAGCTGATCGCCGGGGAGGCCTGGGATACCGGCCAGTTTCCCTCCAGCCTCCATGATCTGGCAGAGCGGCTGAAGCGGCGCGAGAGTTTCTCGAACCTGCTGGTGCGCGTCACGATCAATGGCACTCTGCGCTGGTGGGAACTCTCGGGCACACCCAAGATCGACGAGAACGGCACTTTCGATGGCTTCCGCGGCGTCGGCTCGGACGTTACCGAACAGCGCGAAAGCTCCGACAAGATTGCCTATCTCGCGCGCTACGACACGCTGACCGGCCTGCCCAACCGGATGATGCTGACCGAGGCCATGGGCGAGGCGATGCGCTATGCCGAACAATGGCGCACGCGCTGCGCCTTCCTGATGATCGACCTTGACCGCTTCAAATCGGTTAACGATACGCTTGGTCATCTCATCGGCGACCAGCTGCTGGCCCGGGTGTCCGCACGGCTGAAGGAACAGATCACCGAGAACGAATTGTGCGGGCGGCTGGGCGGAGACGAGTTTGCCATCGTCATTCGCGATGCTTCCGATCTTGGCCGGGTGGAACAGGTCGCCCAGCGGGTGATCGAACGGCTCTCGCAGCCCTATGAGGTCGATCATCACACGCTCTATGTCGGTGCCAGTGTCGGTTCGGCGATCGGGCCGCGCGACGGCTCGACGGTCGAAACACTGATGCGCAACGCCGACCTCGCGCTCTATCGGTCCAAGGATGAAGGCGGCGGCGTTCATTTCAACTATGAGCCGGCGCTGCATGCCCATGCCGAAGAGCGGCGCAAGCTCGAGTTTTCGCTGCGCCGTGCGCTCGAACGCAACGAATTCGTGCTTTATTATCAGCCGGTGGTCGATGCGACCAGCGAGGTTATGGTCAGCTTCGAGGCGTTGATCCGCTGGCAAAGCGAGGAGCATGGTTTCGTCAGCCCGGCAAAATTCATTCCGCTTGCCGAAGACACAAGGCTGATTGTGCCGATTGGCGAATGGGTGCTGCGCGAGGCTTGCCGCCAGGCTGCGCTGTGGCCGTCGCACCTCAGGGTCGCGGTCAATATCTCGGGTGAACAGCTGCTCGACAGCAATTTCATTGCCAGCGTGGTTGGCGCGCTGTCGCACAGCGGCATGCAGGCCAACCGGCTTGAGCTTGAGGTGACCGAAAGCATCTTCGTGCGTGACGCAGCGCAAGCGCGCAGCGCGCTCGAACAGGTCATGGCGCTCGGATGCAGCGTCGCGCTGGACGATTTCGGCACCGGCTATTCCTCGCTCGGCTATATCCGCAATCTGCGCTTTTCGACGATCAAGGTCGACCGCAGCTTCGTGCAGGGCGCGGCGGTGGGGAATCCCGAAAGCCTGGCGATCATCCGCGCGGTTGTCGCCATGGCCGACAGCCTTGAAATGTCGACCACCGCCGAAGGGGTCGAGAACGAGGCCGAACTGGCGATTGTCCGTCAGCTCGGCTGCAAGAAGATCCAGGGCTATTATTTCGGCCGGCCGATGTCGGTGGGCGATTGCGACAAGCTGCTTTTGCGGGTGCCTTCGCAATACAGCCAGCGCGGTGATGCCGCCTGACGTTCAGGCCTGAACCAATCCTCTGACTGCGCTGGCAAACAGCGCCCGCCCGTCGCTGCCGCCATGTGCCGGCTCTATTGCGCGTTCGGGATGCGGCATCATGCCCAGGACATTGCCCGCCGAGTTCAACACTCCGGCAATGTTGCGGGCAGAGCCGTTGACCGGCTCGCCATAGCGCAAGGCGACGCGGCCTTCGCCTTCAAGCCGGTCGAGCGTAGCTTCGTCGGCAAAAAAATTGCCATCGTGGTGGGCGACGGGGAGGGTGATGCGCTGGCCCTGGCTGTAACCGGCAGTGAACAGCGACTGGTTGTTTTCGACGACCAGCGCCACGTCGCGGCAGACGAAGCGAATGCCGGCGTTGCGCATCAGTGCACCGGGCAGGAGGCCCGCCTCGGTCAGCACCTGGAAGCCATTGCACACCCCCAGCACCGGGACACCGCGCGCCGCAGCTGCGATCACTGCGCGCATGATTGGCGAACGCGCCGCCATTGCACCGCTGCGCAGATAGTCGCCATAGGAAAAGCCTCCGGGCAGGGCGATGAAATCGAGGTGGTCGGGCAATTCGGCATCGCCGTGCCAGACACGGAATGGCGTGCTTCCGGAGACTTTCTCCAGCGCATCCGCCATGTCGCGATCGCAGTTGGAACCGGGAAAAGTGATGACAGCGGCGCGGAACGACATCATGCGGCGACCCTTTCGATCCGGTAGTTCTCGATCACCATATTGGCGAGCAGCTGCTTGCACATATCGTCGAGCGCGGCGTCGGTCACACCTTCGTCCACCTCCAGCTCGATCAGCCGCCCGGCGCGGACATCCTTGACCCCGGCGAAACCGAGGCCCTCGAGCGAATGCTGGATAGCGCGGCCCTGCGGATCGAGTACGCCGGGCTTGAGGCTGACGGAAACGCGTATTTTCACGAGATTCTGGCTTTCATCGCTGGGCCTTTCGCGGGCGTGGACTCTGGGTGAGCCTATGGCGGGTGAGCGCGGATCGGGCAAGCGGGCGGGGCCTACTTTACCCAATCCAGCCCGATATCATCATAAAACTCGCGCGCCTCGGCCCAGCCTTCCTCCACTTTCACATGCAGGAACAGGTGGACCTTGACCCCGAGAATCTCGGCCAGTTCCTTGCGTGCCGCCTCGCCGATCGCCTTGAGTTTTGCGCCGCCCTTGCCCAGGACAATGCCCTTCTGGCTGTCGCGGGCGATGACGATCTGCTGGTGCACTTCCACCGACCCGTCCTTGCGCTGGGTGTAACTTTCGGGCCGCACTGCGCTGTCATAGGGTAGCTCGTCGTGGAGCTGGCGGTAGAGCTGCTCGCGGGTGATCTCGCAGGCGAGCAGGCGTTCGCTGGCATCGGAGACCTGATCTTCGGGATAGTGCCACGGGCTTTCCGGCATCAGCGCGGCAAGGCGCGCCTTGAGTTCGGGCACGCCGTCGCCGGTCAGCGCCGAGATGAAGAACACCTCGTCGAACTGGGCTGCCTGGGTCAATTCTTCGGCGGCGATCAGCAGTGGCTCTTTCGGCGTCTCGTCCACCTTGTTGAGCACCAGAATCTTGCGTTCGGGGCGAGTCTTCAGCGATTCCAGGATCGGCCCGAGATAATCGCGCCGCTTCTTGCGCGCATCGACCACCAGCAGGATTGCATCGGCGGTGTTCGCGCCCTCCCAGGCGGCGGCGACCATCGCCCGGTCGAGGCGGCGCTTGGGCGCGAAGATGCCCGGCGTGTCGGCGAGAATGATTTGAGTCTGATCCGCGAGCGCAATCCCCATCAGCCGCGCCCGGGTGGTTTGAGCCTTGGCGCTGACAATGGCGACCTTCTGGCCGACCAGCGCATTGACCAGGGTCGACTTGCCGGCATTGGGTGCGCCGAGGACGGCGACGAGGCCGCAGTGCTGGGTCATTATGTTGGTCCGTGTGGCGAAAGTTGGTGCGCGGGCTTCGACAAGCTCAGCCTGAGCGGGGTAGGAAATGGGATCATACACAACATCCGCTCACCCTGAGCTTGTCGAAGGGTCAGCCTGAGCTTGTCGAAGGCCAGCCGCGACTATCGCCCCGCTCACGTGTGCACTTCAAGAAACGCCGCCGCCGCCGCAGTCTCTGCATCCTGCTTGCTCGAGCCGCTGCCCTGCGCCTCGCCGACGCCCGGCACGCTGACCTCGACGGTGAAGCGCGCGGCGTGGTCGGGGCCGGAGCGGTCGAGCAGGCGGTATTGCGGCACCTTGCGCTTGTTCATCGCCGCCCATTCCTGGAGCTCGCTCTTGGGATGTTTGGCACTTCCCGCCTGGCCAGTGACGGCCTCGGCCCACAGGCGGCGGACCATGGCGCGGGCCGCGTCATAGCCTTGCGTCACGAAACAGGCACCGATCAGCGCTTCCATGACATCGCCGAGAATATTGTCGCTGTCGCGCGCGCCATCGTCATTGGCCTGCTTGCCGAGCCTGATATGCGCGCCCAATCCGATTTCGCGGGCGATCGCGGCGCACATTGTCCGGCTGACCAGGGCATTGAGTCGCTGCGACAGTTTGCCTTCGTCGCCGGTGCCGAGCGCATGCAGCCATTCGGCGATCGACAGCCCCAATACCCTATCGCCAAGGAATTCGAGCCGCTCGTAGTTGCGCTCGTGCCCGGTACTGCCGTGGGTCAACGCTTCGAGCCACAGCGCCTCATCCTCCGGTTCGCCCCCGGCGAGGCCGGTGAGATAGGCGTGGGTTTCTGCTTCGAGCATGCCTTTATAATGTCGTCCCGATCCGGTTCCAGCGCGCGGCGGTGAACCAGGTCCAGGGCTTGATCCATTCGGCCGAGCCATTGGTCGAGAACATCATGATCGTTGCCCGGCCGACGAGGTTTTCCTGCGGCACAATGCCGATGCCCTGGCCGGGGATCGCCGGAAAGCGGCTGTCCATCGAATTGTCGCGGTTGTCGCCCATCAGGAAGAGGTGGTCTTCGGGCACGACGAAGGGCGCGGTGTCGTCCTGCTGGGTCTGGGCCAGGTCGAGCACAAAATAGCTTTTGCCATTTGGCAGCGTCTCGCGGAAGCGGGGATAGTGGCAGACCTGCGCCCCGGCGGCATTTTTCGCTTCATATTGCGGCAGAAAGCAATGGGTGTTGGGCGTCACCGCCACCTCGAAATCAGCGACCTTCTGCTTGGGAACCGGCTTGCCGTTGAGCATGAGCTGGCCGCCCACCATCTGCACCTGATCGCCCGGAACGCCGATCACCCGCTTGATATAATCGGTCTCATTATCGGGCGGCGCCTTGAAAATGACGATGTCGCCGGGCTTGGGCTGGCCGGGCCAGATGCGATTGGGCAGCAGGGGCGCGCTGAACGGCAGCGAATAGGACGAAAAGCCATAGGGCCATTTCGCCGCGAGCAGATAGTCGCCATTTTCCAGATTGGGCAGCATCGATTCGCTGGGAATGTTGAACGGCGAAAACAGGAAGCTGCGGAACACCGCGACGATCAGCACCAGCTTGATCAGGAAGACGAAGAAATTCTCCTCCTTTTTCTCGGGCTTGGCCGTGCCCTGAGCCTCCGGGAGAGGGGATTCGCTGTTCTCGGCGGGGGTGGTTTCGTCCATCGTCGTGTCCATGTTGGCAGCAGTGCCCTGCGTCAAGCTTTGTTGCTTGGCCTGCTGGCTGTGCACAGGCATAATGATGCGGTGCAGCAATGGATAGGTGAACAATGAGCGCAGCAGTCAAGGCGGCATGGCAGAAGCTGGAGGCTTTGCCAAACCCCCGGCTGACGGAGCTGTTCGCCGCCGATACCGGGCGCGTCGCTTGGCTCTCGGCGCGGCTGGAACTACCGGATGGCGGGATATTGTTCGACTGGTCGAAAACCCATCTCGACGCCGCCCATCTCTCCGGCTTTCTGGCACTTGCCGAGGCAGCGGGTTTCGCCGCTCGCCGCGAGGCGCTGTTTGCCGGGGATATCGTCAATCCCAGCGAACACCGCGCCGCCGAACACACTG
>JAHFPT010000261.1 GCA_023266625.1 Novosphingobium sp. | reverse complement strand
CCTTTGCCGTGGGCGTGCTGGCGTTGCTCGGCAGCCGCGCGCCGCCCGCGCTGCGCTTGCTGCTGCTGACCATCGCGATAGTCGACGATATCGGCGCGGTGGCGATTATTGCGCTGGTCTCGAGCGGCGGCATCGATGTGCTGTGGCTGGGCGGCGGCCTCGCCTGCCTGGCCGCGATGGTGGCGCTGGGCCGGCTTCATTGGGGCAATGGCTGGAGCTTTGCCGCGCTGGCGGCGCTGACCTGGTATTGCACGCTGCATTCGGGCGTCCACGCCACGGTTGCCGGGGTCGCCGCCGCGCTGGCGATTCCCTTGCGGCTCGACAAGGGCGGCGACAGCCTGCTGCTGCGCATGGAACACGCGCTGGTGCCGTGGAACGCCTATGTCATCCTGCCGCTGTTCGGTCTTGCCAATGCCGGGGCGGAACTTGTCGGTGCGGGAGGCCATGGCCTGCTCGCGCCCCTGCCGCTGGCGATCGCTGCCGGGCTGGTGCTGGGCAAGCAGCTTGGCATCTTCGGCGCGATCTATGCCGCCTGCCGGTTCGGACTGGGGCATCGCCCCGAGGGCGCCAGCTGGGCGCAACTCTGGGGCATGGCGCTGCTCTGCGGCGTGGGCTTCACCATGAGCCTGTTCATCGGCGCACTGGCGTTTCCGGCGAGCCCGGAGCTGGTCGAGCAGGCGAAACTGGGCGTGCTGGCGGGGTCAATGGTGTCGGCGGTGGTGGGGTTTGGGGTGCTGAGGTGGGCGGGGCGACGCCACCGCGAAAATTAACCTACTTGCCAAATTAGAAAAATTCGGATAGGAATCACCTCAATGGAGAAACGCAAGCCGCATTGTCCACTGTCTGTCATTCATAAGTTGGTCGAACAGGGGCACGTCCGTGCAACAACGACGGCGCTTAGCGGAGCGGCGGCGATGGATTTGGGGCTCGATGACATGCTCGATGTCATTCGCGCCCTGACCATCGGCGATTTCCACAAGAGCATGACCACCCATGCCGATCACCGGGTGTGGCAGGATGTTTATCAGCCGAGGACGGCGGCGGGAGATGTCTATCTCAAACTGACAGTGATCGACGATGTGCTGATCGTTTCGTTCAAGGAGCTATGACGATGAAGTGCCCCAATTGCGGTGAAGCCGACCTGATCCACGACGCGCGCGACATGCCCTATACTTACAAGGGCGAAACCACCGTGTTTGCGCAAATCCTCGGCGACTATTGCCCCGCCTGCGGCGAAGGCCTGTTCGACGCCGCCACCTCGCGGGCGATCAGTGCGGAGATGAAGGCGTTCGGCAAGCAGGTGAATGCCGCCATCGTCGATCCGGCCTTCATCAGCGCGGTGCGCAAGAAACTGCGCCTCGATCAGCAGGAAGCGGCGGAGTTATTCGGCGGCGGGGTCAATGCGTTTTCACGCTACGAAAACGGCAAGACCAAGCCGCCGCTGGCGCTGGTCAAGCTGTTCAGGGTGCTGGATCGGCACCCGGATTTGCTGGCGGAGGTTCGGGGGTGAGGGGAGGGCCATTTGGCGTCTACATGCAGAATTGGTAATGCGTCTGCAAACTCAGCATCCGCCATGGGAGTACAGCATCGTCGATCTCCAGCCTTGCTTAGCCGGTGAATGGACCGACATTTCTCCAATGCGAGAAATCGATTGGGCCGAGCTTTATGCCGTGGCGTCAGACCCAGCGATCTGGGAACTCCATCCCGCGCGCAACCGCTTTGAGGAAAAGGAATTCCGAGAGTATTTTGAGACCGGCATGGCCAGCGGCGGAGCGCTCACCATCCGTGATCAGCGAACCGGCAAGGTAATCGGTGCTAGCCGATACTACGGACACGATCCGGTGCTGCGCGAAATCGAGATTGGTTGGACCTTCCTTGCCGCAGTCTTCTGGGGCGGACGCTATAATCGTGAAATCAAGCGACTTATGCTGGACCACGCCTTCGGATTTGCCGACACAGTGGTTTTCTGGGTGGGTGAGAAAAACTGGCGGTCGCAGCGTGCGATGGAAAAGATCGGCGGCGTGCGCCGTCCGGAGTTGATCGACCGCAGTTACAACGGACAGACATCTCCGCACATTATCTTTGAAATCGCAAATCGACCCGGCTGGGAAATACCGCTCTCGCACTGAACGGTGCACTGCAGAACCGTCTGACCAAGCGCTTCATTGGACGCTTGTGGCCGATTTACCACACCCCCACATTCACCATACTCGCCCACGGCTCCCGCACCGCCAGCGCATCCCCAGTCTGCAACAGCTCCACCGATATTCCATCCGGCGTCCGGATAAATGCCATCCTGCCATCGCGCGGCGGGCGGTTGATCGTCACCCCTGCATCCGCCAGCCGCTGGCAGGTCGCGTAGATATCCTCCACCCCATAGGCGAGATGGCCGAAGTTGCGACCGCCGGTGTAGTCTTCCGGGTCCCAGTTGTGTGTCAGCTCGACCTCGGCGACGCCCTCCTCGCCCGGTACCGCAAGGAAGATCAGCGTGTGGCGGCCCGGCGCATTGTCATAGCGGCGGAATTCCTTGACGCCGATCAGCGCGAAGAAGGCGATGGTTGCCGCAGGATCGTTCACCCGGATCATGGTGTGGAGGTATTTGGTCACGCTTTGTCGCTCCATTCATCGTATACATGGCACGGTTCATCGTGCAGAAAGCTTTGGCCGTGCATGTGTTTCATCAACAAACGGGAGGCACGACGATGAGCGAGACTAACGCCGATACGCCCAGCTCCGCCAGAGCATTTCTGCGCGAGTCCGAAACCCGCCGCTGGCTGGCCAGCGCCGGGGTGATCACACTTGGCCTGATCGCCGGCGGCTATCTGCTGGGCAACGGGCTGGTCCGCGCGCGCGAGGCGGATCGTTCGGTCACCGTGCGCGGCCTCGCCGAACGCGACGTCACCGCCGACCTCGCCACCTGGACGCTAGCCTATTCCGCCAAGGCCGGCGATCTCGCCACCGCCCAGGCCGAGGCCGATCAGGACAGCGCGGCGATCCGCAGCTTCTTTCGCGAAGTCGGATTCCCGGCGGAAGCGCTGCAACCTGCCGGAGTCACAGTCTCGCAATATTCGAACAATGGCGTGCAGGAGTTTACCGTTCGCCAAAACATGACGCTGCGCTCGAATGATATCAAACGCGCGCAGGAGGCCGCCCGGCGGCAGTTCGAGCTGGTCCGGCGCGGGGTGGCGCTCGAGGATGGCTCGGGGATGGCCTACAAGTTCACCGGGCTCAATGCGATCAAGCCGCCGATGATCGCCCAGGCGACCAAGGACGCCCGCGCCTCCGCCGAGCAATTCGCGCAGGACAGCGGCACTTCGGTCGGCTCGATCAAGAGCGCCAGCCAGGGCTATTTCTCGATCGCCCCGCGCGATGGCGACAGCGGCGCCGATGGCGAAGGCGGCGGCGGCGGTGCGACCGATTCGCCCTACAAGCGGGTGCGGGTGGTCACGACGATTGACTTCTATCTGCGCTAGGCAAGAAAAAGGCCCCGCTCCGGCGTGACGGAGCGGGGCCTGTTCCCCCTGTTTGTTACGCTTAGAAGCTGGCGGTGATCGAGCCGACCACGACAGTCTTGGACATGCGGTGGTAATAATCGACCGCTGTCGAGCGGCAGGCCACCGCGACGGTCGAGCTGCTGCTACCGCAGGCCGGCACGATGTAGCCCGGGCCGAAGCCGCTGGCGATATCACCCTTGCTGACATTGGTGCCAACCACCGAGAGGTCGAAAGTCAGTATCTTCCACTTGGCGCTGACGCCAACATTGTAGTCGAGATAGTTCTTGGCCCAGGCAAAGCCGCCATCGGTGTAGCCAAGGTGGCTGTGCAGCGAGAGCGGTGTGCCCGGAATGCCGCCGCCCAGTTCGCCATAGATGTAGACGTTGCTGTGCTTGGGCGAGGTCCAGTTGTAGTTGAACACTTCCTGGCCGGGCGCGACATAAACGCCCAGCTTGGCTGTAGCCGGCCCGAAGGTCTTGGCGACCGAGCCATAGATCTCGTAATAATTGCCCAGAGGAGCGCCGGGATAGATATAGCCATAGCCGCCGACATCGACGGTGAAGCCGCTATCGCCGATCCCGTGGGTCCAGCCGCCATAGACGTCGATTTCGGTGCCGCCGATATTGATCGGACCAGCGCCCGCGCTGGCGCTTGAGCCCCAGGTCGAGATGTAGAAGCCCGATTTATGGGCAATCGTGATCGCGGCCTGCACCGCAGGCTTGTTGTCGGACTGAGCAAGGCCGCGGAAGCGGTATTGCGAGACCACAGCGGCGCTGCCGGTGATGGTGATAGCGCTCGGCGGATCGGTTTCATCTGCGAGAGCGGGCATGGCGGCGAAGCTGCTACCAGCCAGGAGTGTTGCGGCGAAAAGGCCGCGGACGGACGTAAGCATAATCGTTTCCTCACGGTTAAACGGCTTCGTCCCACCTGCAACTTTCGCCATGCGCCTCTATGATACGACTCTATAATCGGGTGCAGTTTGCGAAAGTTGCGTATCGCTGGCTGTTTTTGCTGCATTGCACAAGACAAAATTCTGACCGGCGAAACAAATTCTTCACAGGTGTGGATTTCATGCAACGCTTACGGGCCACACGCCAATCAGCTTGTGACCCCGCTATCGTGCGACTATGGCAAACAGCACGATATGTGAATCGTGCTGTTTGCCATAGGTTTTTGTTGTCGCATCGTTTTTTGCGAAAAACCGGTTCCCACTTTTTCGCACGATGCTCTATAGCGCAGCGCGGCGATCAAAAATGCTCGAAACCATAAGCAAGTTCTTCCGGCCGCAAGTTGCGAAGCCGCTTCCGTCGATACCTGCGGGCAGGCGAGTCTATGCCGTCGGCGATATTCATGGCCGACGCGACCTGTTCGACGTGCTGATTGCCGCCATCGAAGCCGACGACAAGAGCCGCGCTCAGGCTGAAACCACGATTGTGCTGCTTGGCGACCTGGTCGATCGCGGTCCCGACAGCGCCGGTGTTATCGCTGCCGCGCGGGAGCTGGCGGCGCGGCGCAAGGTTCGCATCCTCTGCGGCAATCACGAGGAAATGTTCCTGCGCTGCTTCGACGACATCGAGATGCTGCGCCATTTCCTGCGCTTCGGCGGCCGCGAGACGATCCTCTCCTATCCGCTCGACATGGCGCAGTGGGATGCGGCAGAGCTGGAAGAGGGGCAAGCGATAATGCGCCATGCCGTGCCGCCCCGCGACCTCGACTTCATCCGCAATTTCGAGGACTGGATCGTGATCGGCGATTATTGCTTCGTCCACGCAGGGATAGCCCCCGGTGTGGCGATGGAACAACAGAAGCTGCATGATCTGCGCTGGATTCGCGAACCATTCCTCAGTCACCGCGGCGATTACGGATTTGTAGTCGTTCATGGCCATACCATCACCGACGAGCCAGTGATTCGCAGCAACCGCATTGGCATCGACACGGGTGCCTATGCCAGCGGCAGGTTGACTGCGCTGGCGCTGGAGGGCGAATCGCGCTGGTTGCTGGCTACAGATGAAGCCGATGGGGTCGTCTCAAACGAAAGCTGTCCGGCTTGAAGGGGAACTGTGAATGAAGATTGCGATGGTGGGTTCGGGCTATGTCGGGCTGGTGTCCGGTGCCTGCTTTGCCGATTTCGGTCACGATATTGTCTGTATCGACAAGGATCCGGGCAAAATCGCCCAGCTTCAGGCCGGCGAAATGCCGATTTACGAGCCGGGGCTGGAAGAGCTGGTCCGCCGCAACGCACGATCCGGCCAATTGGCGTTCACCACCGATCTGGCACAGGGGATCGCCGGGGCGGGCGCGATTTTCATTGCCGTTGGCACCCCATCGCGGCGTGGCGACGGCCATGCCGATCTGTCATTCGTTCATGCCGTCGCCGAGGAGATTGGCCAGCATCTCGATCATCCGGCAGTCATCGTCACCAAATCGACCGTGCCGGTCGGCACCGGCGACGCGGTCGAGCGGATCATCGCCGGTTCGGGCACTTCGATTCGCTTCGCGGTCGCCTCGAACCCCGAATTCCTGCGCGAAGGTGCGGCAATCGACGATTTCAAGCGCCCGGACCGCATTGTCATCGGCAGCGACGACGAATGGGCGCGCGGTGTCATGCGCGAGGTCTATCGCCCGCTGTTCCTCAACAAGGCACCGATCCAGTTCACCAGCCGCCGCAGCGCCGAGCTGATCAAATATGCCGCCAACGCCTTCCTCGCGACCAAGATCACTTTCATAAACGAGATCGCCGACCTGTGCGAA
>JAHFPT010000260.1 GCA_023266625.1 Novosphingobium sp. | reverse complement strand
CGATGTATGACAAGGCCTCGTAAATCAGAATCTCGCGTGACGGCCAACGGCGATAGATCGTCGCCTTACTGACACCTGTTGTCTCCGCCACCATATCGACGCTGATTCCGGAGACGTCGTGCTCGGCAATAAGCTTGATTGTCGCAACTAGGATTTCAGCTGGAGAAGCGTTGGGGCGGGGCGGCAATGATTTTCCTTATTGTTTGCTGAAGGAAAAAATGCGCCCGGATGTCGCGCATTCCCTTGTGATCTGCGGATGTGATCTGCGGATGTTTCAGACTTGCGACTATCATATTCAGACCGGTTCCGTCGAGTCCTGCCGGCATGGTCCTCCCCCAACTGGTCAGAATTACGGCCGCATGATCCAGCCGCCGTCGATATGAATCGTCTGGCCAGTGATCCATTCCCCGGCCGGTGAACACAGCAGCAGCAACGCGCCGACCAGCTCGTCCGGCTCACCGCGCGGTTTGGTCGCAACAGTTGCCTGGAGGAACTGGATGAACGGCGAATCGTCGGGCACCAGCAGCTTGCCGGCGTCCGACATGACATTGCCCGGGGCGATGGCGTTGCAGGTGATGTTGTCCTTGCCCCATTGTTTGGCGAGGCTGGTGGTGAGGCCGACCAGCGCGATCTTGGTGATGCCGTAGAGGCTGGTCGCAGGGTAAGCTCCGCCCGATGACTGGTTGACGATCCGCCCGCCGCCGCGTGCGCGCATCGAGGGTGCCACCGCGCGTGAGCAGAGCAGCGCGCCGGTGGTGTTCACCGCGAAGGCCTTGTTCCACGCTTCCATCGGTACGGTTTCAATGCTGTCGTAGCTGATATCGACCATCAGCGCGGCGTTGTTGACCAGAATATCGACGCCGCCGAAGGCCTTGGTCGCGGCTTCGGCCATCGCCAGGGTTGAAGCCTCATTGGCAACATCGAGCTGCACGCCAATGGCCTTGCCGCCGCCAGCCACGATTTCCGCCGCCACAGCAGCCGCGCCTTCGCCGTTAAGATCGGCAACGACGATGCTGGCCCCGGCATTGGCGAGCCCCATCGCATAGGCCCGGCCAATCGAATTCCCGCGCCCGCCTGCGCCGGTAACAATCGCGACTTTGCCATCGAGGCGGTATTGATCGAGGGTGAAAGCCATCTGGGAAAACTCCGGAAATTCAGCCGCCTGTTGCGGCGGTCAGGAAAGGTTCGGCAGCGGCGCGCAAGGCTTCGGCGCCGTCATGGCCGGGGAGGACGGCCTTGAGCAATTTGATATCCTTCGCCAGCAGCGGCGCCCCGATCGAAAAGGCAGCAGGCGAAGGCAACCGGGCATAGACCTCGAAACCATAACTGCGGCCGCTGCTTTGATTGATCAGCTCGGCCAGCGCCGCCCGGTCGATTGCCAGTGCCTCGCCAACCGCCAGCGCCGCATGGGCAATCCCCATATTCGCCGACAGCATGGCATTGTTGATCAGCTTGGCGTTTTGCCCCGCACCGATCGAGCCGAGCAGAACGATCAGTTTCCCGAATGTCTCGAACACCGGCTTCGATGCTTCGAACACAGCTTTCGAGCCGCCGCACATCACCGTCAGTGTCCCGGCTTCGGCGCCGGGCGAGCCACCGCTGACCGGCGCGTCGATCAGGCCGATGCCGCGCGCCACACATTGCCGTTCCAGCTCGATGCAACTCTCGGGCAGCACGGTCGAATGAATGGCGATCCGGCTGTCCCTTTTCATCGCCGGGATCAACTGGTCGCATACCTGAAAAACATCGGCATCGTTGAGCACGCAGATGCCGACGTGATCGCAGCTTGACCCCAGCTCGGTGACGCTAGGTGCCGTTGTGCACCCTTGTGCAACATAGGCTTCAAGTGCCTCCGGACGGCGCGCCCAGACGGTCAAATCCATGCCTGCGGCCTTGATCCGGTGCGCCATCGGGCCTCCCTGACTGCCAAGCCCAATGAAGCCTATTTTCTCGCTCATGGCCATTAACCTGCTGTTATACCTGCATCGATCGAGACGCAGGCACCGTGATAGGAGCGGCCTGCAGGCGAGGCGAGCAGGACAATGAGATCGGCAACATCGTCGACCTCGACCTGCCCGCGCAGCCCCGAATAGCGCGCGACGAGGTCCATTTCCGCTTCGGCGGGGAAGGTCATGCCATTGGCAATGTTGGTGATCATTCCGCCGGGCGCGACCGCGTTGATGCGGATCGGCTGCCGCGCATATTCCATCGCCATCGCCTTGGTCATGTTCACCAGCCCCGCCTTGCTGGCGCAATAGGCGGCGGCATAGGCCTCGCCGATAAAGGCGGCGGAAGAGGCGCAATTGACGATGGCGCCATTTGTTTCGAGCAAATGCGGGATCGCCGCCTGCGAGAGAAACCACGGTGCCGAAAGATTGATCGCGATGGTCTGCTCGAAATGCTCGCGCGGCATCTCGTGGCTGTGGGCCATGCGGATGATGCCCGCGATGTTGCACAGCGCATCGAGCCGGCCGAACCGGCTGACAGCCGCCGCGACCGCCGCTGTGCAGGCATCGGGATCGGCAAGATTGGCCGTATGGACGAGCACTTGCGCATTGCCCAGCATTCCCGCCGTTTCGCGCAGCCGCGCTTCATTGACATCGACAATGCAGAGCTGCGCCCCTGCCTGTGCCAGTTTGATCGCCGTCGCCCGGGCAAGCCCCGATGCCGCGCCGGTGACCAGTGCAGCTTTGCCGGTCATGTCTATTGCCAATGCCATATCAGCCGTTCCAGGGCAGCCCGTCGGCCACCTTCTTTGCCATTTCCCAGACCACGCTCTGGATCACCGAGGCCTTGGGCCAACCGGCATGGATGCCATATTGCAGGACGAATTCCTGCATTTCGTCCGCCGTGCAATTGCCGCTGGCCATGGCGGAGTGGACGTGGCTCTTGATCGGAATTTCGCTGGAAGACTCCGCAACGCCAACCAGCGTCAGGAACCGGCGCGAGCGTTCGTCGAGCCCGCGACGGAACCACATCTCGCCAAACACGAAATTGTTGATCGCCTCGAGGAAGGGTGAGGCCGAAGGGCCGCCAGGGAAAGTCATGACCTTGGTGAATTCAGCCATGCCCTCGGCAGTGCGGACCTCGGGATCCCAGGCTTCGGCGCGGATTGGCGGGCAGGCGAGTGCTGGCAGGCCGAGCGCCTGCGCGGCGCGGGTGATCGCGGCGTCGAGAATGCCGCCACGTGTCCAGCCGCCATAGAGGCACAGATGCAGTGCCGCTTCGCGCAGTTCGAGTTGCGACAATTCGCCAGACTTCAGCGCGCCGCGCACATAGGCGTCGAGCATGGTCTGATCCGCGCCCGAGATAGTGGCACCCGCCATGGCAATGAGATAGCGCGCGCGGCGTTCCAGCCCCGGGCGGCTCCACACTTCGGCGAAGACGAAATCGCGCCAGCTTTCCTGGACCGGGGTTGCCGTATCGGGAGCAGGCTGGCCGGTCACTTCGGCCTGAATGGCGAGGCCGCGTGCGGTCCTCTCGGCGGGATCGAGCATGGTCATGGTCAGGCCTCCGGTTCTTTCAGACTCATCCAGATGTTTTTGGGCTGCATGAATTCGTTGAGCCCCTCCACGCCGCCGAGCCGCCCGTGGCCGCTCTTCTTCCAGCCGCCGAACGGGCAGTTGGGCTGCATCGCCTCGCCCGAGCCATTGACGTGGATCATGCCGGCTTGAAGCTGACCCGTGACATGATGCGCGCGGCGCAGGTTCTGGGTGTGGACATAAGCGCCAAGCCCATATTCGGTGCCATTGGCCAGCGCGATGGCCTCTTCCTCGGTGTCAAACGGGGTGACCGCGAGTACCGGGCCGAACACCTCGTTCTGGGCGATCTCGCTGGAGTTGCCGACATCGGCCAGCACGGTCACCGGCAGGAAGTAGCCATTGGCATGATCGCCGCCCATGCGCTCGCCGCCTGCAACGATGCGCCCGCCCTCGGCGACGCCGCGAGTGACCATGCCGAGAATGCGGTCGAGTGCGCCTTGCGAGATCACTGGGCCGAGCATGGTCGCCGGATCGCAGGGATCGCCGGGCTGGATGTGGTTTGCCGTCGCCGTCAGCATCGCCAGATATTGCGCGTAGACGCCGCGCTGGACCAGCAGGCGGGTGCCGTTGACGCAGCCCTGGCCATTGGCCGAAACCGCGCCGCTGACGCCGCATTTGGCCGCGTTCGCCAGATCGGCATCGTCGAACACGATCACTGCCGACTTACCGCCGAGCTCGAGCCCGACCGGCTTGAGCGACTGCGCGGCGCTGGCCAGCACCTTCTTCGCGGTATTGCCCGAGCCGATGAACTCGATCTTGTCGATGCCGGGGTGGGCGACCATTGCCTCACCCGCATCCGCCGCGCCGGTGATCAGATTGACTACGCCCGCAGGGAAACCCGCTTCCTGGATCAGTTCGACTAGCTTCATCGCGCTGTAAGGTGCCATATCGGGCGATTTCAGCACGACGCAATTGCCCGCAGCCAGCGCCGGGGCCATCACCATGGTCGCGGCGAACAGCGGGCCGTTCCACGGGATGATGACGCCGACGACACCATAGGGTTCGTAGGTGACATAGTCATGCGCCGGGCCGCCCCACATCGGGATCGTGCGACCATGGATCTTGTCGCACCAGCCACCGAAGTAGCGGAACTTCTGCGCGGCGTCATAGCCCATGAAGGGGGCGTAAGCCGAAATCGAGCCGTTCTCCGCGACCAGACTGGACGCGAATTCGGCGGATTTGGCCTCGAACAACGCAGCGAGCTTGAAGAACAGGTCGCGCCGCTTGTCGCCCGGCATGGCCCGCCAGGCGGGGAAGGCGGCGCGGGCCGAGGCTACAGCGCGATCGACATCGCTGGCATTGGCCATGCGGATTTCGCGGGTAACCGTGCCGGTACCGGGGTAGATATGCGCGAGAATATCGCCGCTGCCTGCCTCTTCGCGGGCATCGCCGATAATGATCGGATGACGGGGAAGGAGGTCTATGTTGGGTTGTTGGAAGGTCATTGATTCTACCTCTTTTTGCTCCTCCCCCTTGAGGGGGAGGTTGGGTGGGGGTGTACTACGCTAGCGTCGACGCGAGGCCTGGCGGCCTCGCTCCCCCACCCCAACCCCTCCCCGCCGGGGAGGGGCTTTCGAGACGCTACATCCCCCTGATCTGGTCCCAGCCAGCATCGGTCATCCAAGTATACTCCAGATAATGCCCCATCGTCTTGCGAGCATCGAGATAGGCGAACTTGAGATTGTCGCCGCCTATGTCGCGCCACATCACCATTGGCAGGTCCTGCGCCTTCACCCTGGCGAGGAAATCCTCCCAGCTTCCCTCGATCCGCATGCAAATCTGGTGGAAGCGGATAGGCGCGCCGTTCGAAGGCGCGTTGGCATAAATGCCGAGGGGATCGGTAACCGCCTCGATCAGCTCGTATTGCACGTCGCCAATCCAGATGAAGCAGAGGCGCAGCTTGTTGATCACTTCGCCCTGCGGTGAGTTTACCGGCTGATCGACTTCAATGATATGCGGCTCATGCGTCATGCCCCGGCCGCGGAACTGGGCGATGCCTTCCTCGAGATTGTCGCAAGCATAGCCGAGCTGGTAGAATTGGCCTTCGATCATTTTTCTTGTTCCTCTCTCTTCTTCCCCTCCTCTTCAGAGGAGGGGATCGAGGTGTGGGGGCTGTCGTCCTAGCGATGTGCCTGAACGACAGCCCCCACCCCAACCCCTCCCCTGAAGAGGAGGGGCTTAAGTGTCCTATTTGCCTTCCGGCTCCACGTCATAGCGTGACAGATAGCGTTCGAAGTGCGGCGCGAGCTGTTCCTTGCTGAGGCCGAATTGGGCCAGCTTGTATTCGTGCTTGCCAAATTTGTCCTGCGGGTTGTCGTCGACCCAGCCCTGGATGCCTGCTTCGGCCTCGGTGGTCCATTCGTCACCCAGCTGTGCATAGAGCGCCTTGGTCGTACCAAGCGGATCGCGGACCATATCGGCGTAGTGGACGTCGATGATCTTGTCCTCGCCATATTTGTCGCGGAAATCCATGACCCGGTTGCAATGCTGGAACTGCTGCCAGCTGTAGTTCTCGCCGAGCCATTTGTGGTCGACGCGCCCCATGAACATGTTGTGGCTGAGCTGGATCAGGCTGGCGAGCGAACCGGTCGCGGTATAGGGATCGCGGTGGGTCCAGATCACCCGCGCATCGGGATAGATCTTGAACAGATATTCGAGGAACAGCGAGTGCGAGGGCTTCTTGCAGTTCCACACGCCGGGTGCCTCGGCCTGGAGC
>JAHFPT010000070.1 GCA_023266625.1 Novosphingobium sp. | reverse complement strand
GGGCTTCCTGTTCACTTTCGCCAATGTCTACTGGCTCGACGAACGCGCCGAAGACAGGCCGTGGAGCCTTTCGCGGGTCTCCGTCAATGCAACAGCGCTGTGCCTGCTGGTGCTGCTGGGCGGCGACTTGTGGGCGCAGATGTTCGGAGTGCCGTTTGGCTGACGCGGCGCAGCTCAATATTTCAGGCCCCTGCCCTTGAATCGCGCGCGTGCCGACCACATAGGGGTGGCATGACCAAAAAGTCCGAACTTCCCGACTGGGCCGGCCCAAGCTGGACTGGACGGGCCGCGATTGCCGGTGCCGCCGCGATTGGCTCGGCTGCGATTGCCGCCGCCCTGCTCTATGCCTCACGCAGGAAAGCGAACGACAGGAAGCCGCCGCATCCCGAAGACGCGCCGGAGACCGACTGATGGAACCCGTCCGCCACGTCTCCGGTCGCGCCATTCCGTTTGGGCGCAAGAATGTCGATACTGATGTCGTTATACCGGCGCATTGGCTGAAGACGATCAGCCGCGAAGGACTGGGCAGGGGCGCTTTCGAGGCGGTGCGCAAGGAGCCGGGCAATGTCTTCGACGATCCCGAATATGCCCGCGCGCCGATCCTGATCGCCGGCGACAATTTTGGCTGCGGCTCGAGCCGCGAACATGCCGCCTGGGCATTGCTCGACATGGGCGTGACCTGCGTCATCGCGCCGAGTTTTTCCGACATATTCTCCAGCAATGCCTTCAAGAACGGCATCCTTGGCGTGGTGCTGCCGCAAGAGGCAATCGACCGGCTGATGGAAGTGGCGAAGACCGACCCCATCGATATCGATCTGGAAACCCAGAGTGTCACCACCCGCTTCCAGGACCGCTTCGGCTTTGAGATCGACCCGTTCCGCAAGCATTGCCTGCTGAACGGTCTCGACGAGGTCGGTCTGACCCTGGCGCAGGATGCTGAGATTTCCGCGCATGAAAAACGCGTGGCTGGCGATCTGCCGTTCCTCAGCCGCGCACTGCGGCGCGCGGCATGAAGGCGCTGCGCAGCCACTCCAAAGGCGGCCCCGAAACGCTGACCCTCGACGAAATCCCAGATCCCGTCCCCGGCCCCGGCGAAGTGCTGATTGCGGTCAAGGCCTGCGGCATCAATTTTCCCGACACGCTGATTGTCGAGGATCTCTACCAATACAAGCCGGAGCGCCCCTTCTCGCCCGGCGCAGAAGTGGCCGGAGTGGTCGAAGCGGTGGGCGCGGGCGTCACCGGCTTCCGGCCCGGCGACCGGGTCGCTGCACTGCTGAGCTATGGCGGGCTCTGCGAGAAATTGACCGCAGCCGAGGAACGCGTTTTCGCGCTGCCAGATGGCATCTCCTTCAAAACCGGAGCGGCGCTGCTGCTGGCCTATGGTACCAGCCTCTATGCGCTCAAGGACCGTGCGCAGCTTCAGCCCGGCGAGACCCTGCTGGTGCTGGGTGCGGCAGGGGGCACCGGGCTGTCGGCGGTCGAGCTTGGAAAAGCGATGGGCGCGCGGGTCGTGGCTGCGGTCTCCAGCGAGGAAAAGGCCACTGCGGTCCGCCTGGCCGGCGCGGATGAGGTTGTGATCTATGGCCGACCGCCATTCGACAAGGACCAGTCGCGCGCGCTCGGCGCAGCCTTCAAGTCAGCCTGCGGACCAGGCGGGGCACAGGTGATCTACGATGCCGTCGGCGGCGACTATGCCGAACCGGCAATCCGCTCGATCGGCTGGGAGGGGCGCTATCTCGTCATCGGCTTCACCGCCGGTATCCCGAAACTGCCGCTCAATCTGACCCTGCTCAAAAGCTGCGATGTGCGCGGCGTGTTTTATGGCGAATTCATTGCCCGCGAACCGGCGCGCAATGCCGCGCTCATTGCCGAACTGCTTGACATGACCGCAAGCGGCAGGATCAAGCCACTGATCTCGCAGAGCTTCCCGCTGGCGCGCGGCGGCGAGGCTATCGCCGAGCTGGGCGAACGCCGCGCGATCGGCAAGATCGTTGTGACGCCATAAATGCCAACTGCCATAAATGCCAACTGGGGGGATTGAATGCGGGTCGGCGCGGCCCTATCGCAATCCCAGCATGAAGAGGTTTTCAGACATGACGACATTCAATGACCGCGAGCGCGGCGAAGAAGCCCATTTCGCCCACGACGAGGAAATGCTGTTCCGCATCACCGCGCGCCGCAACCGGCTGCTCGGGCAATGGGCGGCGGAGCGGATGGGACTCTCGGCAGCCGAAACCGACGCCTATGCCAAAAGCGTTGTCCAGGCCGATTTCGAGGAAGCCGGCGATGAAGACGTGATCCGCAAGCTGCTCGGCGATCTGACCTCGGCAAATATTGAAACCGATGAGGCGGAAATACGCAGCGCGCTCGAGGCGAAGCTGATCGAAGCGCGCCGCATGTTGATGGGCGAAGCCTGACATGGCGATGGCCGCATCGGATATCGAGGCGCTGATCAAGGCGGCGCTGCCCGATGCGCAAGTGACGATCACCGATCTGGCCGGCGACGGCGATCACTATGCCGCGCATGTCGTCTCCGCCGCCTTCCAGGGCAAGCTGCGCGTCGCCCAGCACAAGCTGGTCTATGCCGCGCTCGGCACCCGCATGGGCGGCGAGCTGCACGCCTTGCAACTGACCACCGCTGTCCCCAATTGAGTGGGAACAGTATAAGGAATTCTCCTACCATGTCCGACGCCAACAGCCGCATCGCCGAAATCGTATCCAGCAACGACGTCGTCCTGTTCATGAAAGGTACGCCATTGTTCCCGCAATGCGGCTTTTCCAGCAAGGCGATCGCGATCCTCGATCACCTCGGCGTCAGTTATGAGAGCGTCGATGTCCTCCAGGACATGGAAATCCGCACAGCTATCAAGAGCTTCTCTGACTGGCCGACCATTCCCCAGCTCTATGTCAAGGGCGAGTTCGTCGGCGGCAGCGACATCATGATGGAAATGTATGAGGACGGCGAGCTGGAGCAGCTGATGGCTGATGCCGCTGTCAAGACAGCGAGCTGAAACAATAAATCCGGCATCCCGGAAGCGCACAAACATCGATTTGGGGAGAGCGTCTCGGGGAGGCGGGGCTGCGGAGACTGGTGCAGCCCCGCCTCTATTCGAGACTGCTTGGGGGTATCAGATACTATGCAGGCTGCGTGCCAATTTACGAAAACGGCTGATTTTCGCCATTCTCCTGCGTAAGTTCAAATTAACCAATTGCCGGCTTGTAAAGTGTTCCGACAGATTCTGCCGCTCATTGCCGCTTGATGATTTCGCTTGCCAGCCGCCCGGCCAAAGGCAAGTGAAAGTGCATGAGCGACGCCGACACCCCCAGATTCAAAGTCATCCCCGCCGCGACCGTGGTGATCTTCCGCAATTGCCCCGCTGGCGGCCCGCCCGAACTGCTGATGGTCCAGCGCTCGAAGGAAATGCGTTTTGCCGGGGGTGCAGCGGTGTTTCCAGGCGGGCGCATCGATCCTGCGGACCGGGAACTGGCCCAGCGCCTGGCCCCGGATGCCGATCCGCTGGTGGCGGCAGCCCGGGTCGGCGGCATTCGCGAGACGCTGGAGGAAACCGGCCTTGCTATCGCCCTCACCCGACCGGTGAGCGGTAGCGAGGCGTCAGATGCCCGCGCCATGCTGCTCGAACAGGGCGCGCTGGCACCAGTCCTGGAGCAATTCGGCTGGCAGCTGGCCCTCGAACGGCTGCTTCCCTTTGCGCACTGGTGCCCACCGGCTGACGGGGCTTTCGACACCCGTTTCTTCCTGACCGATCTCGGCACCGGCGCGGTCGATATCGCGGTCGACGCGACCGAGAATACCCGCCTGTTCTGGTCCAGCGCGAAGGAATCGCTGCGCATGGCAGCTGAGGGCGAGATCAAGCTGATCTTCCCGACCAAGCGCAATGTCGAACGCCTCGCCCTGTCAGCGAGTTTCGAAGAAGCCTGCGCCCATGCCGCGCAGTTTCCGCTCGATGTACTCTCCGCGCGCAGGGAAGTGCGCGATGGCGAAGATTGGCTGGTTATGCCCGACGGCTATGGCTATCCGGTCCTCGGCGAGCCGCTGCGGGTGGTCAGGCGCGGCTAGCCACTTGTCGGCTACCCGCCAGCGCCAGCGGCGCGGCGATCAGCATCAGCATGATAAGCCCGATGGTCGATCCCGAATAGTTGCCCAGCAGCTTGTGCGACAGATTCATGCCGTAAAGCCCAACCGCTGTGAAAAACACGCTGAGGAACGACGATAGGCCAAAAGCACGACTGAAGCTCTCCGGCCCAAGTTTTGAAGCCAGAGCCCGGCTTGCGTTGGGCACCATCCCTGCTCCATGCAGCCCCAAGAGGGCAATCACCACGACGAGCGCCGGATAAGGCAGATTAATCAGCAACAATGCCAGCAGTATCGCAAAGTTGATTGCGACCAGCGCCAGCCCCCTGAAGCCGCCAAGCCTGTCTGCCACCCAGCCAAACAGGACTGATCCAGCCATTCCAACCAATGCCATAATTGTCTGAAACAAGGCGCCGGTTTCACGCGAATAGCCCATGCCTTCGATCATTGTCACCATGCCGAAAGTCAGCACCATCACGACAGTAATGATGGAGGAAGCGGCGACCGCGATGCACCAGAAATCCGGGCGTCTGACGATTTCGCCCAAGGTCAATCCGCCCGCTGCGGTCTGGGCTGAATTACCCGCATCGCGGCCTACACCGGGCGGATAATCGCGGGCAGCAAGCGCCGCCGGTACCAGCAGAACGCCCACCATCAGCGCCAACACCACATAGACCGTATCCGCACCATATTGCTTCAAGACAATGCTGGCTCCCAGAGGTAAGGCCGCAGCTAGCAAATTGACATGCACCAATCCCAGCGCGAGCCCGCGATTGCGGCTGAACCACCGGGTCACTAGCGTAGCCGGACCGATCGAACCTGAGATCGACATTGCCGGACCGAACAAGAAGAAACAGGAACCAAAATAGACCAGCTTGCTCGGCACAAACACCAGCAAGGCAAAGCCAAGCAAGGCCGCCAGCGCACCGGCCAACACACACAGGCGCAACGAAGCGCGCGCAATCAAGGCTCCGGCGAAAGGTGACACCACCGATGCACCCAGCATGACGAGCGGACCGCCGAGCAGCGCGGTCTCCTTTTCCATACCGGTCCTCTCAGCAATCGACGAGGCCATGACGCCAAGCGTGCCGACGGTAGTGCCAACCGCCAGATTATGCGCCAGCCAACCAATCAGCCCCATCCATTTGGCGTTGGGGTGAATGGGCAAGCCCTCGTCTGCCGTTGCTGCCGCTCCTGCCACGTGCGAACCTCCCCTTACGGGCCACCCTCCCGGCGGCTTTGCGGCGCAGTGTTGCATTGTGCGCAGGGCTTGGCCAGACCTCGCGCGAAGAGGTCGGCGATTCTTCACGGCATGTTTACCCCGGTTCTTTAGCCTCATGCGGTCAGGAGAGCGGTTTGAACCCCACACCCCACGTTGAACGTCGTTCGGACAGGCAGCAGGTCTTTCTCAAGGCCCGCTGCCGGACGTCCAGCTGGCATGTCGGCGACGCATCGCTGTCGGATATTTCCGCGGACGGATGCTGCATCACCACCAGAACCGCACTGGTGGAAGGCCAGCCTGTCGATATCCGCTATGGCTCCGGCAAGGGACTGCCAGGGATTGTCCGCTGGGTGGATGACATGAGCGCAGGCGTGGAATTCGACACGCCGCTGGATGCGCTCGAAGTCGCTGAATTGCTGCGCGAACATCGGCTGAGCACATCGAATGTGTCCAGACTCCCGATCAAGACACGGCAGGCCCGCTAGCCCGGCGCGTTGCGCCATTCATCCGTGTGAATGAAATATCTGGCGCGCCCGGCAGGACTCGAACCTGCAACTCCAAGCTTAGAAGGCTCGTGCTCTATCCAGTTGAACTACGGGCGCGCTCGGTGCGCCTCATAGAGCATCGCGCGGAAAAGTGGGAACCGGTTTTCCGCAACAAGCGATGCGGCTACAAAAATCCTCTGCTCTTGCGTGGCGCGCAAACACGGTTAGTCATGGCGCAATGGACCAGCCGCTCACCCAGATCGACGGCGGCGCCGGTGCGCGCCGCCATTTCCGTTATTTCGATTACATGATGGCGGCGTTTGTCGCGATCCTGCTGCTGTCGAATCTGATCGGTGCGGCCAAGCTGGCGACAATGGGCGGGTTCACGTTTGGAGCGGGCATATTGTTCTTCCCGGTCTCCTATGTGCTGGGCGACGTGCTGACCGAGGTTTACGGCTATGCCAACGCCCGGCGCTGTGTCTGGGCGGGATTTTTCGCGCTGCTGTTCATGGCCTTCATGAGCTTTGTCGTCGTCGCAATGCCACCCTCGCCCGGCTGGGGCTGCGCATCGAGCGGCGATCCGATGTTCGCCGATCTGGTGAAGAACCATTCGGCCGGGGCGGTCTGTCAGACCACCTATGATTCGGTATTCGGCAACACCTGGAGGATCGTGCTCGCCTCGGTGACGGCCTTCTGGGCGGGTGAATTCGTCAACAGCTTCGTCCTCGCCAAGATGAAAATCCTGACCCGGGGCAAGCATCTGTGGACCCGCACCATCGGCTCTACCGTGTTCGGCCAGGCTATCGACAGCGTGATCTTTTATCCGCTGGCCTTCGCCGGTGTGTGGGAAACCAAAGATGTCGCCGCCGTGATGGTCACCAATTGGGCATTGAAAGTGCTGTGGGAGGTGCTGCTGACACCTGTCACCTATGCCGTCGTCGGCTTTCTCAAAGCCCGCGAGGGCGTCGATGTCTATGACACCGGCACCGAGTTTTCGCCCTTCGCCAAAGCGCCATCGGTCTGACCGACTGAACCGGTGCCGCCATGGCGCTCGACCGCATCCTGCTCGCCAATTTCCGCAATCACCGCGACACTGCGCTGCACGGAACTGCGCGCTTCAACCTGCTGGTCGGCGAGAACGGCGCGGGCAAGACCAATGTGCTGGAGGCGATCTCGCTGCTGGCACCGGGCCGGGGCCTCAGGCGCGCGAGCCTGGCTGGAATGGCCCTGCAACCCGGCCCCGGCAGCTTTGCCGTCAGCGCCGCGCTGGCGGCGGTGGGCGGGACGGTGCAACTGGGGACCGGCATCGCCGCCGAACGCCCCGGTCGCCGCATCGTCCAGATCAACGGCGCGGAGGCCCCTGCCCTGCGGCTCGCCGAATGGCTGAGCATCGGCTGGCTGACCCCGGCGATGGACCGGCTGTTCGCCGAAGGCGCAGGCGCGCGGCGGCGGTTTCTTGACCGGCTGGTGCTGGCGCTGGAGCCCACCCATGCCCGCAGCGCCGCCCGGCTGGAAACGGCACTGCGGGAACGCAACCGGCTGCTGGCGGAGGCAGCCGAGCCCGATCCCGCCTGGCTCGACGCGATCGAGGCGCAACTGGCCGAGGCGGGTGCAGCGGTGGCGCAGGCACGGGCACGGCTGGTCGCGCGGCTTGATGCGGCGCTGGCACAATTGCCCGAGGCCCCCTTTGCCCGGCCCGCGCTGGCCTATGCAGCGGGCGGTCCGCAGGACCAGACCGAACTGGCGACGGCGCTTGCCGAAGGCCGCCGCCGCGACCGCGCCGCCCAGCGCACACTGATCGGCCCGCACCGCGACGATCTTGCTGTCACCATGGCCGGGAAAGGCCAGACTGCGGCCGAATGTTCGACCGGCGAGCAGAAGGCGATGCTGATCGCGCTAACGCTGGCCCATGCCGGGCTGCTGGATGGCGACTGGGCGCGCCTGCTGCTGCTCGACGAGGTTGCCGCCCACCTCGATCCCGTTCGCCGCGAAGCGCTGTTCGAGCGGCTTCGCGAAGGTGCCGCGCAGGTCTGGCTGACGGGGACCGAGCTGGCACCGTTTGCCGCGATTGCGAATGAGGCGGCGGTGTGGCGGGTGAGCGGTGGAGAAGTGGAGCGGGTTAGTTAAATCCTTTCCGAGACAAGCTCGGGGAGGAATTGTTTTTACGTCCCCTCCACCAATTCCCCTTCGGCCGCATAGACTGTCGCCGCGACGATCTCTTCAATCCCCCGCGCTGTCGGGTGAATATGGTCCTGCTGAACCAGATCGGGCTTGTCGATCAGCGCCTTCAGGAAGAACGGCACCAGCGACGCGCCGTGTTTTTCCGCCAGCGCCGGGTAAATCGCATCGAACTTGCCGCGATAGTCCGTCCCGAGATTGGGCGGGGCGAGCATGCCCATCAGCAAAACCTTGACCTTGCGGCGCCCCAGCTCGGTCAGGATCGCGTCGAGATTGGCACGGGTCTGCTCGGGTGGCAACCCGCGCAGCATGTCGTTTCCGCCGAGTGAAATGATAACCAGATCAGGTGGTTGTGTTTGACTGTTCAGCGTGAACGTCAGCCGCTCCAGCCCGTCTGCCGTGGTATCGCCCGAAACCCCGGCATTGGCGATGCGGGCATTGATCCCCCGCGACCGCAGCGCCGCCTCCAGCCGGGCCGGATAGCTTTCGCCGGGCTTCACACCATATCCCGCAAACAGACTGTCGCCCAGCGCAAGGATCCGCATTTCACGCCCCATGACCGGCACTTCCGGTGCAGCGGCGGCACTGGGGGCCTCGCTCGGCGGCGCGGCAGGTTCCCCGCTCTGGCCGCAACCGGCGAGCAGCAGCGCGGATAACCCCGCAAACGCATACACTTTCATACAGCTGTCTCCTTGCCGGGCGGCGCAGACCTATGCCATCTGCGCATTGTGACAAGCCCTTCCCCCGCGATTGCCGCGCAAAACCTCACCCTGACTCTTGGCAGCGGCGATGCTGCGGTCGAAATCCTGGGGGGCATCGACCTGATTGTGCCGCAAGGCCAGGCGCTTGCCCTGCTTGGCCCGTCCGGCTCGGGCAAGAGCTCGCTGATGGCCGTGCTCTCCGGGCTGGAACGGGCGAGTTCCGGCGCATTGTCGGTCGCGGGCGAGGATTTCGCGGCGATGAACGAGGACGCCCTCGCCCGTGCCCGGCGCGGGCGCATCGGCATTGTCCTGCAAGCCTTCCATTTGCTGCCGACGATGACCGCGCTGGAAAATGTCGCGACACCGATGGAACTCGCGGGAATGGCCGATGCGGCGCAGCGCGCCCGGGCGGAACTCGAAGCCGTCGGCCTCGGCCACCGCCTCACCCACTACCCCGCCCAGCTCTCCGGCGGCGAGCAGCAGCGCGTCGCCATCGCCCGTGCCATCGCGCCGCGCCCGGCGCTGGTCTTCGCCGACGAACCAACCGGCAATCTCGATGCCGCCACTGGCCACGGGGTCATCGACCTGCTGTTCGCCCGCCGCAATGAGACCGGTGCAACGCTGGTCATCGTCACCCATGACGCCGAGCTGGCGGCACGCTGCGAACGGGTAATCACCCTAGCCGATGGACGCATCGCCATCGATAGCGGCGCGTAATGGGAAGGGATGTTCCCCCTGAAAGCCCCTCCCCTGGCCTACTGCCTGGCGCATCGCCCGCCGCGACCTGTCGGCCCGGTTCCGGGGCCTGCGCCTGCTGCTGGTCTGTCTGTTCCTGGGCACCGGCGCTTTGGCAGCAATCGGCACGCTGACTGGCTCGATCGAGCGCGAAATGGCGGCGCGTGGAAGTTCGATCCTGGGCGGCAATATCGAGGCGGAAGTGTGGCAGCGAGGGCTGACACCGGACGAGGCCAAAGCCTTCGCCGCGCTGGGCCGGGTCTCCACCGGTACCCGCATGCAAGCGATGGCCAGTTCGGGGGCCTCTGCTGGCGACAATGCTGCGCCGGTTGCGCTCAAGGCCGTCGATGCCAGCTACCCGCTGGTCGGCCAGCTGCGGCTGAAAGACGGCCGCACAGTCGGTGCACCGCCGCCCGGCTCGGTCTGGCTCGCCGAGGGCGCGGCCGAGCGGCTCGGGGTCACACCGGGCGGCACCGTGAGCATCGGCGGCCAGCCCCTCACGGTCGGCGGCATCGTCGCCGAGGAGCCCGACAGGCTGAGTGAGGGCTTTGCGCTTGGCGCGGTCGCCATCGTCCGCGACGATCTGCCCGCGCCCGCTGGCCTCACCGCGCCCGGCGCGATGTATCGCACCAAACTACGCGTCGCACTGCGCCCCGGCATCGCGCCCGAACAGGCTGTGAAGCAGCTGGAGCAGCGCTTCCCCAATGCCGGTTTCCGCTTCCGCACCCGCGACAAGGCCGCACCCGGAGCCGAGCGCTTTATCGAGAACATGGGGCAATTTCTCGTGCTGGTCGGCCTGGCTGCACTGGCGATTGCCGGGATCGGCATCGGCGGCGGAGTGTCCTCCTATCTCGAGGCGCGGCGCGGCAGCATTGCCACGCTCAAGGTGCTGGGCGCGGGTAGCGGCGATATTGCCCGCATCTATCTGCTGCAAATCGGTGCCGCCGCGCTGGTCGGCAGCCTCGCCGGACTGGGTGCCGGGGTGCTGGTGACGCCGCTGCTGGCAAGCGCCCTGGGCACGCTGCTGCCGGTCAGCCACGGCCTGGTGCTCGATCCCGCCGCGCTGGCCAGGGCGGCTGCTTTCGGCCTGCTGGTGGCGCTGGTCTTCGCCGCACCGCCGCTGCTGCGCGCGCGCCAGTTTCCGGCGATGGCGCTGATGCGCGCCCGGATTGCGCCGCTGGCAGTGCCGCTGCGCAATCTGCTGCTGCCGGTCGGGCTTGGCCTCGCCGCGATTGTCGCTCTCGCGCTGGCGAGCGCCGCCAATGTCAGGCTGACCGCAGGCTTCCTTGCCGGAGCGGCAGCCCTGCTCGGACTGCTCGCCCTGTTCGGCTGGGCGATCCGCCGCCTGGCTGCCCGTCTTCCGCGTCCACAGGGTCCGTTGCTACGCCTGGCACTGGCCAATCTTCACCGCCCCGGCGCGCAGACCGGCGCACTGGTTACGGCGCTCGGCTTCGGCCTCTCTGCCTTCGTGCTGCTGGCGGCGGTCGAAACCAGCCTCTCGGCCAATATCGAGCGGCGTGTGCCCGCCCGCGCGCCCGACTATTTCGTGCTCGATGTGCCGCGCGCGCGGCTCGGTGAATTCGAGAGCGCCGTTCGTCAGACGATCCCCGGCGCAGCGATCCGCGCGGTTCCCGCGCTGCGCGGCGCGATCCTCGCCTATGGGCCGGAAGGGAGGATGACCCGGGTTGCCGATCTCAAAGTGATCCCCGAAAATGCCTGGGCGCTGCGCGGCGAGCGCGGGCTGACCTATGCCGATGCCGTGCCCGAGGGCAACACGGTCACCGCCGGGGAGTGGTGGCCGAAGAACTATAGCGGCGAACCGCTGGTCTCGATCGACGAGCGCCTGTCAGACGCCCTCGATCTCAAACTTGGCGACCGCATCGTCATCTCGCTGCTCGGAGTCGAACGCACCGCAAAAATCGCCTCCTTCCGCCGCATCGACTGGGACAGCATGGGCTTCAACTATGTGCTGGTGTTCTCACCCAATGCCATCCAGGACGCTCCGCACAATCTCACCGCGACCATCGATGTGCCGCCCGGGGTGCCCAAAACGGGCTTGCTGCGCCGCCTCGTCAGTGCCTTTCCCGCCAGCTCGGTGATCGAAACCGGCGCGATCCTGCGCGATGCCCGCGCGCTGCTGACGCAGATGAGCATGGCTATCCTCGCTGCTGCTTCGGTGACAGTGCTGGCCGGGATCGCCGTGCTGCTCGGCGCGATTGCCGCCGCGCGGACATCGCGGCTTTATGACTCAGTGATCATGCGCGTGCTGGGGGCGAGCCGCAGGCAATTGCTGCTGCTCCAGCTTGCCGAATATGGGCTGCTTGCTGCGCTACTGGCGGGCGTGGCGCTGGCGCTGGGCAGCGCCATCGCCTGGCTGGTGATCGTCCAGCTGTTCAGCTTCGACTGGCTGCCCGACTGGGCCCGCGTGTTTGCGGTACTCGGCGCGGGCCTGGTGCTGGTGCTCGCCTTCGCGCTGGCCGGCTCGCTACCGCTGTTGCGGGCGAAGCCGGCGCAAGCGCTCAGGGAGCTCTAAGGCACCGCGTTCATTCGAAGACCCCCGCCTCGCCGCGACCCTTCGGATCGAGCCCGAAACGGTTAGGGCCGCCGGTGCCGTCGAGGCACATGAACACGAAGACAATCAGCCCGCCAACCGAGGGAATGAAGTTCAGCAGGTACAACCAGCCCGACAGATTCTGATCATGGAAACGGCGCACAGTTACGGAAATCATCGGGATGATCGAGCCAAGGACGAACAACCCCATCGCCGTGACACCAAGCCAGCCGAGCGGGCTGAGTTCGCTCCCGCTGCCGCCGGTGTCAGTGGCCCGTACCACCCCGGCAACGATCAGGACAACCCCGACGATAAGAATCAGCACCCAGAACAGCTGAAACATCCAGTATTCCTGCCGCTGCGAGCGGCCGGAAAAATCGAAGTAGCGCTTATACGGCAGGATCATCCATTCCATCGCGGGTACTCCGGCGGCTTAACGCAAACAGCCCCGCCCCGGCTGGCGGGTCGAGGCCGTTTGTGATGAATGCCAGCGGCCCGCAGATGAGGCGGGCCGCCGCGTGGGCATTACATCAGGAGAAAGTTTCCGCCCCGGCGGCATCCTTGGGATCCGGGCCGAAGCGGTTCGGCCCCTTGGTGCCTTCGAGGAACATCAAAATGATGTTGTAAATCGGAATAAGTATGAACCAGCCCGACTTATCCTGATCGTGGCATCGGCGAACAGCAACAGCTATTGAAGGGATGAGCGAACCCAGAAAGAAAATCCCGTAAATTGCCATCCCGATTGTAAACAGAACGCCGCCGCCTCCGGATACCTGACCGGTCATCGGATCAACCGTAGGCATGCCGGTTCTCATAAGGAGATTGCTGACTGTATAGACGATCACGGTAAGCAGAAAATATGACCAATATTCCTTGCGGCGCGAACGCCCGGAAAAATCGACATACCGTTTGTAAGGCATCAACATCCATTCGAGCATTGTATCCCCCTCTTCTGGCACCCGGCAAGCAGGCAAACCGAAGGCACCACAATTTAGCCCTATACGCAAATGAAAAAGGGGACCGCGAGGCTTCCTTTTTCATTTTTGCGAATCGCGCCACCTACCAGCGGAAACGCACCGAACCGCCGAAAGTGCGCGGGGTATTGGGGTAAGCTGAAACCGAACCGGCCTGCGCGGGGGAATCGAAGATCGCCGTAATATAGCGGTTGTCGGTAAGATTGCGGCCCCATATCGTGAGTTCCAGGCCATTCTGCATCGCATAGGTCAGCGATGAATCGAGCTCGTTTACCTCGCGGGTGAACGGCTTGGCGGCATCGATGGCAGGCTGGTAATTGAACGTCCCGTTTGCATTGGTGACGGTGAAGGCTGGCAGCCCCTCTAGCGCCTGAACCTTCGATTCATGGTGGAAGCCGACATGCGCGATGACATGATTCTGGTTGCCGAGTTCATGATTGTAGTCCGCGCTCAGCGATAATGAGACCGTCGGAATTTGCGCTGGTCGCGTACCGGTGGCGTTGCCCAAGGGTGACAGCGGATAGTCGTCGTATTTCGGATCGAGATAGGTCAACCCGCCATTGATCGTCAGCTCCGGCACCGGCCGGAACATGCCTTCGATCTCGAAGCCGCGAACCGATTGCTTGCCGGCATTGCTGAGATCAAAGCCGAGACCGTTGAAGTTGTTGGCCTGGAATCCTTTGATCGACTGATGGAACACTGCGATGTTGACCGAGGCATTGCGCCAGCTGCCTTTGATGCCAGCCTCATAAACCGTCGAGCTTTCCGGGCCGGCGAAGCGGCTGCCATACTTCTGATTGACCACTCCAATCCCGGCAGCTTCGATCGCCGCCCTGTTGCTTATCGTCGGACGGCTGTCGCGCGAAAGGTTGATCGAGCTTGCCTTGTAGCCGGTAGAGAAGCTGGCATAGACATTGATATTGTCGCTGGCATCGAACGCCACTCGCGCGGTGTAGGTGAACTTGTCGTCCGAAGTTCTGCCCGGTTCGACAACATTGGGAATGCCGAGATAGGGCCTGAAAATTTGCAGTGCCGAGCCAAGTGCATTGAGCGGATTGGCTGCCGGGTTGTTCTGATTGGCCGCGGCAAAGGCGGTCGATCCGGCGACTATCGCATTGTAAGTTGCGTTATTGGCGACAGCAAAGCCCCCGATTTCGGCTGCCGTCGCCGAGCGACCCAGCCCCAGCGCTGTTCCGACCTGCGAAGCCAGTGCACCCTGGAAGAGCAACTGATTGCGGAACGGCGCATATTGCGCCGCATCCAAATTGAGCGCGCCGAACACGTCGTTGGTCACAATGACATCGGAAAAGCGCTTCTTGTCATTGGTATAGTTGATCCCGCCGGTCAGCGTCAGCCGGTCGGTGACCTTGAAATCGATCTGGCTGAAAATCGAAAAATTGTTGTCATTCAAAGTGTCGGTTTCACTAAAGCTTTGGCCCGCTGCGAAAAATTGTCCGATATATTTCGCGGGATTGCCCTCGAGCGCACCAAATGTACCTTCGAGCAAAGCGAAATTCAGGGCATTGCCGGAACCACCGCGAACTATAGCATCAAAATAGGGACGGGCCGAAGTTCCCCAGCGAATATCGGTCCCCTGATCGACATTCTCGTGGAAATAGAAGCCGCCGAGCAGAACGTTCACCCGATCAACGAAATTGGCCTGAAGGCGCAGCTCCTGGGTAAATGTCTTGATCCCGACCCTGCCGATATTGGCTCCACGCAGCAAATCGGCGCTGGTAAAGTCGGGATCGAAATCGGCCAGGGTCTTGCTCTGGCGGTAGGCTGTGATCGACGTGACCGTCATCGGCCCGACTTCGTAATCGATCTGGCCGGAAAGACCATAGTTCTCGACACTGTTGGTCGGATCGAAGTTGGCGTAGAATACCCCGCCGAAGGGATCGCTCGCTGCATTGACCTTGCCGCCGATCAGCGCGCTGGTGAGAATACCGGTACGCGCGCCGACTTGAACGCTTTCGGCGGCGCAGCAGGCTTCATTGACCTTGCTGTAATCGCCGATCAGTCGAACCGACAGGCCGTCGTGAGGCTGAAACAACAGTTGCCCGCGGATGAACCAGCGATTGCGATCATTGATCTTGCCGCCTGTGATGGGATTGACAATAAAACCGTCGCGGCGGTTATAACCTGCCGCCAGGCTGGCGGCGACGTTTTCGGATAGCGGCCCGGTGACCAGGCCCTTGAGCACCAGTGCATTATATTTGCCATAGGAGGCTTCGACATTACCGCCGAAGGTGAACTTCGGCTTTTGGGTGATGATCGAAACAACGCCCGCCGAAGCGTTCTTGCCGAACAGCGTCGATTGCGGCCCGCGCAGCACCTCGATGCGCTGGACATCGGGCAGATCGGTGATCTGCGCCGCCGAGCGCGAGCGATAGACGCCATCGACGAATACGCCCACCGAAGGTTCGATACCGGCATTGTTCGCGCCATTGCCGAAGCCGCGAATGATGAAGTCGGTCTGGGTCGAGGTCTGGTGCTCGCTGACCCGCAGCGAGGGGACCAGCGTCGCCAGATCCTTAAGGTCGCGGACTTGGGCACGTTCTATGGTTTCGGCAGTCGTCACCGAGACCGCGATAGGCACATCTTGCAGCGTCTGCTCGCGCTTGGTCGCGGTGACGACAATCTCGTTACCACTACCGGCTTCATCCGCCGCCGCATCGGCTGCCGGCAGTGCCTCATCGGCATTCTGGGCGAGGGCAGCGGCCGGGATGGCAAGACTGAACGCAGCAGCACTTCCAAGGAGTGCTGCGCGGGCCGAAGTGGCATAGCCTGGGGCAAATAGTTTCATGGGTGCGATCAACCTCTTTTTTGGGGACTGCCAGCGCGATTTTTTGACGCTCCTGACAAACCCATTTATTCTAACCACAAACAATAGGAATCATGGCTTTCCGGCACAATCGGTATATGTGCGAAAAGTGGGTAAAACTGCGATCCCGCCCAATCTTGTTGCAAGTGAGACACAGTGTATCGCTACACCGGCCTGCTTGCTGAAACCGCAAGCTTCAGCTAGGGGCGCGCCAATGCTGCGGCGCAGCAAATGCCGCTACTATACTCTAAAGCTTGGAAAACCAACGATGTCTGCTCCTGCCCCCCTGCGCAATATCGCGATCATTGCCCACGTCGATCACGGTAAAACGACGCTGGTCGACCAGCTGTTCCGCCAGTCTGGCACCTTCCGCGACAACCAGCGGGTCGAAGAACGCGCGATGGATTCGAACGATCTCGAGAAGGAGCGCGGGATCACCATTCTGGCGAAGTGCACTTCGGTCGAGTGGGACGACCACCACGGCACAACCACCCATATCAACATCGTCGACACCCCCGGCCACGCCGATTTCGGCGGCGAGGTGGAGCGCATCCTGTCGATGGTCGATGGCGTGATCCTGCTGGTCGACAGCTCCGAAGGGGCGATGCCGCAGACCAAATTCGTCACCGGAAAAGCTCTTGCTTTGGGACTTCGTCCAATTGTCGTGGTCAACAAGATCGACCGCCATGATGGCCGCGCCCAGGAAGTTCTCGACGAAGTGTTCGACCTCTTCGTCAGCCTCGATGCCAGCGACGAACAGCTCGATTTCCCGGTGCTCTATGCCTCGGGCCGCAATGGCTATGCCAGCGAGGACCAGGACGCCCGCAGCGGCGATCTGACTCCGCTGTTCGAAAAGATCGTCGAGCATGTGCCGCCGCCCGCCGCAGACGTCGACGGCCCATTCAAATTTCTTGTCACTCTGCTCGACCGCGACAACTTCCTGGGCCGCATTCTCACCGGCAAGGTCCAGTCGGGCACAATCAAGGTCAACTCGCCGATCCATGCGCTCGACAACGATGGCAAGGTGATCGAAACCGGTCGTGCGTCCAAGCTGATGGCTTTTCGCGGTCTCGAGCGTGTGCCGGTGGACGAAGCCCGCGCGGGCGACATCATTTCCATCGCCGGGCTGACCCAGGCGACGGTCGCCAACACCATCGCCGATCCCTCGGTGACTGAGCCGCTCCACGCCCAGCCGATCGACCCGCCGACGCTGTCGATGCGCTTTGCGGTCAACGACAGCCCGTTTGCCGGGCGCGAGGGCAGCAAGGTCACCAGCCGCATGATCCGTGACCGGCTGGAGCGCGAGGCGGAATCGAACGTCGCGATCCGCGTCACCGAAAGCGCCGACAAGGATAGCTTCGAGGTCGCCGGTCGCGGCGAATTGCAGCTGGGCGTGCTGATCGAGACCATGCGCCGCGAAGGCTTCGAGCTCGGCATCAGCCGCCCGCGCGTGCTCTATGACACCGACGAGGCTGGCAAGCGCACCGAGCCTTATGAAACCGTGGTGATCGACGTCGACGACGATTACGCCGGCACGGTTGTCGAGAAGGTCGCGATCCGCAAGGGCGAGATGACCGACATGCGCCCCTCGACCGGCGGCAAGACCCGCATCACCTTCAGCGCCCCCAGCCGGGGCCTGATCGGCTACCACGGCGAGTTCCTGTCGGACACCCGCGGCACCGGCATCATGAACCGGTTGTTCGACAAATACGGCCCCTACAAGGGCGCGATCGAGGGCCGTCAGTGCGGCGTGCTGATCTCCAACGGCACCGGCGAGGCCGTCGGCTATGCGCTCAACATGCTGGAAGAACGCGGGAGCCTGTTCGTTTCCCCGCAGGAAAAAGTCTATGAGGGCATGGTCATCGGCGAAAACGCCAAGCCCGACGATCTCGAAGTCAATCCGATGAAGTCGAAACAGCTGACCAATTTCCGCTCGACCGGCAAAGACGACGCCATCCGCCTCACTCCGCCGCGGATCATGACACTGGAACAGGCAATCGCCTATATCGACGATGACGAGATGGTCGAGGTGACGCCGAAGTCGATCCGCCTGAGGAAAGCGCTGCTCTGCCCGCATGAGCGCAAAAAGGCGGGGCGGCGGAAAGAGGCGGCTTAGAGTCCGCCCTGATCATTCCAGGAACTCTTCCCGGTCGGGAATCCGGGTAAACGCGATCTTGGTTCCCGAAAAGCCGCGCGCAGCGGAGGGCAGCATGCCGATCTGCACCGTGTCGCGGCCGAAGCGCCGGTTAAGCCTGTCCAGCGCAACGGACAGGCGGGCGTTGCGGATATGGCACGCCATGATACCGCCCGGGGCCATTTCCTGACCGGCAAAAAGATCGGGCTGGTCTGGCGTTTCCAGCTCCAGCCCATGGAGCACGACCGACAGCTTCTTGATCGACACGCCCGGGTCCCGGGGAATGATCCGTTCCCAGAAGCCGAGCAACAACGCCAGAAAGGTGACACTGTCCTGCGCCGGGCGGCAACGCGCCTCGGCCCGCACCCGGCGTCCGTCCTCCAGCCTGGCGGAAAAGCCGAAGCGGCTGGCAGTATAGCCCAGCCGTCGCAGGCGCGCAGCAGCCTTCAGTGTCAGACGGCGGGCAACATCGATGGCATGGGCCGGAGGGCGCAGCGCCGGAGCCAGGACATGGCTGTGACCGATGCTGCGCCGCTGCGTTTCCGGTTCCGGCAGATCGTATCCGCGTAGCAGATACCACATCCTTTCGCCCCAGATGCTGCCCCAGACTGCCCGCATCCGCCGCCGGTCGAGTCCCAATATGTCGGCGACGCTGTGGATGCCCTGATGGCGCAGCCGCCGTTCCATGTTCCTGCCGATCCCGGGCAAGTCGATCGGTTCGAGCTCGCTGGTCAAGCGGCGATGAATGTCCCCGGGCATCAGGACGGTAAGGCCATCGGGCTTTTCCATATCGGTTGCCACCTTGGCCAGATAGCGATTGGGCGCGATACCGATGGAGCAGCGGACCCAGCCGCCCAGGCTGGCACGCAGCCCCGACTTGATCGACAGGGCGATCGCACAGGCGACGGATGCCTCCGCCTCGTTGCGCAGCAGGCGCGCGGCCATTTCATCGATGGAGCAGACCTCGGAGACCGGGATATGCCGGTTAATCTCCTCGATCGCCCGGTGATGGAAATCGACATAGGCTTCGTGCCGGGCCAGAACACAAATCAGTCCGGGGCACAGACGCCGTGCCTCCCAGACGGGCGTGCCGGTCTTGATCCCGAAGGCCTTGGCCTCATAGCTGGCAGCAATGGCGCAAGTGCTGTTGGTATCCACCGGGACCACGGCCACCGGCCTGTCGCGCAGTTCGGGCCGCAGCTGCTGCTCCACGCTGGCAAAAAAGCTGTTAAAATCAATATATATCCATTTGAGTGGCGATTGCGGAAACATGGCGGTTCAACCGGGCGGGAGGGATTCGGCCGAACAGTATATGTTCCTTATATGTTCTTATAAAGCACTTGTTTCGCCGTCCCTGTGTCCTGCTGCGCAATAGCTCTGCCATCAGGAGACAATGCGAGAGATTTGTTCATAATAATATCCATAAACCTGAACAAAGCCTGCCAACCCCATCCCGCGTCCGTTCAGCGAATCAGTCCTAATCCCACTCTCGAAGCGGCGAATCGCGGATGGGCAATCGGGCCCTCCCCGGCACCGCCGCGGGAGTTTCGACATGTTCAGTTTGGTCAAAAAGGCTACCCTCGCCACTGCCCTTGCTGCCACCGCGCTGGCCAGCGCCAGTCCGGCAATGGCCCAGTCCTATGGCAACTATGGCGGCGAACGCCATCGCGGCAATGGCGACGGCACTGCGGTTGCGGTCGGCATCGGCATCATCGGCCTGGCCATCGCAGCGGCTGTCGCATCCAGCCATAACAACCACCGTCACGACCGCTATCGTGACGGCTACAATGGCCGGGATGGCTACCAGGATGGCTATTATCGCGGCGGCTACGGGCGCGACCGCAACTGCGACGAAGATCGCAACCAGAGCGGCTACTACGACCGGCGCGGCTACGGCGACACCTATCGCGGCAACGACGGCTATGGCTACCGCCGCGGCTACTGATTGAGCTGACCCCTGCACCCGCAGGGTCGCTGGGCGCATGGTCTTTGCCTTCGGGCGGGGCCATGCGCTCTTTGCGTCTCGCCTGGGCAATGGCATGCTTCCGCCCTCGCCAAGTGAATAGCCGGGCGCTATGGCGCGCGGCAATCATGCAGAACTCCGATCTCCGCATCGCGCTCTTCTCTGGCAATTACAATTACGTCCGCGACGGGGCCAACCAGGCGCTGAACCGGCTGGCGGGCTATCTACTGAGCCAGGGCGCAGCGGTGCGGGTCTATTCGCCGACCACTGCCGAGCCAGCCTTCGCAGCCACCGGCGAGCTGGTCAGTCTGCCCTCGGTGGCATTTCCAGGTCGCGGCGAATACCACCTCTCGCTGGGGCTGCCCGCGCGCGTGCGGCACGATCTTGCCAGTTTCGCGCCCAATATCGTGCATGTCTCCTCGCCCGATGTTTCGAGCCACCGCGGGGTAAGCTGGGCGCGGCGGCGCGGTTTGCCGGTGCTGGCCTCGGTCCACACCCGCTTCGAGACCTATTTCCGCTATTACAACATGGCCTGGATGGAACCCGCGGCCGAAGCGCTGCTGCGCCGCTTCTATCGCCGCTGCGACGCGCTGGTCGCCCCGTCGGAGAGCATGGCGCAGGTGCTGCGCGAGCGGCGGATGAATTACGATGTCGGCATCTGGTCGCGCGGGGTCGACCGCGATCTGTTTCATCCCCTCCGCCGCGATCTGGCCTGGCGGCGGTCGCTGGGGATAGCGGACGACGAAATCGTGGTCGGCATATTCAGCCGGTTGGTCATGGAAAAGGGGCTCGATGTCTTCTCCGACGCGATCGACGAACTGCGCCAGCGCGGTGTGGCGCACCGGGTGCTGATCGTCGGCGAAGGCCCGGCGCGCGAATGGTTCGAAACCCGCCTGACCAATGCCATTTTCGCAGGCTTTCTCGGCGGCGAGGAACTGGCAAGGGCGGTCGCCAGCATGGATGTGCTGTTCTTCCCCTCGGTCACCGAGACTTTTGGCAATGTCACGCTGGAGGCGATGGCCTGCGGATTGCCGGTGGTGGCAGCAGCGGCGACCGGCAGCGAAAGCCTGGTCGATGACCACGCGACCGGCCGCCTGATCCGCCCCGGCGCGGTGCATCAGTTTGCCGAGGCGGTCCGCGCCTATGTCGAACAGCCGGACCTGCGCGCGCGCCACGGCGCGGCAGGCGAAGCGCGCAGCCTCGAATTCAGCTGGGACCGGATCAACCAGACGGTGGCGGACACTTACCTCCGGCTGATCCGGCAGAAAGCGGCGAAGCGCTAGGCTAGTTCAGCAGACCCTGCGCCCTTGCGCGGCGCGCATACCACCAGAACAGGACGATGGCGGTGATAATCACCGCCGTCATGTCATGCTCCTCGGTCGTATTGAGCGATGTCGGCATGTCATGCATGTACTGGAACCCAAGCCCAAGCACCGCGCCAACCAGCGAAACGGCAAAACCCGTCACCGCATGCCGTGAGCGCAGCAGCAACAGGACTGAACCGAGAATCGATCCCCATACACCGATGGCCCACAAGCCGATCGCCCAGGCCGGGAAAGTGTTCATCCACGGAATCATCTCCGCTGGGAACTGCTTGAGATATTCAGCATTGCGCGTGTTGACCATGACATAGTCATAGCCTCCGTAGCTGTTCCACAGCAGGCTGACGACACCCATGGCCCAAAGGTGCCAGGGTGTGGTGGATGCGGGTGTGGTGACTTCCATGATGGCTCTCCCCATTCGACACGGGTGGGAGAGTATAGCTCGATACGAAGCGATGCAAACTTCCCCAGCTTGGGTTAGGAAGCAGCAATGGCCGACCTGTTCCCCGATGACTTGCCCGCTTTGACCCCAGAGATGGTTCGGACCGACGCGCCACTGGCCGACCGGCTGCGTCCAGCTTCGCTCGCCGAAATTATCGGGCAGGAGCACCTGACCGGCCCCGAAGGCGCGATCGGGCGGATGGTCGCTGCAGGAAAGCTCTCCTCGATGATCCTGTGGGGACCGCCCGGCACCGGCAAGACCAGCATCGCACGGCTGCTCGCCGATGCCGTGGGCATGCGCTTCACATCGATCAGCGCGGTGTTCTCCGGGGTCGCCGACCTCAAGAAGGCCTTTGCCGAGGCGGAAGTGGCGGCGCGAATGGGAAAACGCACGCTGCTTTTCGTCGACGAGATCCACCGCTTCAATCGCGCGCAGCAGGATGGCTTCCTGCCGTTTGTCGAGAAGGGAACGGTAAC
>JAHFPT010000259.1 GCA_023266625.1 Novosphingobium sp. | reverse complement strand
CGGTTCAATCAATGACCATTGGCGATCCGTCAGGCATAGGCGTGTCATTCAAAACTCCCTTCATGGAGCTTGAATCACAATCCATCGTCGTTGTGAATCCTGAATCTCAACAAACCCTAGTCGAACACTCCGGACATCAAAGAATATACTTCGACAAATCGCTATCCTTCGCCAGCCCTTCCAACCGCGCCCGCACATAATCGGCATCGACCGTCACCGTCTCGCCCGCCCGGTCCTCGGCCTCGAAGCTCAGTTCCTCGAGCAGCTTTTCCATCACTGTCTGCAAGCGCCGCGCGCCGATATTCTCGATGCTCTCGTTTACCTGTGCCGCGATCCTGGCGACTTCGCGCACCGCCTCGGGGGTGAAATCCAGCGTCACCTTCTCGGTCGCGATGAGCGCGCAATATTGCTCGACCAGATTGGCGCGGGTCTCGGAAAGGATGCGGACGAAATCCTCCTCGGTCAGCGCTTTCAGTTCGACCCGGATCGGCAGGCGGCCCTGCAATTCGGGCAGCATGTCGCTGGGCTTGGCGATGTGGAACGCGCCGCTGGCGATGAACAGCACGTGGTCGGTTTTCATCGGGCCATATTTGGTGGCGACCGTCGTGCCCTCGATCAGCGGCAGCAGATCGCGCTGAACGCCCTCGCGGCTGACCGAGCCGCCGCGCACGTCCGAAACCGCGATCTTGTCGATCTCGTCGAGGAAGACGATGCCGTTGGTCTCGGCATTGGCCAGCGCGACGCGGGCGACGTCGTCCTGGTCCATGCGCTTTTCGGCTTCCTCGTCGACCAGCTTGTCCCAGGCGTCGGGCACCTTCAGCTTGCGGCGCTTGAGGTTCTGCTTGCCCATCGCCTTGGACATCATGTCCGAGAGGTTGATCATGCCGACATTACCGCCCATGCCGGGCATCTCGAAGGGCATCGACTGGCTGTCCTCGACTTCGATCTCGACCTCGACATCGTTCATCGCATCCTCGACGATGCGCTGGCGAAAGCTCTCGCGGGTGGCTTCGGATGCACCATCGCCGACCAGCGCCTTGAGCAGCCGGTCCATCGCCGCCGTTGAGGCCGCCTCGCGCACCGATTCGCGGCGGCGGTCCTTCTCCAGCCGGATTGCCTCCTCGACGAGGTCGCGGGCGATCTGCTCGACATCGCGGCCGACATAGCCAACCTCGGTGAACTTGGTCGCCTCGACCTTCACGAACGGCGCTTCGGCGAGCTTGGCCAGACGGCGGCTGATCTCGGTCTTGCCGCAGCCGGTCGGGCCGATCATCAATATGTTCTTGGGCGTAACCTCGTCACGCAATTCGGGCGAAAGCTTCTGCCGCCGCCAGCGATTGCGCAGCGCCACGGCAACCGCGCGCTTGGCGTCGTGCTGGCCGACGATATGCTCGTCGAGCGCGGCGACGATGGCTTTGGGGGTGAGGTTGTCGGTCATTCTTTTCCTTCTCTCCCCTCCCGCTTGCGGGAGGGGTCGGGGGAGGGCCTGTTATCGGGGGCAACGGAGGGTAACAGGCCCTCCCCTAGCCCCTCCCGCAAGCGGGAGGGGAATTTGGGTCAGCCTTCGATCACTTCCAGCGTCACCCGCTCATTGGTGAAGACACAGACTTCAGCCGCCACTTCCATCGCACGGCGAGCGATCTTTTCGGGGTCGTCCTCATATTCCATTAGCGCCTTGGCCGCCGCCAGCGCATAATTGCCGCCCGAGCCGATCGCGGCAATGGCAGTATCGTTTTTGGCTTCGGGCTCGAGCACATCGCCATTGCCGGTGAGGATCAGCATCACCTCGGCATCGGCGACAATCATCAGCGCCTCGAGGTTGCGCAGATATTTGTCGGTCCGCCAGTCCTTGGCGAGCTCGACCGCAGCGCGCATCAGCTGGCCGCGATATTGCTCCAGCTTCTTTTCCAGCCGCTCGAACAGGGTGAAAGCATCCGCCGTCGCTCCGGCGAACCCGGCGATAACCTTATCGCCCTCACCCAGCCGCCGCACCTTGCGTGCGTTGGGCTTCATCACCGTATTGCCCATCGACACCTGGCCATCGCCCGCGATGACGGTCTTGCCGCCGCGTTTGACGCCGATGATAGTGGTGCCGTGCCACTGAATCAGGCCGTGGCTTGCCATGCTGTTGTCCATGCGGCGGATATGGAGTTCCGCGCGCTCCGGTTCAAGTCAGCTTCCGTTCGGGCCGCCAGTGCCGCCGCCGCCACTGCCGCCGCCAACCCCCGGCGCGCCGACCGAGCCGATGTTGCCGAACAGATCTTCCAGGAATCCCCGGTTTCTGCCCAGTGTTTCGGTCTTGTGCCCATCGGGATCGAGCCGCGCGACGCGTTCCATCCCCGCCCGGTCGATGCCGGCAACATTGCCCGCCGGATCGAAGCGTATCCGCAGTATCATCTGATCGCGCGTTTGCGGGCGGCGGAATGCGGTCTGGCGGGTGTCCTGCGAGACATAATACCAGCTCTTGTCACCGAACTGGCTGATGAATGTCGGCCGCCCCAGCGCGCGTTCGACCGAGGTCTGGTTGTCGACCCCCGGCTGCACCGAATCGAGCAATGCGGTGTCCACCAGATAGCCGCGATGATCGCGAATCGAGGAACAGCCAGTGGCGAGCACCGCCATCGCCGCGACTGCGACAAGCCCCAGCGACGTTCGCCCAATCTGGCGCCAAAATTGCCGCATATTCGCAAAACTCCATTGCCAGCGGCCCGCGCAGCCGTGTAACGGCGCAGCCTTACTGCCCCGCGCCTGGTATCGCAATCCCACCCGAAAGTGACCAACCCGGAAATGGCTCATGGTGGTCTGCGTTTGAATTGCCGCTGAACGAAAGGAGCGACTGCGCGTGAACTTCCTCTCCCGCCTGTTCGGCAAAAGCCAGGACGACCGCGAACCGGTGCGCCCGCTGTGGCACCGCGTGGTCGAGCTGGCGCGCGCGCCGGAATGGTATGCGGATTGCGGCGTGGCCGACACTGTGCCCGGACGCTTCGATGCGCTGGCGCTGGTGCTGGCGCTGGTGATGCTGCGGATGGAGCGCGAGACGGCCCTGATCGCGCCTTCGGCTTTGCTGGGCGAGCTGTTCGTCGAGGATATGGACGGCCAGCTGCGCCAGAGCGGAGTTGGAGATCTCGTCGTCGGCAAGCGGATCGGCAAGTTGATGGGGGCGCTGGGTGGGCGGATCGCCGCGCTGCGCGAGGCCCTGGCAGTGTCAGATGGGCCGGCAGGCGATGCGGCGCTGATCGAAGTCGCCCGGCGCAATGCCACTTTGACCGAAGGCGGAGACCCGGGACAAGTCGCCGCGCGGCTGCGGGCGCTGGCTCTCTGTCTTGAGAACCTGTCCGGCGAGGAGTTGCTGGCCGGGCGAATCGCGCTGTGAGTACACCGGAATTCTCGCGGCCAGAATTTTCACGATTGGTCGATGTCCGCCAGGCCGAGGGCAAGCAGATGCGGCTGGTGGCGAGCGTGGAGGAATGCGCGGCGCTGGCGCGTCGGTTCGGGCTGGTGCGGATCGACCGGCTCGAGGCCGAACTGGGGCTGACGCGCGCCGGTCAGGGAGCCGAGGGGCGCGGGCGCATCGAAGCGGCGATTGTCCAGGCTTGCGCGATTTCGGGCGAGGATTTGCCGGTTGCGGTCAGCGAGCCGCTGTTCTTCCGCTTCGTGCCCTTGGCCGAAGGCCATAGCCTCGACGAGGAAGTCGAACTCGACGCCGACGATTGCGACGAAATTGAATTTACCGGCAGCCTGATCGATCCCGGCGAGGCCGTGGCGCAGAGCCTGGCGCTGGCGATCGATCCATTCGCCGCCGGGCCAGACGCCGAAGAAGCACGCCGCCGGGCGGGACTTCTCGGCGAGGGCGAGGCTGGGCCCTTTGCCGCGCTGGCGGGGCTGAAGAGGAAGTAGGCTTTTCGCCATTAGCGAGAGCCAGTGTTTTGCCGATTCGTCACTTCATGCGGCGCGGTTGCCATGGCTCACACGAAGACACGAAGATGTTGCGCTGCGCCGCAGGCGTCTTGGATGAATCCAGCCTTCGGATTTGCGTCAGGTCTGCATGATAGAGAGGCTTCGCCTCTCACGCGGCATCTTCGTGTCTTCGTATGAAAAAATCTTCTTCCTCAAACGCAAGACCGCAAACCAAAACCTCAAAACGGGATATCGTCGTCGAGATCGTCGGCCAGATCATGATGGCCGCCGCCAGCAGGTTTGCTGCCACCCCAGTCATTGCCACCGCCACTCGCGGGCTTGTTGCCGCCCCAATCCCCGCCGCTTGAGCGCGCACCACCGCCACCCGGCGCACTGTCGAGCATGGTCAGTACGCCGCCGATGCCCCCCACCGACACTTCGGTGGTGTAGCGATCATTGCCGCTCTGGTCCTGCCATTTGCGGGTGCGCAGCTGGCCTTCGATGTAGATCTTGCTGCCCTTTTTAAGGAAGCGCTCGGCGACGCCAACCAGTCCTTCGGACTGGAGCACCACCGTGTGCCACTCGGTGCGCTCCTTCTTTTCGCCGGTGTTCTTGTCTTTCCAGTTTTCCGAAGTGGCGATGCGCAAATTGGCGATCCGACCACCGTTCTGGAACGATTTTACTTCGGGATCCTGGCCGAGATTGCCGATGAGGATGACCTTGTTGACGCTGCCTGCCATGATATCTTCGCCTTGCTAAAGCCCGAGCGCCACGGCGCTCCAATAGGTGATTCCCGCAAACATGTAGGCCCCCGCCGGCCATTCGCCAACCAAACGGATCAGGTTTTTGCACGGCACTGTTCACAGCCCGGCGGCTAGAGCTATCCAGTAGGTCAGGCCGGCAAACACGTATGCCAATGCGAAGAGATAAGCGAGCATGAAGCCGGGCCATTTCCACCCGTTTGTTTCGCGCCGGGCGACGGCGATGGTCGAGAGGCATTGCGGCGCGAAGACGAACCAGGCGAGGAAGGCGAGCGCAGTCGGCAGGCTCCAGCGCGCCTTGAGCTGATCGCCCAACGCCAGCGCCGCCTGCTCGTCGTCCGTCGCCGAGACGGCATAGGTGGTGGCCAGCGAGCTGACTGCCACTTCGCGCGCTGCCATCGCCGGGATCAGCGCCAGCGCCATGTCGCGATTGAAGCCGATCGGCGCGACCACCACGGCGAGGCCATTGGCGATATGCCCGGCGACCGAGACATCGACCTGATTCTCGCCCGGCTGCGCGCGTGGGAAATTGAGCAGCAGCCACAGCACCACCGATACGGTGAAGATGATCGTACCGGCACGGCGCAGGAAGATCCAGGCGCGCTGGTAAAGCCCGATGGCGAGGTCCTTGAGCTGCGGCATCTGGTATTTGGGCAATTCCATGATGAAACCACTGGCCGCGCCCTTGGTCAACGAACTTCGCAGCACCAGCGCCACCGCCATCGCGCCGACTACGCCCAGCACATAGAGCGCAAACAGCACCAGCCCTTGCAGGCCCACGCCGCCGCCCAGATTGCGCGCTGGGATGAAGGCAGCGATGATCACCGCATAGACCGGCAGCCGCGCCGAGCAGGTCATCAGCGGAGCGATCAATATCGTCGTCAGCCGGTCCTTGGGATCGGCAATGCTGCGCGTCGCCATGATCCCGGGGATGGCGCAGGCGAAGCTGGAGAGCAGCGGGATGAAGCTGCGGCCCGACAGGCCTACCCCGGCCATCATCCGGTCCATCAGGAAGGCGGCGCGGGCCATGTAGCCAGTGGCCTCCATCGACAGGATAAAGAAGAACAGGATGACGATCTGCGGCAGGAACACCACCACCGAGCCAACCCCGGCGAGCACGCCCTCGGTGATGAGATCGCGGAAAAGGCTTGGGGGCACGGTGGCGCGGACACTCTCACCCAGCCAGGAGACGCCAGATCCCAGCGCATCGGCAAAGGGCGTCGCTCCGGCGAACACCGCCTGGAAAACGACGAACAGCAGCGCGAAGAGGATCACCGGCCCCAGCCAGGGATGCAACAGCAGCCGGTCCAGCCGTGAGTGCAGCCGGTGGCGGGCGGTCTCGGTGACGATCGCCCCTTCGGCGATGGCGCGCGCGGAGAGGCGGCGTTCGACCTGGTCGCTGTGCGGGTGGCGCGGCTCCGCCTGGCGTTCTTCGGCATCCGCAATGGCCCGGGTCAGTTCCTTGAGGCCCTTGCGTCGCACTGCGACTGTCGGGATCACCGGCACGCCCAGCTCGCGCGCCAGCGCGTCGGCATCGAGTATCAGCCCGTCGCGTTCGGCGAGATCGGTCATGTTGAGCGCTACTACCGTCGGCTTGCCGAGTTCGAACACTTCCAGCGCGAAGACCAGATGCTGTT
>JAHFPT010000258.1 GCA_023266625.1 Novosphingobium sp. | reverse complement strand
CGTTGCCTCGCCTTCGACGAGATGGTGGTCAACAATTCTGCCGATGCCATGATCATGAGCCGGTTGTTCACTTCGCTGATCCTCGATCAGGGTGTAACGATCGTCACCACCTCCAACCGCGCCCCATGCGAGCTTTACAAGGACGGGCTCAACCGCGAGCATTTTCTGCCCTTCATCGCGCTGATCGAACGCGAACTCGATGTGCTGCCCTTGAACGGCCCGGTCGATTACCGGCTCCAGCGCCTGGCCGGCATGGACACCTGGCATGTGCCGCTGGGCGACGGTGCCACCGCTCAGGTGCGCGAGGCCTTCTTCCGCCTCACCGACTATTCGCCCGACGACTATGAGCATGTCCCCTCGGCCGACCTCACGGTTGGCGACGGGCGGATTTTGCATGTTCCCAAAGCGCTGAAAGGCGTCGCCGTGTTCAGCTTCAAGAAGCTGTGCGCCGAGGCACGCGGGGCGACGGATTACCTTGCCATCGCCCGGACCTATCACACCGTGATTCTGGTCGGCATTCCCCTGATGGGGCCGGATAACCGCAATGAGGCTGCCCGCTTTGTCACACTGATCGACGCGCTTTATGAGCACAAGGTCAAGCTGCTGGTCACCGCCGACGCGGAGGTGGACGACCTCTACGAAACTGGTGCCAAAGGAAATGGGGGTGGGCGCTTCGAGTTTGACCGGACAATCAGCCGCCTGATGGAAATGCAGAGCGCGGAATATATGGCGCTGGGCCATGGCGAGGAATAACGCAACCTCTGGCCGGAAACAGGGAAGGGATTTGCATGTCTGATCAAATTGCGAACTCGCGCACATTCTGGCGTCGCATTGTCACAGCCCTGGTTACCGCGAATATCCTGGTATTCGGCTACCTCGCCTTTACCGGACAGATCAGCGGTGACCCCAAGACGATCGTCTTTATCGATTTCTGGGGGCGTTTCGTTGTCTACTCACTCTGGTTCGTCGGCTATGCGGTGTACCGCCGTTATCTCGATGCCCATCTGGCCATCCAGAACGCGATCATCGCGCTGGTCTGCATGAACATCCCGCTGTTCCTTATGCTGAGCTATCTCGACAAAGTGCGGGTCACCCCCGCCAATCTGGCAGTCATCGATTTTTGGGGACGGCTGACAGTCTATTCGCTGTGGTTCATGCTTTATGAGCTTTATCGCAAACATCTTGCGGCAAGGCACGGAGAACAATGATGGTAATGAAGGATACTGGCGCTGTGCTCAGCAAAGTTCCTGCCGTCACGCTGGGTTTCTGGATCATCAAGGTGCTGTGCACGACGCTCGGCGAGACCGGTGGCGACACGCTGTCGATGACATATGACCTTGGTTATCTGGTCAGCAGTTTCATTTTCATCGTCCCGCTGATCGTGCTGGTCTGGGCGCAGGTGCGCGCCAAAGCCTATAATCCCTGGCTCTATTGGGCGACGATAATCGCCTCGACCACGACAGGCACAACCATGGCCGATTTCGCAACCCGGTCACTGGGCATTGGCTATACCGGCGGCTCGGCGTTGCTGCTGGCGCTGGTGCTGGCCAGTCTGTTTGTCTGGCACCGCAGCCAAGGCACTGTCTCAGTCAACCGTATTGCTTCGGCCCCGGCCGAGCGCTTCTACTGGGCGACCATCACGCTTTCCCAGACCCTCGGAACGGCGCTGGGCGACTGGGCGGCAGACGATGGCGGCTTCGGCTATCTTGGCGGTGCCTTGCTGTTTGGCGGCGCACTGGCGGCGGTGGCTGCGCTGCATTATTATACCCGTGCCAGCAAAGTGGCGCTGTTTTGGGCCGCTTTCATCCTCACCCGGCCACTCGGCGCGACAGTCGGCGATTTTCTCGACAAGCCGCTCGACCAGGGCGGTCTCGATTTCAGTCGCCCGGTGGCATCGGCAGTGCTGGCGGCGGCGATTGTGCTGTTGATCGTTTTGCTACCGCAGCGCGCAGGCGAACATCCTGGCGATAATTAAGGGTCACGGCGAAGCGAGACGCGAATGGGCCAGTCCGCTATTGATATGTTGTATCATGTCATGTAGAAAGTCTGCATCCTTCCCGGTGCGATCGGAAAAGCATGTCCATGACCTTGCGGATTCTTCTGCTCAGCGGATCGCTGAGTCTTGCGGTTCCGGCCTATGCGCAAGGCGCACCAACCCCGGACAACGGCGATGATGCCAGTGACGCCATCGTCGTCACTGCCAGGCGTCTGGACGCAGCACGCGATTCCATTCAGCCCGCGCTGGGCGCGAGCGAGTTCCGGTTTGAACGCATCGCGCTCGACAATCAGCCCGGCGGGGCTGATCGCAATCTGACCCAGGTGCTGCTTCAGGCTCCCGGGGTTACCCAGGACAGCTATGGCGCGATCCACGTCCGCAATGAGCATGCGAATCTGCAATACCGGTTGAACGGGGTCATTGTCCCCGAAAGCATATCGGGCTTTGGCCAGACATTCGATCCGCGCCTTGCCGACTCGATCGAACTGATCACAGGCACGCTGCCCGCGCAATATGGCTACCGCACCTCGGGAGTCGTCAGCCTCAAGACGCAAACGGGGGCTTTCGATAATGGCGGCGACATCAGCTATTACGGCGGCAGCCACGGCACGATCCAGCCAAGCGCGACCCTCAAAGGCTCAAGCGGCAACCTCAATTTCTTCTTTTCGGGAAGCTATCTCCAAAACGATCTGGGGGTCGAGAATCCCATTGCGACGCGCGATGCGATCCATGACCGTACTACGCAATATCGCGCATTCGGCTATGTGTCCGACATCCTCTCGGACACCAGCCGCATCACCGTTTTCGGCGGCACAGCGATCGGCAAGTTCCAGATCCCGAACAGTCCGGACCAGACCGAAGCATTCACACTGAACGGGCGTTCAACATTCGATTCGACGCTGCTCGACCAGAACCAGCGCGAAATCACGCACTACGGTGTTGCGGCCTATCAGTATGCCGGCGATGCGCTCAATTTCCAGATCGCGCCGTTCGTGCGCTACTCGCAGACGCGCTTCACACCCGACAGCCAAGGCGGCGACATCATCTTCAACGGCTTTGCCGATCAGTCGCGCCTCTCCAGCCTTGCAATCGGTGTACAGGTCGACGGCAGCTACAAGCTGTCCGATATCCACACCCTGCGTTTCGGCGCGTTCTTCCAGAACGAGCGGACACATTCGACCGTCACATCGCGCCTGTTCCCACTCGATGCCAACGGTGACCAGACCACCGACGTTCCGCTCACCATAACCGATAGCGGCGGCAAGACCGGACAGCTATACGGCATCTATCTCCAGGACGAATGGACCCTTTCGCCGACACTGACGCTGAACTTCGGCGCGCGCTTCGACGCCGTGCGCGCCTATACGCGCGAGCAGCAGCTCAGTCCCCGCGTCAATCTGGTCTGGAAGCCCGCATCGGGCACGACCTTCCATCTCGGCTACGCCCGCAATTTCACACCGCCGCCGCAGGAGCTAGTCGGCACCACCACTGTCGCCCAGTTCAATGGCACGACCAAGGCGTCCGAAATCCCGTTCGGCGATCCGGTACGTGCCGAGCGCGAGCATTATTTCGACGGCGGTGTGCAGCAGGAACTGGGAGGCGGGTTCACCGTCGGTATCGATGCTTACTACAAGATCAAGCGCAACCTGCTCGACGAGGGGCAGTTTGGCTCCTCGCTGGTGCTGTCACCGTTCAATTACGCGACCGGTAATGCCTGGGGCGTCGAGCTTCGCACCAACTATGTCCATGGACCTGTCGCACTATACGCCAATGTAGCGCGCGGACAGGAAAAGGGCCGCAACATTATTTCGAGCCAGTTCTTCTTCGCCCAGGACGAACTCGATTACATTGCCACCCACAGCATCTTTACCGATCACTCGCAGCGCTGGACCGCATCGGGCGGCGGCAGCGTGACGATCCATGACGGGCTCGGCACGCTCATTCCGACCTTCGATTTCCTCTACGGCGACGGCCTGCGCGCCGATGATCCCAATGGCGTCGTCCCCAATGGCGGCAAGCTGCCATCGTACTTCACGGCGAACTTTGGCATCGCCCAGAATTTCGACGGACCGGGGGCTCTCAAGGGCCTCTCTGTTCGCTTCGACGTTATCAATGTCTTCGACAAGACTTACCTCATTCGCGATGGCTCGGGCGTAGGCGTCGGCGCGCCGCAATATGGTGCCAGACGAGGGTTTTTCTTCGGGGTAAGGAAGGCTTTCTAATACCCGCCAGCTCTTGAAGGCTTCGACTGCCTCCCCATCTGGTTGCCATACCGGCGCAACACCCCGCCGAGGTGGATACCCAGAATGATCGAAATCCGTCCCTTCGCAGGCCTGGGCCATGCCGATCACGGCTGGCTCGACGCCCGCCACCATTTCAGCTTTGCCAACTACCGCGATCCGGACCGCATGGGCTGGGGCGCGATCCGGGTGTGGAACGACGACACGATCGCGCCCGGTACCGGCTTCGATCCGCATCCGCACAATGATATGGAAATCGTCACTTTCGTCCGAACCGGTGCGATCACCCATCGCGACAGTTTGGGCAACGAGGGTCGCACCGCTGCAGGCGATGTCCAGGTGATGAGCGCGGGCACTGGCATCGTCCATTCCGAGCACAACCGCGAGGATGTGGCGACGACGCTGTTCCAGATCTGGATCAGGCCGACCCGCATCAGCGAAGCTCCATCCTGGGGACAGCGCGAATTTCCAAGCGGCGAGCGGGCCGGGCGCTGGGAAATTGTTGCCAGCGGCGATCCCGTGACCGATGCGGCATTGCCACTGCGCGCCGATGCGAAAGTGTTGGCCGCAAGCCTCGCTGCCGGACAGTCGGCGAAATTTGCCACCGGCCCTGAGCGGCATTGTTATCTGGTTGCGGCGAGCGGGCGAATTCTGGTGAATGGCATTCAGGCGGAAGCCCGCGACGGGATTGCCATCACCGGTGAAGCTTCGATCCTGGTCGAAGCCATCGACCAGGCCGAAGTGGTCCTGGTCGATACGGTATAGCTCAGCTGGCCTTGGCGAGCCGGTCCTGAGCGGAAACCAGCCGCAGCATCAGTTTGAGATCCTTCTCGCTCAGCTGCAGCGCGGCATCGGCCCATATCTCGACGATGCTGTAGAACTCGGCCATGGGTACGGGTGCAGACACGCGCATCGCCTTGCGCGCGGCAACGAGCCCGGCGTGACGGCGGTTCGACTTGGTCATGAATGCGCGCACCGCTGCTATGCCCTCGCCCGGCTCCGCCAGGGCATGAACAATACCAAGTTCGTACATGGCATCGGCCGAGAAGGTCTCATCCGACAGGATCAGGCGGTCAGCCATCGCCGTACCCAACTTGCGCGAGAGCAGCGGATGCGCACCCATGCCGGGAAACAGGCCGAATATCGTTTCCGGCAGGCCGAAGGTCGAGCCGCGTTCGGCGATGATGAAATCGAACGACAACAGTGCCTCGAAGCCGCCACCCAGCGCCTGGCCCTGAACCAGGCCGATCGTCAGCATTGGCAGATCAAGCGCTCTGATATTGCGGTCGAGGATATCGACGCAGCGATTGCCATAGCGGACCAAGCCATCGCGGTCCCCCGATCGGATCAGCTCGGCAAACAGCTGCAAATCGCCGCCGAAGCAGAACACGCCAGGGGCGCGGCTGCCGAGCACGAGAAATTCGAGCGGCGTACGCCCCGCACCGAAGTTCTGGACGATCAGGCTTTGCCATTGCTCGAAATCCGCCAGCATCGGCGGAGTGAAGCTTGGTCTCCCCTTTGGCCGCATGAAGGTCCACAAGGCGCGTTGCTCGCTGTCATAATGGACATCGAGCTCTTCAAGCGTGAACAGCCGTTCCGGCAATGCCAGGCGCTCGGCCGATTTGCGGAGCATGAATTCTTCGTTGGTAATCAAGGAAATGCTGGAAGAATCGAGCATTTGCCCGTCTTCGTTTCCCTCATCCAGACCGCGCGATGGCCGATCCATTAAATACCCCTAATATACGACCCGCCAGAGCAACAAATTGTTGATTTCTCTATCACAGGCCGAATCTAGGCTCGGTTGGAGTCGCTTGGCAAAGGAAAAATGCTGTTTGTGCGGCGAAGCGAGTCCCCAAAGGGATTAAACGAGGGACGACACAGCAAAATTGAGTGCTCCCCGGGCGGATGCCTGCGCTCAGGCCGCTTGCTCGGGTAGGATGATCTCAAACCGGGCGGGTAGTGTGCGGGAGGTTCTGCAAAATCGCTTGAGGAGCGAGGCGGTCATGGCAGGCTGGTGATGTTCAACGTCACCAAGGAGACCCGCCATGACCAGGAGTGAAGTTAAGCCGTCGATT
>JAHFPT010000069.1 GCA_023266625.1 Novosphingobium sp. | reverse complement strand
CTTGCGTCCGGTCCGGGCCAATGCCACCGCCAGATTGGCCGAAAGCGTCGATTTTCCGACCCCGCCCTTGCCCGAACCCACCGCGACGATGCGCGGGCGCGCAGCCGCCGCGCCGCGCTCTGCGGTCATCGCGATGCGCACCTCCGCGACATTGCCGCGCCCGGCCAGCGCCTCGCGGATCGCTGCCTCCAACCGCTCGCGCTCAAGCTTGTCCATGCCGGCGACATCGAGCACCAGCGTCGCAATGCCATCGGCCAGTTGCAGCGATTGCAGGCGGCTTAGCGCCAGCGGCGGCAGCGCCTGTTTCAGTACTTCGCTGTCGTCACTGCCGCTCATTGTTGCCCCGATTGCTTAATTTGCGCCCCACTAGCTGGAAAAATCCGGGGCAGGCACTGTTTTTGTTGGCTGGGGGTTCCTATAAGATGGGGCATGAAAACATTCAGCGAAGCAATCGCTCGCGGGGTACTGGCCATGGCTGGTCGGCGCAGCCCCTGGGGAGGCGGTGATAAAGGCGGTTCTGGGGGCGGCTCTGGGGACGGTTCTGGGGACGGTTCCGAGGGTAAATCCGAGGGCGCAACCGGCGGCGGAAAAGCTGGCGGTGATTCTGGCGACGATGCTGGTGAAGCGCCTGGCAATGGCGCGCCGCCGCGCGGTCCGCGCAACCCTTGGCTGCCACCCGGCGAACAACCGCCCCGCCGTTCTGCCAGTATCGAGGATCTGTTCCGGTCGAAAGGCGGGCCACGAAGATCTGGCGGCGGTGGCGGCGGCGGTTTTGGCGGCGGCTTCCCGCGCATCCCGCAGCGCCCCGATGGCAAGAGCTGGGTTTCCCTGATCGCCGGCGGCCTGTTTCTGGTCTGGCTGTTTGCCGGCACCGTGCATATGGTCGGTCCCAAGGACCAGGGCATCATCACCACCTTCGGCAGCTATAGCCGCACCATCGGCCCCGGCGTCTCGCTGACGCTGCCCTGGCCCATTCAAGCCGTCGATGTCACCGACGTCACCTCGATCCGCCGCGACACAATCCCCGATAGCGAAGCGGAAAAGCTGATGTTGACCAGCGACAAGAATCTGGTCGATCTGTCCTATCTGGTGCGCTGGAGCATCAAGGATTTGCGGTATTTCAAGTTCCGTCTCGACGATCCCGAAGACACGATCAAGGAAGTAGCCGAGGCTGCGATGCGCGCGACCGTCGCCGAAGTGCAGCTCAATGAAGTCATCGGCGGCACCGGGCGCGGCAAGATCGAGCAGAACGTCCGGGTGCGCATGCAGGCGATCCTTGATGCCTACAAGGCCGGCGTGCTGATCCAGGGTGTCGAATTGAAGAAGACCGACCCGCCCGAAAAGGTCGTCGCTGCCTTCCAGAACGTCAATGTCGCGCAGCAACAGGCCGAGAAATACCAGGCCGATGCCCGGGCCTGGGCGGGGCAAGTGGTGGCGATTGCCCAGGGCGAGGCTGCCGCCTTCGACAAGGTTTATGGCCAATACAAGCTCGCTCCCGAAGTGACCCGGCGGCGGCTCTATTACGAAACCATGGAGCGGGTTTTGCGCAACAATGAAAAGGTGATTGTCGAGGCCAATGGCGTGACCCCCTATCTGCCCTTGCCCGAAGTGCGCAGGAAGGCTGCACTGGCCGATACGCCTGCGGCGGGAGGCCAATGATGCTGCGCAGCTTGTGGGAAGAAAATCGCCCGGCGCTGATCGCCATTGCCGTGCTGGCGCTGGCGTTGCTCTCGATCGTGGTGGTGGTGCCCGAAACCGAACAGGCCGTGGTGATTCGCCTTGGCGAGCCCAACCGGGTGATCAACCGCTTCCGCCCCAACATCGCGTTCGGCGCAACCGGCGCTGGCCTTTCCTGGCGCATTCCCTTCTTCGAACAGCTGGTGCGGATCGACCGGCGCATCCTGTCGGTCGACATGCAATCGCAGGAAGTGCTCTCGACCGATCGGCTGCGGCTCCAGGTCGATGCCTATGCTCGCTTTCGCATCATCGATCCGGTGAAAATGGTGCGAACGGCCGGAACCACCGAGCGACTCAAGGAACAGCTCCAGCCGATTCTCACCTCGGTGCTGCGCCAGGAACTGGGCAAACGCACTTTCCAGTCGCTGCTCACCGCCGATCGCGGCGCGGCGATGCAGCAAATTCGCCAGAATCTCGATCAGGAATCGCGCGAATATGGTGCCCAGATCATCGACGTGCGCATCAAGCGCGCCGATTTGCCCGAGGGCGCGCTGGAGAGCACTTTCTCCCGGATGCAGGCCGCGCGCGAGCAGGAAGCGACCACGATCCGCGCCGAAGGCCAGCGAAACGCCCAGATCATCAGGGCCGAGGCCGAGGCGCTGGCATCGAAAACCTATGCCGATGCCTTCAACAAGGATCCGGTTTTCTATGATTTCTACCGCGCGATGAAGAGCTATGACGCGACCTTCGCCGATCCGGAAAACAAGGCGGGCAGCACCATCATCCTCTCGCCCGACAACGACTATCTGCGCCAGTTCAAGGGGCATTGATCTGCTCCAAGGGCAAACCATTCAATTCCGGTTAAGCCATTTGGGCCTGTATCGGACATGCGCTGCGGCGATGCCTGGCGCGGCCATTGAAAGAAACCAAAGGACGTGATGCCTGTGCGATATGCTTATGGAGTAACTGCCGCCCTGCTGCTCGGCGGCTCGGCCCTGACCCTTGCCACCGGCTTTCCCGCCGGGGCGCAGGTTGCGCAAAACGATACGCAGCAAATGCAGACCATGGTCCCGCGCGCCGGAGCGCCCGGCAGCTTCGCCGATCTCACGCAGCAGCTGGCCCCCGCCGTGGTCAATATCGCGACCCGCCAGCGCGTGCGAGTCGCCAGCAACAATCCCTTTGCCGGGACACCCTTCGAAGACATGTTTGGCGGTGGCAGTACCCAGCAGGGGCCGCAAACCCGCGAAGCACAATCGCTCGGTTCAGGTTTCATCATCTCGCCCGACGGCTATGTCGTCACCAACAACCACGTAATTACGGCCGACGGCCAGGGTGAGGTTGAATCGATCACCGTCAATATGCCCGACGGCACCGAATATCCCGCCAAGCTGATCGGTCGCGATGCCGCATCCGATCTCGCGGTGCTGAAAATCACGTCGGGCAAGGCGCTGCCTTTCGTCAAATTCGGCGATTCGCGCAGCGCCCGCGTCGGCGACTGGGTGATCGCCATCGGCAATCCCTTCGGGCTCGGCGGCTCGGTCACTTCGGGCATCATTTCCGCAGTCTACCGCAACACCGGCTCAGGCTCGGCCTACGACCGCTATCTCCAGACCGACGCGGCGATCAACCGCGGCAATAGCGGCGGCCCGATGTTCGACATGAAGGGCCAGGTGATCGGCATCAACAATGCGATCTTTTCGCCCACCGGCGGCAGCGTCGGCATCGGCTTCGCGATTCCCGCCGAAACCGCAGCGCCGATTGTCGAGCGGCTGAAAAACGGCCAGACAATCGAGCGCGGCTATCTCGGCATTCGCATCCAGCCGCTCAATGAAGACCTCGCCGATTCGCTGGGGATACCGCACAGGCGCGGCGAATTCGTTCAGGCAGTCGAGCCAAACAAGCCTGCTGCCAGTGCCGGTATCCAGCCCGGCGACGTCGTGCTCAAGGTTGCCGGCAGGGAAGTCAGCCCGGATCAGACGCTGTCCTACATCGTCGCCAATACCGCGCCGGGCAGCCGAATTCCGGTCGAACTGATCCGCGACGGCCGCCGCATGACCGTCACCGCCACGGTTGGCAAACGCCCGAGCGAGGAAGAACTCGCCCAGCTGAGCTTCGATCCCAATCAGCCCAAGGACGACGATCCGTTCAACAAGCCCAAGCAACAGGGCGAAGGCCTGGCCGAAAAGGCGCTCGGCCTGTCGGTGCTGCCGCTGACCCCGCAGATTGCCCGCCAGCTCGGCACCAGCGAGGACACCCAGGGCCTGGTGGTCAGCGTGGTCGATCCTTCGTCCGATGCTGGTGCCAAGGGCCTGCAGCGCGGCGATATCGTGCTCTCCGCCAACTACCACGAGATCGCTACGGTCGCCGCTCTGGAGGAAACTATCCGGACGGCAAAAAGTAGCAATCGGGTGGCGGTGCTGCTGCGCATCCAGCGCCGCGGCGCACCTGCCAGCTATGTGCCGATCCGGCTGCGCTAAGTCCGCTTCAATCCTCCCCCCTTGGGGGAAGGATTATGATTGGCGCAGCACCGCCGACGCCTACTGCCCAGCCCGTTTGCCGGTCGCCTGATCGAGAAAATCGTCGTTGGCGGCCGGCGGCGTCACCGGTACCAGACCGCCCTTGTCATCGGCCATCGGTTGGCCGGGCCCGCCGTCTTGCGGTGCACTGCGCGGCGCACCGCGCTGCGGATCGATCAGATTGCCCTGATCGTCGACCAGCGAATAATTCTCGGGATTGGCGAAGATCGCTTCGTCGTCGGGCTCGATCTGCCAGTCGGGCAGTTTGAGTTCGGTATCGAATTTCTCCACCGGGCGCGAGGCCACGGCAACGCGCATATAGGCTGCGAAGGCCCGCGCCGGGGCCGCGCCGCCCTGCAGACCGGGAACTGGCCTGGCATCGTCGCGGCCCATCCACACACCGGTGGTAATACCGCTGGAAAAGCCGAGGAACCAGCCATCCTTGTTCGAACTGGTGGTGCCGGTCTTGCCCGCCACCGGACGGCCGATCTGCGCTGCCTTGCCGGTGCCGGTGGCGACAGCCGATTGCAGAAGATCGGTGATCCCCGCAGCGACGTTCGGCGCCACCAGCGTCTGGGCATGCGGCTGCGGCCTGGTGTAGAGTACTTTGCCCTCGGTGGTGGTCACCTTGGCAATACCATAGGGTTCGACCGATGAACCCTTGGCCGAGACTGCGGCAAAAGCGCGGGTCATATCGATCAGCCTGACATCGGACGAGCCCAGCACCATCGAAGGAAGCGTGTTGACCGGGGTGGTTATGCCAAAACGCCGCGCGATGCCGGCGACGACGCCAAAGCCGACCTGCTCGCCGAGTTTGGCCGCGACTGTGTTTTTCGAATAGGCAAACGCGGTGCGCACATCGATCTCGCCGGCATAGGAGCCGCCCGAATTATGCGGGCTCCAGCCCTCGATGGTCACCGGCTCGTCAACCACCCGGTCATTGGGCGTAATCCCGGCTTCCAGCGCGGCAAGGTAGACAAACAGCTTCCACGCCGATCCCGGCTGGCGCACCGCATTGGTGGCGCGGTTGTAGTTCGAGGTGACATAATCGGTGCCGCCGATCATCGCGAGCACCGCCCCGTCGCGGTCAAGGCTGACCAGCGCACCCTGCGCGCCCCTGGGCGTCTGCGCATGCACCGCTGCCGCCGCTGTGCGCTGCATGCCGACGTCGAGCGTGGTCCAGACCTCGATCGGCTCGCTATTGTCCTGCAACAGCAGTTCAAGCTGAGGCAGCGCCCAATCGGTGAAATAGCGCACCGAGTTCTGCCCGGCCTCCGGCGCGAATTTGACTGCGTCGAGGTCAACCCCCGCAGCCTCGTCGGCACCGATCGTGCCGTTCGCCTGCATCACTTCGAGCACGACCCTGGCGCGGTCGACGGCTGCCTTGGCATCGGCGGTTGGCGAGAAATGCGATGGGGCCTTGACCAGCCCGGCAATGATCGTCGCCTCGGTAAGCGAAATCTGCGTGCCGGCATGGCCGAAAAATTTGCGGCTGGCGGAATCGATGCCATAGGCCCCGCCGCCGAAATAGACCTTGTTGAGATAGAGCTCGAGGATCTCGTTCTTGGAAAACTTCCATTCGAGCGCCATCGCCAGCACCGCCTCGCGCAGCTTGCGGGTGACGGTCTTGCTGTTGTTGAGGAAGATGTTGCGCGCCAGCTGCTGGGTGATTGTCGAGGCACCCTGCTTGAAGCGGCCGGACTGATAGCGCACGAAGATCGAGCGGCCAATGCCGATCGGATCGACGCCGATGTGCGAGCGGAACCGCCGGTCCTCGACCGAGACCATGGCATCGCGCATCACCTTGGGTATCTGGCTATAGGGCAGCCATTTGCCGTAACTCGGCCCGATGCTGACCAGTTCGGTGCCGTCGCGCGCGCGCACGACAATCATCTGTTCGCCGACCTGGGTGTTCTTCAGCTGGCTGAAGCTGGGCAGCGACTGCGCGGTCAGCCCGACCGCGACCGCGAGAACCAGCGCCGCCAGTAGGGTAAGCGCAAAGCCCCAGACCAGCAGACGCCGGAACCAGCGCCGGGGCCGTTTGGGTTTACCCTTGCGGGGTGGCGGCGCAGGTGGTTCGGCGCTCCGCCGGAGATTATCGTTGCGCGCCATCTGGCCAGTCAGCCTCCCCGAACATCGCAGCGATCTGCATGGGCCGTGACTAACACAGGCTTAACGGGTGGGGCAAAGGCCGCGCGCAATTCGTCCCCCGCTGCTGCGCTATTCCTTCGGCTTGAACTCAAGGCTGGCGCTATTGATGCAATAGCGCAGCCCGTTTTCGCCGGGGCCGTCGGGGAAGACATGGCCCAGATGCCCCTCGCACTTAGCGCAGCGCACTTCGGTGCGGACCATGCCGTGCGCGGTGTCGCGCAGTTCCTCGACGGCATTCGGTGCGACCGGGTCGGTGTAGCTCGGCCAGCCCGAACCGGAGTTGTATTTGGTCTCCGAAGCGAACAGCGGCGCGCCGCAACCGCCGCACATATAGACCCCGGTCGCCTTGTTCTGCTCATATTCGCCAGTGAAAGCCCGCTCGGTCCCGGCCTGGCGGAGGATTTGATACTTCTCCGGGCCGAGTTTTTCGAGCCATTCGGCTTCGGTGAGCTGGATCTTGTCGGGCATCAGAATCACTCCGAACGTGTATTTGGGATCAATGCAAATGCTCGACAATCAGCACCGTACCATCATGCCCCGAAACCCGCATCTTGGTTCCCGGCTCGGCATCCGGGCCGTGCACCTGCCATTCGGAATCGCCATGATGAACCCGGCCGCTGCCGCTATCGATGGCGTGCGTGACGGTTACCACTTCGCCCACCAGCCGCGCGCCGCGATCGTTCATCAGCGGATCGGCGGAGACCACCGGATGGGCGGCGAGGTAGCGCTTGCCGCTGAACACAGCGACAATTGCCAGCGCGGCGAAAATGACGATTTGCAACGGTACGCCAATCGGCACCGCCCAGACAATCATCCCGGTGATCAGTGCCGCTCCGGCCAGCCAGATCAGAAAGACACCGGGAATCGCCATTTCGGCGGCAGCCAGCACCAGTCCGATGGCCAGCCAGCCATAATGCGGTTCGAAGCCGTCGAGCCAGCCCATGCCCCTACTCCTTCGTCATTGCGAGGGCCGCAGGCCCGCAGCAATCCAGGGCGGCGTGAGTGGCACTGGATTGCTGCGGGCCTGCGGCCCTCGCAATGACGATGATTGGTATTTTGACCATCGGCCCTATCCCTTCTTGTCGCCGAACGAATCTCTCACCAGTTCGCCGATCCCGCCCAGCGAACCGATCAGCTGGGTCGCTTCGACCGGGAACAGGATGGTCTTGGCATTGGGCGAGGTGGCGAAGGCCGCCACTGCCTCGGTGTATTTCTGCGCGACGAAATAGTTGAGCGCCTGGGTGCCCGAAGTGGCGATGGCCTCGGACACCACTTTGGTTGCCGCCGCTTCGGCCTGCGCCGACCGCTCGCGTGCTTCTGCGTCGCGGAAGGCAGCTTCCTTGCGGCCTTCTGCCGAGAGGATCGCGGCTTGCTTTTCACCTTCGGCCTTCAAGATTTCGGCCTGGCGGAACCCCTCGGCCTCGAGGATATTGGCGCGCTTCTCGCGCTCCGCCTTCATCTGGCGAGCCATGGCGTTAGAGATGTCGGCAGGCGGACGGATGTCTTTGATCTCGATGCGGGTGATCTTCACCCCCCACGGCTCGGTGGCGTGATCGATCACCTGCAGCAGCTTGGCGTTGATCTCGTCGCGCCGCGACAGCGTCTCGTCAAGGTCCATCGAGCCCATCACCGTGCGCAGATTGGTCGTCGTCAGCTGCATGATCGCGACATAGAGGTTTGCCACCTCATAGGCGGCCTTGCCGGCATCGAGCACCTGAAAGAAGACAATGGCATCAACCCCGACCATGGCATTATCACGGGTGATAATTTCCTGCCCCGGAATATCAAGAACCTGCTCCATCATGTTGACCTTGTGGCCGACCCGGTCGATGAACGGGATGATAAGGTGCAGGCCTGGCTCTGCCGCCAGCGAATATTTGCCGAGCCGCTCGACGGTATAAACGAACCCCTGCCGCACGATGCGCACGCCCATCAGCAGAAACAGGAAAACCACCACCAGCAGCGAAACCAGAAAACCGCCCATTGCATTACTCCCGTTCAGATGGCGGCATGTTAGCGGCGCTGGCGCGGGGGGCAAGGAAAACACACGTCGTCCCGGACGTGATCCGGGACGACGATTCGCTATAGCTTCGCATAAAGCGCCAGCAAACGCCCCCAGGCGCGTTCTGCCTGTGCCGCATCGTAGATCGGCGTATCGGCGACACACCAGCCGTGATCGGCAGGATAGACCTCGATCTCGGCGGGGCGCTTGGCGGCATCGGCGGCGGCACGCAGGGCATCCTTGTCACCCGGCGCGCGGGCATCGTCGTTGCGGCCTATGGCGATGAGAAAGGCGGCCTGGGTCGTGGCCAGCAACCGATTTGGGCTATCGGCAGTCGTGCCCACCAACCCCGCGCCGTGGAAACTGGCCGCAGCGCGCACCCGTCCCGGCGCGGCAGCGGCAGTGCGGATGGCGAAGGGTCCGCCCATACAATAGCCCTGGCTGCCGATGCCCTTGTGCTTGTCGACTGCGCCTTGCGTATCGAGCCAGGCGACAAAGGCAGCGCCATCACGGGCAACACCGGCGCTGGTCACCGCTGCGATCATCGGCCCCAGCCTGGCCTGTCCCACAGGCGTGCGCCACTCGGCAAAGCTGGTCAGCACCGGGGCCGGTGCGGAACGGTAATACTGGTTGACTACCAGCACCGCATAGCCCGCCGCAGCCAGCCGCCGGCCCATGACATCAAAGACCTCGCGCAACCCGCCGACATCGGGCCAGAGGATCACCCCGGGATGCTTGCCCTTGGCCGGATGAACGAAGAAGGCATCGGCCATGCCATCGGGCGTCTGGATGTGCACCGTGGTTTCGCTCAGCGCGGCGGTCTTGCCGTCGCTCGGCTTGGCGCAGGCCACCATCGCCACTGCCGCGCTCATTGCCGCGAATTGCCGCCGGGAGATGCCCCCCCGTTCTTGTGTGGACTCCTCGAGCGCAGCTTCCTCCGCCGATGCCGTGATGTCGTCGCACATGGCTGCTCGCTCCCGCCTTGCATCTGACCTTGGTAAAGGTAACACGAAGTCCGGATTTCACCATAGCGGGATGAGGAAGATGGCGGACGACCCGGAGCAGATCACAGCCTGGCAGCGTCTTGACGAACGCACCACGACATCGGGCAGGCTTGTGGCAGACGATATTCCCTACCTTGCGGAAATCGGCGTGCGCCATGTCATCAATCTGGCGCTCGACGATTCGCCCGGCGCGCTGGTGGACGAAGCAGCGCTGTTGGCCGCTGAGGGAATACGCTACACACACATCCCGATCCCCTTCGATTCCCCCGACGAACGCCACTTCGAGGAATTTTGTCAGGCTATCGAAGACAACGATGCGCAAATCCATGTCCATTGCATGATGAACTATCGCGTTTCCGCCTTTTTCTATCGATACAACCGCGACATCCGTGGCGTGGACGAGGCCAAGGCCCGGGCGCTGATGGAGCAGCAGTGGTCTCCGGATACCAGCCAGCACCCTGACGTCCAAGTATGGGCCCGCTTCATCGCCATGGAGGGGAAATAATGGATTTCAGCGGGCAGCATGTTGTCATAACCGGCGGTTCGACAGGCATTGGCCGGGCAACTGCGGAGAAGATCGCGGCGGCGGGCGGCAAGGTTACGCTGATCGCCCGGCGTCCGGACAAGCTCAATGAGGCCGTCGCGGCGATCGGTCCGGCGGGTTTCGCTATTCCCTGTGATGTCGGCGAAAAGGAGCCTCTGCTAGCCGCACTCGATGCGGCTACCCTGCGCAACGGGCCGATCGACGGGCTGTTCCTCAATGCCGCCGCCGAAGGCATGTATGGCTTGACCAGCGACTATACCGACGAAGCTTTCGAAATGGCGCTGCGGATCAACGTCTGGTCGCCGTTCTGGGCGCTGCGCCATGTCCTGCCCGGCATGATGGCGCGGGGCAAAGGCGCAATCCTGCTGACCGGGACATTGGGCGCGGTGCGCGGCATGGCGGGCAACATGGGCTATTGCGTCAGCAAGCACGCCACGCTCGGCCTCGCCCGCACGGTGGCGATGGAAGCAGCCGCCAGCGGTGTGCGCTGCAACTGTCTTCACCCCGGATTTATCGACACGCCGATGATGAATGGCGCTCCCGCCGAAGCGGTCGCGGCGATGGCTTCGACCACCCCGCAGGGACGGATCGGGCGACCCGAGGAAGCAGGGGCTGTGGCTGCCTTTCTCCTCTCGGACGAGGCGAGCCATGTGACGGCGCAGGAGCTGGCGGTCGATGGCGGGGTGCTGGGAACGCTGAGGATTGGGTAGTGCCCCTCAATCCCCCGCGAAGTTCAGCTCCAGCGAGACATTGTCCGGATCGGTGACAAACACCTGCCGCAAATCGCCGAACTGCCGGTCGTTGACCCGGAAGTCCACGCCCAATTCCTTGCAGCGCTTCTGGGTATCGGCAAAGCCTGTGCAAGTCAGCGAGACGTGATCAATCGATCCGGTCGGCCCGCTTTTGGGCTCCCCGTGCCGCTCCGGATTATAGCCCTGCACATGGATAATCGGCCGGCCCTGACTGTCGAATATCCATCGACCGTTGAAGCCGGGCATCGCCACCGGGATCGGCTGCGCCTTCATGCCGAGCACCGATTCGTAAAATTCCACGGTCCTGTCGAGGTCGGCTGCGACAATATTGATGTGGTTCACGCCGTTGACCTGCATTGCTTCTCTCCCGGTGGCGGTGTCAGCTCCTGAACACCACCGTCTTGCAACCGTTCAAAAGCACCCGGTCCTCCAGATGCAGCCGCACGGCTTCAGCCAGCACCCGTCGTTCGATGTCCCGCCCCTTGCGGACAAGATCCTCGGGTGAGTCGGCGTGGGTGATCGCTTCGACATCCTGATGGATAATCGGCCCCTCGTCGAGGTCCACTGTCACATAATGCGCGGTCGCCCCGATCATCTTGACCCCGCGGGCATGCGCCTGATGATAGGGCTTGGCTCCCTTGAAACCCGGCAGAAAGCTGTGGTGGATGTTGATGCAGCGCCCCGAAAAGAATGTCGCCATCTCGTCCGAGAGAATCTGCATATAGCGGGCGAGCACCACCAGTTCGGAGCCGGTCTGCTTGACCAGCGCCTGTATCTGCGCCTCCTGCTCCGCCTTGGTCTCTTTGGTCACCGGCAGATAATGGAACGGGATATCGCCGATCATAGAATGAACCAGCGCCTCGCGCGGATGATTGCAGACGATTGCAACCACATCCATCGCCAGCTCGCCGATCCGCACCCGGTAGAGCAGATCGGCCAGGCAATGGTCGAACTTGCTGACCAGCAACATGACCTTGCGTGGGCGCTCGCGGCTCCTGAGGCTCCAGCGCATGCTCAATTCTGCCGCGAGTCCGGCAAAACCGGCGCGGATCGCCTCCGGATCGGCCGGGCCGGGATCGAAGGCGACGCGCATGAAGAAGGTGCCGTCTTCGGTGTCGTTGAACTGCTGCGCCTCGATGACATTGCCGCCCTTGTCGAACAGATAGGAGGTCACCCGCGCGGTGATCCCCGGACGGTCACAGCAGGACACCGTCAGGATTTGCACATCGGGCATAAGTCAGGCGGCTTTGCGCGTCGCCAGTGCCGCCTCGCATTCCGCCATCAGCGCAGCCATGATTTCGGCGACCGGCTCCTCTTTCGTCACCATGCCCACTGACTGCCCCGCCATCAGCGATCCGTTCTCGACATCGCCATCGATCACCGCGCGGCGCAGCGCGCCTGCCCAGAAATGCTCGATCCTGAGTTGCGCCTCGCCCATATCGACGCTGCCCTGATCGAGCAATTTGCCCACTTCGATCTGCTTGGCGGTGAATTCCTCGGTGCCCTTGTTCTTGAGCGCACGCACCGGGATCACCGGCAGGCGCGGATCGACCTGCACCGAGGCGATCGCATCGCGGGCATTGGCGCGGAAGAAGGCTTTCTTGAAATCGGGATGGGCGATGGACTCAGTCGCGCAGGCAAAGCGGGTGCCCAGCTGGACACCGCAAGCGCCCATTTCGAGATAGGAGGCAATCACCTCACCCCGGCCAATTCCCCCAGCGACGAAGATGAGGTTGTCTTCCGCCAGCTCTGGCAGAATTTCCTGCGCCAGCACCGATGTCGAGACCGGACCGATATGGCCGCCCGCCTCCATCCCTTCGATCACCAGCGCATCCGCGCCCGAGCGCAGCAGCTTTTTCCCCAGCGCCAGTGTCGGGGCAAAGCAGATAACCTTCGCACCCAATTCCCTGATCGCCTCGACACTGCCCTTGGGCGGAATGCCGCCTGCGAGCACGACATGGCCGACCTTGTGCTTCGCGCAGACGCCGATTAGTTCGAACAGCTGCGGGTGCATGGTGATGAGATTGACGCCAAAGGGCTTCCTCGCCAGCGCCTTGGTCCCGGTAATTTCACCATCGAGCAGCTCAGGCGTCATCGCCCCGCAGGCGATCACCCCGAAGCCGCCCGCGTTGGATATGGCGGCAACCAGATTGCGCTCCGACACCCACGACATGGCGCCGCAGAGGATGGCATATTCGCTGCCAAGGAATGCGGTGCCGCGCTGCATCAGTGCGGACGTTTTCAAAAAATGACTCATTCAATACTCCTCCCCTCCCGCCTGCGGGAGGGGCCGGGGGAGGGGCTGTTGCCACAGGCGTTGCGCGAGATCAAACAAGCCCTCCCCTAACCCCTCCCGCAAGCGAGAGGGGAATAAGTGTCATGCCGCTTCATCCACTGCATCCAGCCCATAGGCAGTATGCAGCACCCGCACAGCCAATTCCGTCTCATCCTCGTCAATCAACACCGAAACCTTGATCTCGCTGGTCGAAATCGCCTGAATATTGATGCCCCGGTCCGCCAATGCCTTGAACATCGTCGCGGCAATCCCGGCGTGGCTGCGCATGCCAACGCCGACGACGCTGATCTTGGCAATCTTGCCCTCGGCGATCATCCGGTAATAGCCGATCTCTTCCTTGCGCTCCTCGATCAGCGCCTGGGTGCGCGCGAGATCGGCGGCGGGGACGGTGAAAGTCACGTCGGTCTCGCCCTTGTCCTTGGCGATGTTCTGGATGATCATGTCGACATTGATATTCGCCGCCGCCAGCGGACCGAAGATCGTCGCCACCGCGCCCGGCCGGTCGGCAATGCGGGTCAGCGTGACCTTCGCCTCATTCTTGTCGGCGGCGATGCCGGTGATCAAATGGCTTTCCACGTTCAAATCCTTTTGAATATTGGCCAATTCCGCATCGCTTACGATCATCGTGCCGGGCAGCGTGTCGGCGGCAGGCGCGTCGTCGTCGATGAAACTTGAGAGCACCTGCACCCGCACGCCTTCCTTCATCGCGAGACCGACCGAGCGGGTTTGCAGCACTTTGGAGCCGACCGAGGCCAGTTCCAGCATCTCTTCATAGGTGACGTGTCTGAGCTTGCGCGCCTTGGCGACGATGCGCGGGTCAGTGGTGTAGACGCCGTCGACATCGGTATAGATATCGCAGCGATCGGCCTTGATCGCCGCCGCCACCGCGACTGCCGACGTGTCCGACCCGCCGCGCCCCAGCGTGGTGATGCGATTGTCGGTGGTCAGCCCCTGAAACCCGGGAATCACCGCAATCTCGCCCGCCGCCATCGAGGCAATCAACGCGGGCGAATCAATCGACTCGATCCGCGCCTTGGCATGGGCATCGTCGGTGCGCACCGGCAGCTGCCAGCCGAGCCAGCTGCGCGCCTTGCAGCCCATCGCCTGGAGAGTCATCGCGAGGAGCCCCGCAGTCACCTGTTCGCCAGCGGCCACCACCACGTCATATTCGGCCGGATCATAGAGCGCATCCGCCTCGCGGCAGAAGGTCACCAGCCGGTCGGTCTCCCCGGCCATCGCCGAGACCACCACTGCCACCTCGTGGCCTGCGGCCTGCTGGCGGCGCACGATATTGGCAACGCGGCGGATGCGCTCGGACCCGGCCATCGAAGTGCCGCCGAATTTCATCACAATGCGGGCCAAGAAAAGAACTCCTGCGAAACTGATCCGGACGCTTGGGTCCGGGCGGGCGTCCTGTTAGGGAGGTGCCATGGCTATTGCAACTATTCGCCCGGCCGAGGCCGCCCATTTCGGCAAGCTCGCCGCCGACTGGTGGGACCCGAAGGGGTCGTCCGCCATGCTGCACCGGCTGAACCCGTTACGCCTCGGCTTTATCCGCGCGGCGATTGACGCGCATTGGGGCGGGGATGCGCGCGGGGTCAAGCCGCTGACGGGCATGCGCGCGCTCGATGTCGGCTGCGGTGCGGGTTTGCTGTGCGAGCCGCTGGCCAGGCTGGGCGCAGCGGTGACCGGGGTGGATGCGGCTAAGGAGAATATAGACGTTGCGAAGGCGCATGCCGAGGGTTCGGGACTCCTTAAGCCCCTCCCCTGAAGGGGAGGGGCTTACATATCTATGCGGTGATGTGGCTGATTTGAACCTCACCGGCTTCGATCTGGTCGCCGCGATGGAGGTGATCGAACATGTCGCCGACAAGCCCGCCTTCCTCGCGGCGCTGGCGGCAGCGCTCGCGCCTGGCGGCTTGATGATCCTCTCCACCCCCAACCGCACGCAGCAATCGCGGCTGCTGCTGGTCGAGGCGGCGGAGCGACTTGGCGCGATTCCGCGCGGCACCCACCATTGGGACCACTTCATCACCCCCGACGAACTCAGCGAAATACTGGCAGATGCCGGTCTGGCGATGGGTGCGCCGCAGGGTATCGCCTGGTCGCCGATGAAAGGCCTGCATCTCAGCCAGGACCTCGCGCTCAATTACATCGTTACCGCGCGCTGGTAGGATCCCGAAGGAGCGAAGCGCGAATCACTCCAGCATCTTGAAGATGAAGAACGACAGGGCCGTAGAAAAGATAAACAGCGGCCAGGACCAGTAGAAGTTGTGCGAAGAGGTCGCGAAGGCGCTGTTCCCGGCAATGTTAAGCTGATGGATGAAGAGGAACCCCCCCTTCGAACCATTCGATCCCATGATTCCAGAAACGACCCAGGTCAGCAAGATCGCGGGAATCAGTCCCTTGAATAGCGAAATCATGGCTAGCTCCAGAATGAATCCAGAATGAGCAGCGCATATAGCCGGTCAATTGGCGCAGGAAAACCCTGCCCGCAAATGCCGTTAACCATCAGGCCAGCGCGGTTTCCCACGCGTCAGGCTTGAATCCGACCAGCAGCCCGCCGGGATGTTCGAGCACCGGGCGCTTGATACAGCTCGGGTTCGCCGCCATCAGCGCCACCGCCTTTTGCGCGTCCAGCCCTTGCTTTTCGGCGTCAGGAAGTTTTTTGAACGTCGTGCCTGAGCGGTTGAGCACCACTTCCCAGCCAGCCTGCTCCACCCATCGGGCGATCCTTGCGGCATCGGCACCCAGCTTTTTGTAGTCGTGGAAGGTGTAGGCCAAGCCCTTCCCTTCCAGCCAGACACGCGCCTTTTTTACCGTGTCGCAATTGGGGATTCCGTAAAAGGTGACGGTCAAGGCTCTCTCCTCTCGAACTGGTGCACACGCGGCTCGACGCAGGAGAACAATGTGTACTCCTCGTAATACTCGCCCCGCCCGCGCTGCTGGATCACAGCGTGTTCGGGATGACTGCCCCAGGCATGCACCGCAGCCTCGCTTGCCCATTCGGAGATGGCGACGACCTCCCCATCCTCGGCCTGGTAACTCTTGAAGGACAGGAAGCCGGGCTGGGTACTCGCTAGCACCTCCATCCGTTCGGCATCGGCGGCATAGGCGGCGGCGTCGATGCCGGCGCGCTTGCGATTGCGGAAGACGACTAAAAACATTGCTAGGCTCCTAGCCCTGACGCGTGGCCTTAGACAAGGTCAGGCTGAGCGGGGTTGGGAGCAATTTCCAAAGACCCGCTCATGCTGAGCTTGTCGAGCCGAAGGCGACCGGAGGTCAACCACGCACACGGCGCTGGCCCCATGGACTTTTTCTCCATTCCACGACAAAGCCCCTACCCATGAGCATCAACACCTTCGGTCGCCTGCTGCGTTTCACCAGCTGGGGCGAAAGCCACGGGCCTGCACTGGGCGCGGTGATCGATGGCTGCCCGCCGGGACTGGCACTGACCGAAGCCGATATCCAGCCATTCCTCGATGCGCGCCGCCCGGGCCAGTCGAAGTTCACCACCCAGCGGCAGGAGCCGGATGTGGTGCGGATCCTTTCGGGTGTCTTCGAAGGACAAACCACCGGCACCCCGATTTCGCTGATGATCGAGAATGTCGATCAGCGCTCGAAGGACTATTCCGAAGTCGCCAAGGCCTATCGCCCCGGTCACGCCGACTATGCCTATGATGCCAAATACGGCCTGCGCGACTATCGCGGCGGCGGGCGCAGCTCGGCGCGCGAGACGGCGGCGCGGGTGGCAGCGGGCGGCGTGGCGCGGCTGGTCATCCCCGAGGTGAACATCCTCGCCTATGTCTCTGAAATCGGCGGTGATACGATTGACAGCGCCACCTTCGACGAGAGCGAAATTTCCCGCAATCCGTTCTTCTGCCCGGATCCGGCGGCAGCGCTGCGCTGGGAGAAGATCGTCGATGCGGCGCGGCTGTCCGGCTCCTCGGTCGGCGCGGTGGTCGAATGTGTCGCCACCGGGGTTCCGGCAGGCTGGGGCGCGCCGCTCTATGCCAAGCTCGATGCCGATCTGGCCGGGGCAATGATGAGCATCAACGCGGTCAAGGGCGTCGAGATTGGCGACGGCTTTGCCGCTGCAAGGCTGACCGGCGAGCAGAATGCCGATCGGATGCGGCCCAAATCTGGCGGGGGAGCAGAAAACCCCGAATTCCTCGCCAACCATTCGGGCGGCGTTGCAGGCGGGATTTCCACCGGCCAGCCGGTCGTCGTGCGTGTTGCCTTCAAGCCAACCAGCTCGATTCTGACGCCGGTCGAGACGATTACGCGTTCGGGGGAAGCTACTGAAATCCAGACCAAAGGCCGCCATGATCCCTGCGTCGGCATTCGCGGCACGCCAGTGGTCGAGGCGATGATGGCGCTGGTGCTGGCGGATCACAAGCTGCTGCACCGGGGACAGTGCGGTTAGGCTGCGCACGGGCTTCGACAGGCTCAGCCTGAGCGGGCTTCTTTGCCTTAACCCCAACCCCGCTAAGCCTGAGCCTGTCGAAGGCCATGAACTGCCATCACCGCGCCCTCCTGAGAACCACATAAACCGCCCCCGCCCCGCCGTGGCGCGGATGGGCCGGACGAATCGCGGCGATGCGGCTGCCATGCGACCCCGTCGCCAGCCAGTCGAGAAACTTGGCCCGGATCGCCCCGCGCCGCTCGCCGCGCCCGCCGTGCCCGTCTGAGGGACGTTGCCGTCCGGTAATCAGCAAGACCAGCCGCGCGCCTTGCACCAGGGCCAGCGCCAGTCCGTGATCGAGCCGGGTATGCGCAGCATCAAGCGAATAGCCGTGGAGGTCGAGGGTGAAATCGGGCTGGACGAGGCCGTGGGCAAGCTTGCGATCCCAGCTGGCATCGAGGGTCTGGGGGCGATTGCGCAGGTCCTCTCCCCTTGCGGGAGAGGATACGAAGGCTTGTGAGCGAAGCGAGCTAGCCGCAGTTGGAGAGGGGAGCGAGGAAGCGCTTCGTCGCCCCCCTCTCCAAGCTTCGCTAGCTCCTGCGGAGCAAGCTGCGCTTTCCTCTCCCGCAAGGGGAGAGGAGTAGGGAGGATTGATCGGCACCACAGTCCCCGCCACCCGCGCCCACAGCGTGGCTTCTTCGCGCGACAGACTGCGCCTCACTTGCGGCCGAGGCGCTGCAACGCGCCTTTGGGAAGCAGCAGGAAGGCCTGCCCGCGCCCGCTCATGCCGCCGGCTGTCGTGCGGGCATCGCTGCCCGCGCCCCAGAATGTATCAAAGCGGTTGGCGCCCTTGATCGCGCCGCCGGTATCCTGCGCGATCCACAGACCGTTGGCCTCGCTGCGATCGAGCGCCAGCCACACCGGCGCGCCCAGCGGCACGAATTTGGGATCGGCGGCAACGCTCGATCTGGCGCGCACCGGCACGCCCAGCGCGCCCTTCGGGCCATCTCCGATCGACTCGCTGAAGAACACCCAGCTCTTGTTCTCGCGCATCAGCGCGCGGCCATCATCGGGGTGTTCGCGGACATATTGCATGATGCCCTGCATCGAGCCGGAATATTGCCCCGGCCCGCTGCCGATCAGCCCGCGTGCGCGCATGGCGCTGCCGATGCCGGTATAGGGCAGGCCGTTCTGTCCGGCATAGCCGATCCGCATCACGCTGCCATCGGGGGCGCGCAGCCGCCCCGAACCCTGGACCTGGAGGAAGAAGAATTCGAGGGCGTCCTGAGCCCAGGCCACTTCCAGCCCCTTGCCCATCAGCGCGCCTTCTTCGATCGCCGTGCGGTCGTAGTAGGGCACGAATTTTCCGCTCTCGTCATAGCGGCCCGAGGGCTGCTGGCCCGAGGCATTGGGCGGAGCATCGCCCGGTTTGGCGCGGACAAGATCGGGCGGCATGCGATAGACCGGGACATCGAAGCCCGCCTCGCGGCGGCGAACCCCGGCAATCTCGGGCTCGTAATAGCCTGTGGCATAGGCCTTGCCATCGCCAATGCGGGCAGTCTCGAAATACCGCACGAAGAAGCCCGCAGCACCGGCGGCGGGCCAGCTTGCTGCCGCATCGCAGGCGGGTTTCCAGTCACCCGGGCTGGTCAGCAGGCTGGCGTCGGTCCTGGCGAGCAGCCGCGGGCAGCTTTCGCGGAATGAAACCAGCGCCGAGGCTGCGTCGTCGCTGGCGATCCGCAATCCGCCGATCGCCGGGCCGCGGAAGACGCCCGCCCCCTTGGCCGTATCGGATGGTGGCGGCAGTGTCGTCGGCGGGACCAGCTGGCCGCAGGCCGCGAGCAGCATCAACAGGGCAATCGCGGCGAGGCTGCGCACGCGCGCCGCGCTCACCTGGTCAACCCCCCAGCCACTAACCCTCGTCAGTCTCGTCGAGCAGCCAGTCGGGCGCGGATGCGGAAACATCGCGAGTGAAAGTCCAGATATCGCGCGTCTCGACCGCATCGTCGAGCGAGCCGGCCACGACCAGACCCTTGGCATCGCGCGTTACCGTTGCAATATCGGCAGCAAAGCACACTGAAACGCGAGCAAGCGGAGCCTCATAGCTGGCCGCGACGATGGTCATTTCCTCGATCCGCACCAGCCGGTTTTCCAGGGTTTCACCCGCAGCCAAGCGGGCATCGATGGCGGCAGCGAAGCCGTCGAACACATCGCGGTCGCAAAGCTGCGTCAGCTCGTCCTTGTCCCCGCGCCAGAAGGCTTCGAGAATCATGCGATAGGCCCCGCGCGCGCCTTCGATAAAGGCGGTGATATCGAACCGGCGGTCGGCACTGGAAATCTCGCGCAGGCCCCGTTCAACGGCGGGAACCGCAGCCCCAGTCTCGCGGCGCGGCTGGGGTCCTGTCTGTGTGTTCGGGGCCTGCACCGGTGGAGCAGGCAGACGCGGCGAGGATGCGGCAGGCGCACCCGGTATGCCCGGCTTCTCCTCGAATCGGCCCTGGATCGTCTCTTCCTCGTGCTCGGCCCTGCGGCCCAGCACAGAATAGAGCCGCAGGCCCAGGAAGGCCGCAATCATGGCGAGAATGACAATCTGGATAGTCACGTCATCAATTCCGATTCGCGCCGCAAAGGGATGCGCATGGTCGCAGTGTAAACCTAGATAGGCAGGCTTTACAATTGGACAACGCACAATGTGCGCAAAAGGCAGGCGGATCGAGGTTAATTTCTGCCCTGCCGAAGTGGCCCTGGCGGTGTTCCCCGCGAATATTTTGACGGCGGGCGCTTCGCGTGCAACCAATGCCGCGCCGAATGACCAAGCAGGGGGCAACCATTCGCGATCTGGATGCTATCGGGTTCAATCGCCGTTTGCGGCGGCTGGCGACACCGCAGGAATGCGGCGCGTTGTTCGCCGATACCATCGCGCCCTTCGGCTTCGATACTTTCGCTAGCGGCGAAGTCGATCTCAAGGATCGCGATCGCTCGGCGTTTCACATCATCGGCTGGCCTGACAGCTGGCGCGACTTTTACATGAGCGCTGGCCTGATCGACCGCGACCCTATTGTCGACGAAATTGCGCTGCGCAGCGAGGCCTTCACCTGGACGGATTTGCGTGCCAGCCGCAAGCTGTCGAAATTGGGGACGGAGGCGCTCGAAAAGGCGGCGGCAGCTGGCTGGGTCGAGGGTCTGATCGTGCCCTTGCCCCAGGCCAGCGGACGGATCGGCCTGGTCAGTCTCGCCGGACACCGGGACTGTGCCGATCTGGCCGATGTCGGCTATCTGACGCTGATCTGTATCTGTCTTCACAGCTATGTGCGCACACTGGTCGGCCGGCATGGCTTTGCGATACCCCCGGCAGGTCTGAGCGCCCGCGAGATCGCGGCGATACGGCTGGTCGCACACGGCAAATCCGATGCCGACATCGGGCAGGCACTCGGCATCGCCAACTCGACCGCGCATGAACATGTCGAGAAGGCCAAGCGCAAGCTCAAGGTGCGTTCACGCGCGGAACTGGCGGCGATCGCTGCATCGTTGGGTATCGTCGATCTTTAAGCAGGTTTGCCAATCAGGCCGATTCCCGATTTGGCACAGTATGTAGAACTACTACCTTAACCCTCTGATTGGAGGGTATGACCGCCCCGATAATCTGACAGTTTGCCAATGGTTAAAGAGTCGCAAACCATTTTCCGAAGAATTTTTCCGGTGAGACAGCCAAAGGCTGCCAGCGGTTCCATGCCATACGTTCCATGCCAAACAGGGGTAATTGACATGAAATTGTTACTCAAGACCGCTTTGCTCGCAGGCGCACTGGGCTTTGCCGGACAGGCGCAGGCTGCAGTGGTCGCCGTCAACCAGACCTTAGATCTGACTCAGCCGAAAGCGGCTCCCGGGCCGGGATTCCAGGGCTGGAACGATACTCCTGCCTTCAATGGCGGCTATAGTGTGAGCATCGCGGCCGGAGATACATTCGACTACACAGTCGATTTCCTCGGTTCGCAGACCCTGACCGTTGACAATCTTTCGGCTGTCTGGGCCTTTTCCTTTTCGGGTTCGCCAAGCTCGCAAGTCACTGGCACCGGAATATTTTCGTTTCTCGATGCGCTGGGCAATGCATTTCTCACCTCGAACATCCTGACCGACACCGAGGGCGACGCTCATTTTGGCCAGTATTTCACCTCGTCCGAATTTGCCGGCGGCCTTCCGGCCAGTCTGACCTTCTCGGGCGTGCGCTATACCGGCACGCTGGATTCATACGACACTCCGGGTGCCGAAGCGCGGTTATATAACCAACCAGCCTTTTATTTCGTCGCAGATAGCACCGATGTCGGCGGTGCCGTCCCCGAACCGGCCAGCTGGGCGCTGATGATCGCGGGCTTCGGCCTGATCGGCGGCGCGATGCGGCGCGCAAATGGGCAGCGGCGGACGAAGCTGGCGGTTTCTTACGCCTGAACTACGCATAGCTGGCGCATTGGAGAGTACTCCTAGGTGCCAGCGGCACTACTATATTACAGGGGAAACCGACATGAAATTGCTACTCAAGACCGCTTTACTCGCAGGCGCGCTGACCCTTTCCTCCGGGCCTGCATTGGCTGCCGACCTGATCCCCTATCCGGATTCGGGAAGCTACAACACCACAACCTATACCTTCACCGCAGCGTCCAGTGGGGATATCATTGCCTATATTGTCGGAGGCTTTTCTGCCGGATATGCCAATGAGGTTGGCCTGCTGGTCAACGGTGTGCAAACCGGCGCAGGATTTGGCCTGAACAACCACACCTCCGCTTCGGGTGATAGCTTCAATCTGGGCTTTGCCAATATTGGCGACACGCTGACTTTCATCCTCCACAATCTGGATCTTGGTCAGGATGCCTATTCCGATGCATCGCTGAACGCAGCCTATGACTTGCTGGGTGACACATCCGGCCATAACCATGTTTATTCGACCAACTACACGGGAACGAGTCCCTTGTTTGCGGGCGTACCCGTCGGCACCTATGTGGCATTTGAAGACCTTCAGTTTCCGGGAGCCGATTTCAACTATGACGATGAGAGC
>JAHFPT010000257.1 GCA_023266625.1 Novosphingobium sp. | reverse complement strand
GCTTACGGGTCATGAGCTTGCAAGCGTAATGAGTCGTTTCAGGGGTATTGCTGTAAGCCGAATAGATCGCGAACTGTTCGATTTGAACCAGCCTGAGAGCGCCTTTGATTCGCCCACGCCCTGGAGTATTGCCGAATCCCTTGAAACGCGTAGCCAGGATGTCCATCAGCCTTTCGCGGTGCTGGCGAAGAGCACTGCCCATATCCAATGCTTGGAAGCTGGCCTGATAGATGGGTATCGAGGAGCGCCCGGCATCGGCTATCGAGACCAGCATGCTCAGCCAATTGTAAATCTGCTCCGATCCGAGCTCGGGCACTTCGACGAGCCGTCGGAAAAGCTCGGCCTGCCTGTTCCAATCTTCGTGCATCAGCGCCACCAGCAAGGCGTCCTTGCCGTCGAAATAGCGATAGAGCGTAGCGCGCCCGACTTCCGCAATTCGGGCCACCTCGGCCAGATCGGCGTCATTCACGCCGCGCGCGATGAAAACCTTTCGTGCCGCCCCCAAAATGCGTTTGGTTACTGCCACCCGCTTGAGATCGCGCAGGCCGGGCGGTTCTGCACTCTGATCGCTTGTTGACGTCGCCAAGATGTAACTCCGCTTGTCGATCTTCTTGTTGCCGAACCGAGGCTGTCCGGCGAGCGACGGCACGGCTGCGGCGGCAAATGAAAGACGATTATTGCATCAGTGGCGAGGAGATTCAACCGGCCTGCCTGCCAGCATTGCCGTGAAGGCAGACCACGAGCCTCTCAAACCAGTGGCCAGAGCGCGTGAAGCGAGTTCGAAGCCGACCTTGGCCATTCCACCAACCACCCCAACTTTGGCAATATCGCCATGTCACTCAATTAGCGTGTCTCAGCATCGGGGTGCAGTCCATTAGCCTGCTTCTCAAATTGTTCGAGTGCTGCGGCGCGTTGCGCCGGCAGATGCTCGGTCGGGAAGCGTCCGGCGGCAGGTTCCGCAGCCTTGAGCAGGTTACGACCGATCTGCATCTGATGCACTTCGGTCGGGCCGTCGGCGATGCCCATCGAAAGTGCGTTGATGAGCATGAGGGCGAGCGGCGTTTCGTTGGATACGCCCAGCGAACCGAGCAGGTGCATCGCCTTGGTGGTGACGTCCATCGCGACCTGGGCGCAACGCACCTTGCATGCGCCGATCCAGAGCCGCGACTCGTCATCCTTGCCCTGATCGAGGAGCCAGGCGGTCTTGAGCACCAGCAGCTTGAGTTCTTCTACCTTGATCCAGCATTCGGCGATATCGGTCTGCACGAGCTGGTGGTCGCCGAGCCGCTTGCCTCGTGTCGTCCGCGAAACGGCGCGCTCCATCATCATGTCAAGCGCCCGGCGCGCCAGGCCGATCGTGCGCATTGCATGGTGAATGCGCCCTCCGCCGAGCCGCGATTGGGCAACATCGAAGCCGCCACCGCGCTCACCCAGCAGGTTCTCCGCCGGCACTCGCACCTTGTTGTAGCGGACATAGGCGTGGCCGCCGCCACCGATCTCCTCGATGGGCATGCCAACGTTGCGGATGATCTCGATGCCCGGCGTTTCGGTGGGTACCAGCAAGGTGGAGAAGCGGCGATGCGGGGAGGCATCGGGCTCGGTCAGAACCATGACGATGGCGAATGACGCGAAGCGAAGGTTCGACGAGAACCACTTCTCGCCTTCGATCACCCATTCATCCCCTTCGAGCGTGGCCTTGCACAAAAACTGCGTCGGGTCCGATCCGCCTTCGACCTCGGTCATCGAAAAGCAGGAATAGATTTCGCCCGCCTGGAGCGGACCCAGGAATTTCTGCTTCTGCCCCGGCGTGCCATAGCGCGCGAGGATTTCTCCGTTCCCGCTGTCCGGCGCCTGACAGCCGAACGTGATCGGACCCCAGCGCGTTCGGCCGAGGATTTCGTTGATGTGGCATAGTTCGACAGAGCCGAAGCCGGGACCGCCAAGTTCGTGCGTCAGGTGCAAGCCCCAAAGCCCCTTGGCCTTGACCTTCTCTTGAAGAGGCTTGAGCACGGCCCGGCTCGCTGCGTGCCCGGCGTTATACAATGCGGAATTTTCGAAAACCGCATCCATCGGCAGCACCTCGCGATCGATGAAGGCGCGGATCCAATCGAGCTTTTCCTGAAGCGCGGGTGAGATTGAAAAATCGGTCATCGCTGTCCTCTCTGTTCGCGATCAGCAGCCCGAGACAGGCCCCGCCTGTCCATACTGACGCCATGCCCGCTCTTTGGTCTTGAACGAATTCGCAGCGCAACGTCCATGCTATTTCGATACACCTGTATCAATTAGTGCGCCATTCCCCAATATGATTTTGTCTGGATGGTCAAGCCGATTTCGTGCGATCGGCGGTCAAATTCGCAGTGCCGGGTGCCCCGGCGCGTGTGGCTGAATCCGGACGGGCCGGGTGGAATTCGCGTTCTTGCGCAAGCCCCAAGCCATCGCGGCGCCTTTTGGCATTGCCCGCGGTGATCTGTCGTGACAGGACCGACCGGTGGAGCACGGCGGGTGCTGCAAGGCTGGCCGGCAGCATCGGGATACTCACTGAACGCGGTCGGCAATGCAGTGCCGCGCTGCCATGGCAAAGTGAAATATCGCCCACGCCAGCATGACGGTCGACAGCAACAGCGCATAGCGCAAACTCTCTACGCCGAATCGGGGCGCCAGCAGATCGCTCATCACGCCGATCAAATAAGGGCCCAGTCCCATTCCAAGCATGGTCATGAGAAACAGCACAATGGCGACGGCGGTCGCGCGCCGATGCGGTTCGGCGAACGACTGCACGCTTGAAAATGCGACGCCGCCCGCGACGGCCGCACCGAAATAGCCAAGAGTCTTGAGCAGGATCGCCCAGGCGGCCGTCGGACTGAAGAACATGAGGACGTACAAGGGCAGCGATACGCTGTAGGCGATGGTTGGAAGCCACAGCTCCCAGCGCACGTCCCGAGGCAGCAACTTGGTAATCAGCAGGCCGCCGGTAATCAGCCCCAGGATGCCGCTGGTTCCCACCGCCAGTCCGGTCCATCCGCCAACTTCGGTGAGCCCCATGCCAAAGCTTCGGATCAGGAAGGTCGGCGTCCATTGGGTGATGCCGTAAGTGCAGATGCTGCTCAGGGAGTTCCCCAGGGCCAGATGAAGGAAAGCCTTGCGTCGGAGCAAGGCGCTGAGCACGGCCCACACGTTTTCCTGATCACACTTGGCCAATTTCTGCCTGGATGGTTCGGTGATGGTCAAATGCGCGAGCAGCGCGAGCGGGAAGCCTGCCGCCCCGACAATCGTCAGCGACAGGCGCCAGCCCAGATGCTGGCCGAGCGCTCCGACGAGCGCCATGCCGCCGGCGACCCCAATAACGGCGCCCGCCTGGTAGATGCTGATAGCCAGCGCGCGGCGCTTGCCTGGGAAATAGTCCCCGATCAGCGAGTGCGCCGGCGGCACGCAGCCCGCCTCCCCGATTCCTATCCCCATGCGGGCGAGAAATAGCTGGGGGAAATTGCGCGCCTGCCCGCACAATATCATCGCGACGCTCCACATCGCGGTGCAGATCGAGATTAATCGCACCCGCGAATGGCGGTCGGCGATGCGAGCGAGCGGGATGCCGAAAGTGCAATAGAAGAACGCGAAGGCAATTCCCGATAGCAATCCGAGTTGCTGATCGCTGAGATGCAGTTCGATCTTGATCGGCTGCAGGAGGATGGCCAGCGACATTCGGTCCATGAAGGCGAACATGTAAGTGGCGCTGATCACGCCGAGTGCCCACCAATGCCGCAATAGGATCGAATCCGGGACGCCTGGCGTGGCGGCCAGGGTGGTTGCGGCGTAAATCGGCGCGGCCGGGGGGGCGCCATCCTGCGCGATTTCCGCATCCGACATTCGTCTCTCCTTGCGAACTGCCCTTTGTGTTCCGGCACCAGCGGCACCCGAACTCATTAGGAGACAATAGTCTCATATTTGGATAACATGCAATGTGCCCGCGCCGGTTCTCGCGCCGGGACAGGAGAGGAGATGGTAATGGCAAGCGAATTTGGCGTGGCCCTCGTTTCAGGCGCAAGTATGGGCATCGGGCTCGGCATCGCTGAACGGCTGGCGGCGGACGGTTTTCGCGTCGCACTGCTGGCGCGCGAATCTGATGAGCTCGAAAGGGTAGCCCAGAACATCGGCAACGAGCGGGCTATTGCCATCCTATGCGACCTGACCGATCCCGACCAGCCGGCACATGCGGTCGATCGCGTGATTGCTTGGGGTGGCAGGCTCGATGTGCTGGTGAACAGCGCCAGTGCCACCAAGAACGGCGACGTATTCGCGCTCTCGGACGAAGAATGGGTGACCGGCTTCCAGGTCAAGGTGTTCGGCGCGCTTCGCCTGGTGCGCGCAGCGTGGCCGCATCTTCGCGCCAGCCGGGGCAATATTGTAAATATCGCCGGGGTCGGATCGCGCACGCCGAAAGCCTCGGTCGCGATGACGTCCGCACTGAGTTCGTCATTGATCGCACTTACCAAGGTTTTCGCGGACAAGGGGGTCATCGATGGTGTGCGGGTGAATGCTATCAATCCTGGCCCGGTGATGACACCGCGTATTCTCAATGCGCTTGATGCGCGGGCAAAAGCCATTGGAAGCACCCGCGAGGCACTGCTCGAGGCGATGGTGCACGATAACGCGATCACCCGCGTCGGGCAGCCCAGCGACGTGGCCGAGCTCGTCTCGTTCATCATTTCGCCGCAAGCCAACTTGCTGCACGGAACGATCATCGATCTCGACGGCGGAATGACCAAAGGCCTTTAGCGACTGAATCATGTTCCTGCGGCCGTTGTCTTGGATCACGGATCGTGCCAGCTCCAACGTGTTTGCGTGAGGTTTGGATGGTGTCCTACAAGAGGTGGAGATGTAACAGCTGCGGCTACGCCTATGACGAAGCCATGGGCGACCCGGAAGAAGGCATTGCTCCGGGCACCCGATGGGCGGACATTCCCGAGGATTGGTATTGCCCGATGTGCGGAATGTCGAAATCCGATTTTGATATGGTGGCATGAACGGTCACTCGCTTGGTGAGGCCTGCCGCCTTCGCCGCCGAATGACAGGTGCGATACAGCCCTGAGCATGGATCGGCTTGTCGCCACGTTCGGGGACCTGGATCGGTGGAAAGCTGGCTGCGCCTCGGTGCCCCGTGCACGACGAAATTATTGACCGCCGGACCCACATCATATCGTTCAGATCCCACGCCGCTTTCGCATAGGTGCGCTGGGCTGCCAACGATTTCGGGACCCTTGCCTCACGCATTGACATTATAGCTACCGTTTGGCCGGTATCGTGGCGATTTCGCCGGCCCTGTGCGGCTGCGCTCAGATTCAATGTACTTATCGCATGGTTTGTTGCTATCACCAGCGGTTGACCTCTGCGATTTCCGGTCTACCTTGGCATCGAAGGCGACGGAAGAAGGGTACTTGGTACGCAACTATGCGCTACCGGGTAGTGCATTCCAAGAAACACTTCTGAATTAATCACTGCTCAGACGAATTTTATTGAGCGGTATTCTCGTATTTATTGGGATAAATACGGCATTATTTGCCGAGCGCGGGTGCGCGCGGGGGGGGTGGTGGTGGTGGATATTTACGGGGTTGGCGAACCAGACCTTGGGCGAATGTCCGGTATGATAGTATCATCGGACGAGGGCTTGATCTTCTGCGCGAGCGAGGCGCCGCATGATCGACAGCGGCTTGTCGGTCGATGCCAGATCAACCGGCGACAGCGCGTCACTCAGCCCATTGCCAATCGATTTCACTCGCTCAGGGGACCTGGTCAGATAGCAGCCGTCGGAGCATTGGATTCCTGGCAAGTCTGCACTTCGGCAAGTGAATGCCGCAAGTGACACCTCCTGCAAATCCGCGTTTGTTTTTCGGAGCCGCTGCGGGTTCCTGGTGGATGCTCTTCGTTCTATGGCTGCTTTACTCGGTATCCTTCCTTGAGCGCTACATTGTCACCATGCTGGTCGATCCCATGAAGCGGGATCTCGGCTTGTCCGATCTCCAGATGGGCCTGATCCTGGGGCCGGCCTTTGCGGTCTGTTACGCTGCGGCGACGATCCCGTTCGGCTGGCTGGCTGATCGCTTTTCGCGCCGCAGCGTTATTTTCGGGGGGGTCACGATCTGGTCGATCGCTACGATGGGGGTTGGCCTTGCCCGATCATTCGGCGCACTGTTCGGCGTGCGGATTGGTGTGGGCCTGGGCGAAGCGGCTCTGACGCCAACTGCATATTCACTGGTCTCCGATGGATTTCCGCGTGAACGCCTGACGATCGCATTCGCCATATTCCAGACCGGGGTGAAGTTTGGGTCGGCTGC
>JAHFPT010000256.1 GCA_023266625.1 Novosphingobium sp. | reverse complement strand
AATGATCGACAATGGCGTCGGCTATTCGCGGAATTCCTATAGTGAAACCAGCGTGGCTGCGGCCTCGGCCAACAACCCGGCATCGGGCGGCGCGGTTGAAAATATCAGCGGTTCGGCCCGCGCGGTCACCGTTGGCCTCGTCGAGCCGGTCAATCTCTATTCCAAGGTCGATCGCTCGGTAAAATACGGCTTCCTGTTCATCGGCTTCACCTTCCTTGCCTTCCTGCTGTTCGACGTCGTCGGCGGGGCGCGGGTGGCGGCGGCGGAATATTTGCTGACCGGGGCGGGGCTGGTGCTGTTCTTCGTGCTGCTGCTCGCCTTTGCCGAGGTGATCGGCTTCCTGTGGGCTTATCTGCTGGCCTCTGCGGCGATCATCGGACTGATCTCGGCCTATAGCGCGGCGGTGCTGAAAAGCTGGAAACGCGGGCGCTTTCTCGGCGCGATGCTGATCGGGCTCTATGCGCTGCTGTTCGTGCTGCTCAATCTCGAGGCCTGGTCGTTGCTGATCGGCTCGGTGCTGCTGTTCGTGGCGCTGGCCGGGGTGATGTATGCGACGCGCAATGTCGATTGGGGCAGTGTCGGCAAGAAGGAGGGGGTCGTTTAGCCGGCGAGATCAGGGCGAGGGCGGTGTCGGCGCTGGCCCAGGTGTTGGCGCCACCCGCCGCACGGTCAGCACCCGCACCGGGCGTTCGATCATCTGGCCCTTCATCACACCTTCGCCGGCGGTGGCGGACAGCGGCACGTCATAGATCTTGCGCACCACATCCATGCCCGAAACGACAGTGCCGAAGGCGGCAAAGCCGGCCTGCAACTCCGGATTCGCCGAAGCGGGATCGGCATCGAGGCCGGGCATGTCGGACAGCAGGATCGAAAAATCGCCCTTCGCCGTCCCCGGTGCCCAGCGCGCCATTGAGATTGCCCCCGCCTTGTGCAGCACCCCGGTCTGGCTGGTTGGTTCATGGGCGATGGGTGGCAGCTCGCGCCGGGGATCGCCGCGCGTTCCCGCCTGGATCAAGCCGTTGGGCTGCTGCCCCCAGCTGAGCCGCATTACCCGGTAGAAGACAATCCCGTCGAAGCGGCGTTGATCGGCATAGCGGACGAAATTGCGCACCGTGACGGGGGCGTGTCTGGCGTCTAGATCGAGCGTGATCGTCCCCAGATCGGTGACCATGGCAACGCGCACGATGTCGGGCAGCACTGCCGGTGCGGCAGCGCGCGGGGCGGGCTTGGCGGCGGCCAGCGCGAAGAGGAAGGGAAGGGCGGTGAGGGCGAATCGGCGGTTCATCGCGCGATCATGCCGCAGACATGCCGACGGAAGCCAGAGGATTGCGCCATGCATCAAGACGTCTTTCCGAGATTGCTTGCACAATGACGGAAGGTCCGGTTAGGTCAGCTGCAAGAACAGGTGCCGGATCGAGGCTGGTGCGAGGCGAAGAGGACAATTCATGCGATCAAGCCCGAATGCGATCATTGGTGCAGTGTTCCTTGCCGAAGTGTCGGCGACATTCGAAACATCGATGCTCTATGCCGCGCTGCCGACACTGATCCGCGAATTTGGCGATCCGATCACCGCAGGCTGGCTGGTGACCATCCACATGCTGATCGGCACGGTCGCCTGCATCGTTGCCGGGCGGCTGGGCGACATGTTCGGACGCCGCAGGGTGATGCTGATGCTGCTGGCCGCTGCAGCGCTGGGCTCGATCATCAGCGCGCTGACAAGCAATTTCGGCCTCGTCCTGGCCGGACGGGCGCTTCAGGGATTTTCCATGGCGGCGATCCCGCTGTCGATCGGCATCCTGCGCGAAACCCAGCCCGAGGAGCGGCTGCCGGTCGCGGTCGGACTGATGACGACTGCGCAGGGGATGGGCATTGCGGTCGGGCTGGTGCTCGGCGGAGCAATTATCGACAATTTCCCCTGGCACTGGCTGTTCGTCGCCAGCGGCGTGTTGCTGATGGTGTCCTATGTGGTGGTCCGCCTGGTCGTGCCGGCCACGCCCGGCATTCCCCCCAAGGAGAAGATCGACTGGGTCGAAGGCCTGCTACCCGCACCCGCAATCGGGGCGGTGCTGCTGGGCCTCAGCCTTTCGAAGACCTATGGCTGGCTCGATCCTCGCTGTTATGCGGTGATCGCGGCAGGGTTCCTGCTCATGGCAGTCTGGGCTCGGCGCAGCCTCAGGGCAAAGGAGCCGTTCATCGATCTGCGCCTGCTGGGCGAACGCAATATCGCGGTTGCCAACATCGCCACTGTGCTGTTCGCGCTCGGCAGCGCGCAGCTCGTTTTCGTCTTCACCACTTATATGCAGGCCCCGGCCTGGACCATGGCCGGCCTCGGCTTCAGCGCAACGCTGGCAGGCCTGGCCAAGCTGCCATCCAACGTGCTTTCCTTCACGGCGGGGCCGCTCTCGGGCTGGATAGCGCTGAAGCATTCGGTGCGGGTACCGATCATTGTCGGCGGGGTGCTGGCCGCAGTGGGCTGGCTGGCCGGCATGGCGCTGCCCGATACGCTGTTGCAGATGATCGCGCTGCTCTGCGTGATTTCCTTCGGCACGACGATGCTCAATGCCACGCTGCCAATGGTAATTGTCGAATCCGCGACGCCCGACCGCACCAGCGAGGCAATCGGCGCGATGTCGGTGATCCGAAGCATGTTCTCGGCGGTGGGCACGCAGACTATTGCGCTGGTACTGGCGACCGACATGGTAACGGCGCCGGTCGGCGGCGCGCACTACCCCTCGCCGGCCAGCTACCGGCTGACCATGGCCGTGATCGCCGCGCTGGCACTGGCGGCGGGGCTGGCCGGGCTGCTGCTGGCGGTGCGCAAACCTGTGCAGCCAGCAGTGGCGGCAACTTAGCGGCGATTGGCCGCCAATGCCGCCAGTTTCATTTCATCCGCCGCCTGGTTGAGCAGCGCTTTGGCGCGGGCCGCGTGGCCGCCCATGTCGAATTCATTGGCGGCCTGCGCCGCACTCAGCCGGTCATAGGCCTGGCTGGTGAGGTTTTGGGCAGCGGCCAGATTAGGGTGGCGGAACGAATTGATATTGCGCGCGGGGCGGTCGGCATAGGCGCTGCTGGCGAGGATCAGCACAGCTGGAACGGCAAGTTTGATCAGGGTCTTCATGGCGATTTCCTCTCATGACACTAACACGGTTGCCCAAGCATAACGGTGCCGAGGCCAAGCTGCCAATGATTCTCTTTCGCCAATAGGCTGGAGCACTAGCGCACCCGCCTACCTGAACCTGGGTCCGCCAAATGGCAGCGGCGGCGGAGGGTGTCTGTGCCCCCCCCTGTCGCTGGCGGCGGGGCTGCTGCTGACCTCGCGGCGGCCAGTGCACGAGGCAGTTCCAGCGGAGTAACGCACCCTGTATTCTGCTGGCAAGTCCTTGACGTTTGGCTTGTCGCCCAATAGGTTCACGGCAATTGATGTTCGGAGCAATTACTGGCGCGGAAGTTATAATTCCGCGCGTCGGCACATCGCAGGAGCTCGGATCATGGCCGGACTTTGGGATCTGCCCGAGAAAATGCTTCTCAGAGTGCACCCCGCACCCTTGCCGAAGAATTATCATTTCGAACTCTCGTTTCCGACCGGTTGGCAGCCGCCAGCGCGGGACCAGACGATGCTTGTCCTGGGTGACAATACGGTGTGGTACATAGGTCCCCTTGACCCCCATCCTCAGCTTACCCGCCAGGAGGAGGCGACCGCCGATGGCTTCAATTTCGTGCTGCGAGAGATATTGAAGTGCGCAAACGCCCGTAATCTCTGGGGGGGAAATGTGCCTTGTATTGCGGTGGGGTGCGAACGTCAGAGTTCCGGCGCATTGAAATACGTCGCCAGGTCGAATGTCGTCCAGCTCCAGCTGCCAGTGACTCCGTCGCGCCGGACCACCAATCAGTGGCTCCACCAATCGCTGGCGACACCACCTGTGCCGGCCTGCCTGCTTCTGGGGAGGGGGGGGCATCTCTATTATCGCGCTCACCCCTCCACTGTGGTTGGTCTTGGCCAGCTGCCATGGGCGTGGCATATCGATTCGAACAACCGGCTCGAGGAGCGGCAGCCGCTCCGGGGTTTCGACTGTTTCACGTTCTGGCTGGCGTTCTTCGCGATTGCCCCAAAGCATGCCAAGAACGTCGTGAACGGGGAAATCTTGGCGCAGCGGTTGAATACGATTCTACCGCATGGCGTTCCGGGAAGTGCGACGGTCGCGGAATTGGCCGTGGCCGACCTCGACGCCGGCGTCTTGTGGACGGCGGACCGCTTCGTGGTGATGATGTCGCAGCCGGGACTCAATGGCATCCTCGAGTACGATATGACCGGTTGGCATCAACAGAACCGGACAGCCTGGTTTGCCGCGCAGAACCAGGCGTCGGTTTGGTCCTACCGGAAGATGATGGCTTGGCCGCTAGCTTCCTACGGCGTTGCCGGATTGTGATGTATCCGCCGATTGGCCGCGACGGCCAATGCTTCCGTCCGCCGCCGAGCGCTGAATCCCGATCTCGCCCCGCACGGCAGGGTTTCGTCCAAATCCCTACCTGACCCTGGGTCCGCCAAATGGCAGCGGCGGGGGAGGGCGTCTGTGCCCGCGCGGCAACTGTGCCTGGAAAGCCCGGCCGCAATGTTCGACGCAATAGGGGAAGCCGGGGTTCACCTTCTCACCACAGAAATGGAAGTCCGCCTCGCCGGGATGGCCCATCGGCCAGCGGCAGATGCGGTCGTTGAGCTCAAGCAGGCTGGTCTTGCTGGCAATCTCCGCGCTGGGCTTGGCGGGAACCAGGCGGCGGGGCGGGGCGGGGGGGATCGGCGCCTGCTGGTCGCCGGGGCCCTGGCGCAGGAAACCGCCGGGGCCGACCGAGACGATCCGCGGCTGCGGCTTGGTGGTTTGTCCGGCAATAAGCGGGATCGACGGCGTCACGGCGGGCGATTGCGCCGGAGCGGGAGCAGCCGGGCGCGGCGCGGCGGGCTGGGCCGCGCGCGGGGGCGCTTCTGCCGCCGGCTTTGCCACCCGCGCCGCCGGTTCGGGCTTCTCGTTCGGCTTGACCGGCGAGGGCCTTGCCTTCAGCCCCAGCCGGTGCGCCTTGCCGATCACGGCATTGCGGCTGACCCCGCCAAGCTCCTCGGCGATCTGGCTGGCGGTCGAGCCGCCTTCCCACATCTTGGTCAGTCGCTCGATGCGTTCGTCGGTCCAGCTCATCAAATTTCCATTCTTTCGCAAAGCCGACGCTGTCTCGCCGCTTGCCACATTTGAACCCAGCCGATAGTCGCCAGCCGATGACCGATCAACCCCACATCACTATAGCGGCAAAATGCAGCTTTCCGGCGCAGGGAGTGCCCGTGATCCATCGGGTCAACTGGATCGGGCTTCAGACCCTCTATATGAAGGAAGTGCGCCGGTTTTTCAAGGTGCAGACCCAGACGATCTGGGCTCCGGCGATCACCACCCTGCTGCAACTGGTCATATTCACCCTGGCGCTGGGCCGCGGCGGGCGCCTCGTGCTGGGCGTGCCCTTCGCCACATTCGTCGCGCCCGGGCTGATCGTCATGGCGGTGATGCAGAACGCCTTCCAGAATTCGAGCTTCGCGTTTCTCTCGGGCAAGATGCAGGGCACCATCGTCGACTATCTGATGCCGCCGCTATCCGAAGCCGAGCTGATGCTGGGGATGGTTTCGGCAGCAGTGACGCGCGGCACGCTGGTCGGCTGCGCGCTGGCGCTGATCATGTCGTTCTGGCCGGGGGTCAGCCTCGCCGTCGCACACCCCTGGGCCGTGGTCTGGTTCGGCCTGATGGGCGCGGCGTTCCTCTCGTTCTTCGGCTTGCTCTCGTCGATCTGGGCGGAGAAATTCGATCACAGCGCGGCGATCACCAACTTCTTCGTCACCCCGCTGACCATGCTGTCGGGCACCTTCTACGTCATCAGCAACCTCGCCCCCGCCTTCCAGATGGTCAGCCGGGCCAACCCGTTTTTCTATGTGATCTCAGGCTTCCGCTTTGGCTTCATCGGCCAGAGCGACATCGGCGGGACCAATGCGGCGGTGCTGCACGGGGCAATCGGGCTGGGGGTGTTCAACGCAGCGCTGGGGGCGGTGACGTATTTTGTGTTGCGGAGTGGGTGGCGGTTGAAGAGTTGAGGGGCACCCGCTTTGGAATGGTTTTTGGCTAGGCGTAGGTGATGCGCAACCTCTGTCGCGACTTCCGCATCGCGCCACCGATCAGGCCAAAGCCGAGGATCATCAGGCTCCAGGTCGCAGGCTCGGGCACTCCCGCCGCCGCTCGCGTGAGAAATGCACCTGATTCAGACGTGAAGCTCACCCCCGCTGGGAGGTTGGGGAAAGCGAAAGTTCCCGTATGTGAAAAATCGGCGT
>JAHFPT010000068.1 GCA_023266625.1 Novosphingobium sp. | reverse complement strand
GCGGGCCGGCTGGGTCAGGCCAGCGAGATTGCCCAGGGCGTTGCCTTCCTCGCATCGGAAAATGCCAGCTTCATCACCGGTTCGACGATGTCGATCAATGGCGGGCAGCATATGTATTGAGGCTGTGGGGCAGAGGTTGTGCATGGCCTTCGACAAGCTCAGGCTGAGCGGGGTTTGGGAATGGTTCCAGGAAAAGGCCCGCTCATGCTGAGCTTGTCGAAGCACACACGCAACGACAGCCCCACATGACCACACCCTATCACCCCCCGGTCAAGCGCTCGGTTGAGATCGCCGGGCACAAGACCTCGATCAGTCTTGAACCCTTGTTCTGGGAACTCCTGAAAACCGCCGCCCAGGCGGAGCTGCTGCCGATCAACGCGCTGGTCGCCCGCATCGATGCCGAACGCATCGCCGCCGAAACCCCGCCCGGCCTGGGCAGCGCCATCCGGCTGTGGCTGGTGGGCTGGCTCGCCGCGCGCCTATAGAAACGCCTGGTGGCGCGCTTACAGGGCGGCGAGGACCAGCCCGGCTAGCGCCGCCGCGCCCAGCACTTCGATGACACCCCGCTTGAAGCGGAACAGCAGCAGCGCCGCCCCCACGCCGATCAGCGCCGCCCGCCAATCGAGACTGGTGACATCCGGCAGTCCGAACATTTCCGTCTCGGGCCGGGCAAACAGCACATGCAGGCCAAACCACAGCGCCAGATTGGCGATCACGCCAACCACCGACGCGGTAATCGCCGCCAGTGCCGCTTGCAGCGCAGGCACCCGCTCGAGCCGGTCCATCCACGGCGCGCAGGCGAATATCCACAGGAAACAGGGGGCGAAGGTTACCCAGGTCGTCAGCCCCGCCCCCAGCAACCCGGCGGTCAGCGGCGACAGCACCCCCGGATCGCGCCAGGCGGCAAGAAAGCCGGTGAACTGGGTGACCATGATCAGCGGCCCCGGCGTGGTCTCGGCCAGCCCCAGCCCGTCCGCCATTTCGCCCGCGCTGAGCCAGTGAAAATGCTCGACCGACTGCTGCGCCATATAGGCCAGCACCGCATAGGCCCCGCCGAAGGTGACCACCGCCAGCTTGGAGAAGAATGCGCCGATGTCCCACAACACCGAACCCCGCCCCAGAGTCGCCGCGATCAGCGCTATCGGTAGCGCCCAGATCGCGAGCCAGATGAGCACGGTAACAAGCGTGGATACGGCAAGCTGGCGCTTGCTGGTCTGGCCCGGAACTACGGCGGGAGCATGATGTGCGCCGAGCCATTCCGGCTTGCTCCTGCCAACCACTGCCCCAGAGAGTCCCGCAATCAGGATAACCAGCGGGAATGGCGCGTGGAGCAGAGCCAGGGCCAGGAACGCCAGCAAGGCCAGCGCCAGTTTGAAGCGTGTGCCCAGCGCCCGCTTGCCCACCCGGATCAGCGCCTGCGCAACAATCGCCAGCACCGCCGCCTTGATCCCGAGGAACAGCGCGGCGAACCACGTCAGCCCCGCCGCCAGCACATAGAGCAGCGACAGGCCGAGCATGACAGCCGCGCCGGGGATGACGAACAGCATGCCTGCCGCCAGCCCGCCCTTGATGCCATGCAGCCGCCAGCCGATCCATGTCGCCAGCTGCTGCGCCTCGGGACCGGGCAGCAAATGGCACAGGTTGAGCGCCCTGAGGAACGCACCCTGCTCGATCCATTTGCGCTCATCGACCAGCTCATGCTGCATCAACGCGATTTGCCCGGCAGGCCCACCGAAGCTGAGGAAACCGATGCGGGTAAAGGCGCGCAGGAGGTTGGGGAAGGTGGGGGCAGCAGGCGAGGTTTGTGTGTCAGTCATAAGCGTTCCCGCGAGAGGCAAGGGTGCCCCTCGATCAAAAGCCGCAACGCTTGGGCGGGAACGCCTGGACGGGAGGTTGCCTTGCCCCGTGCGTGGTAAGCTTAAGCCAATGCGGCCAACCTTGCAAATTGATCAAAACTCTAAAAGCCCCTCCCCGGCGGGGAGGGGGGAAATGAGTCAGCATCACCGGGATTTGGTATCAGAGGCCAAGACCCGCCAGAACGATGGAATCGATCCGGGCGGTGGTATGTGCAACTACGTCGCTTCCCAGACTGCGATAGCGCGCCAGAAACTCGGCCTCGCTCAATCCTTCTTCGCCCGCCATCACGGCAATCGGCAGCAATTGGGCCGCAGTTACATGCTGCATGGCCTGCCCGACAGCTGTCGATGTGCGAGTATCAATGCCGCGCTTTGCCACCAGCAGGCCCGAGCGATCGGCCGCCAGATCGACAAAGGAAAATCCGCTGCCATCGGGCCGGCTGTCGGCCAGTTCCTTGAGCTCCCCGACTGCTGCACCAAAATCGCTGCCGGCAGTCGCTGCCAGCGCCGCAGAGGCGGCCCAGTGCATCGGCAGATCGTTGCGCCCGCGCAGCAGCGGCGTGGCATGCGGACGGCCGCAGGCATCAATTCGCGCCGATGCGCTTCCCGCCAGATTTGTGGCCGGCTGGCCAACTGTATAGATGGCAAGCGCCACGAAGCGTGCCCGATGCGCCGCCTCCTGCGAACCGCTCATCGGGTGACGGAATGCCCGGCGCACGACAGCCGCGAAATCCGTATCCGGTTTCGCTGTGTCGGCCTCGATCAGAGCGCAATAGACCTCGCGGGTGAGCGCAGGATCGGCTCCGCTTCCGCCCATCGCGGCCAGCGCCCGATCGAGGCCCGCCTTGCGCGGCGCAAGCTGGATGGTCAGCCCCGCCCGATTGATCGCAACGCGGCGGACGAGATCGTCGAGTGCCGGAACACGGGCTTCACCGCGCAAGGCCAGGCGCAACGCCAGCTGGATCGCATGGCCGCTGAGCGTCTCGCCCAGCGGCAAGCGGCCCAGCCAGATGCGTGCTGCCGGAAAGCCATCCGGGTTGGATGGAACTATGGCCTTCAGGTTCAGCCAGACCGGGCCAAACGGGCGGCTTGCCCGGAGCACGAGCTGGTCTTCCTCGATCCGTGCATCCACTCTGCCCACCTTGCCGCGCGAGCTCACCAGCAGGGCAGTGCTGCGAATTTCTTCCGGCCCGGCATACAAGTTCACGTTCCCCCGCGCACTGAAGCCGGCGCTCATACGCGTGGCAAGCTCACGCGCTTTTTGCGCCTGCAGCGCGGTAGGCGAAACGGGATCGGGAAGGGTGGGCTGCGTATCGAAAACCAGAAACGCCAACAGACCGGCGGCCGCGATCAGCAGCCAGGGCCAGCGTCGTGAACGTGATCGAGGCTTCACGGCGGCATTCATGGCGACGACCGCCTCAATCCTCCCCCACCCGCTCCACCTGCGCGCCCACCAGCGCCAGCTTCTCCTCCAGCCGCTCATACCCCCGGTCGAGGTGATACAGCCGGTGCACCTGCGTTTCCCCCGCCGCCGCGAGGCCAGCGATTACCAGGCTCATCGAGGCGCGCAAATCGGTGGCCATGACTTCGGCCCCCGTCAGCCCGCCGACGCCGTGGACCACTGCCGTGCGCCCCTTGGTTTCGATATGCGCGCCCATGCGGTTGAGTTCGGGAACGTGCATGTAGCGGTTTTCGAAGATCGTCTCGGTCAGCACGCTGGCACCGTCGGCCTTGCACAGCATCGCCATCAGCTGCGCCTGCATATCGGTGGCGAAGCCCGGATATGGGGCGGTCGAAAGTGTGACCGGCTGGAGCGGGCCATCGGCGGCCACATGAATTCCGCCTGCCACTGGCTCGACGCTGACCCCGGCATCGCGCAAGGCCTGGACGGTCGCGTCCATCTCGTCGATCTTCGCGCCCTTCAGCGTCACTTCGCCGCCGGTGATCGCCGCCGCGCAGGCATAGGAGCCCGCCTCGATCCGGTCGGACATAACGCGGTAAGTCGCGCCGTGCAGGCGGGGGACGCCGTGGATGGTGATATCGGAGCTGCCGATGCCCTCGATCTCGGCACCCATCGCGGCGAGCATGTTGCACAGATCGACGATCTCCGGCTCGCGTGCGGCGTTGTGCAGTGTGCTTTTGCCTTTCGCCAGCACGGCAGCCATCAACGCATTCTCGGTCGCGCCGACCGACACCACCGGGAAGCTGTAGCGCCCGCCGGGCAACCCGCCGTCGGGCGCAATCGCCCGGACATAACCCGCCGTCATTTCGATCTCTGCGCCCAGCGCTTCGAGCACTTTCAGATGCAGGTCGATCGGGCGGTTGCCGATGGCGCAGCCGCCGGGCAGCGAGACGGTTGCCTCGCCCATCCGCGCCAGCATTGGCCCCAGCACCAGGATCGAAGCGCGCATCTTGCGCACGAGATCATAGGGCGCGACATTGCTGGTGATCCGTGTTGCCTCCAGGGTCATCACCCGGCCGAAATCTTCCGGGCGCGATCCGGCGATAGTCGTTGAGACTCCGAACTGGTTCATCAGATGCTGGAACCCGTCGATATCGGCCAGCCTCGGCAGATTGCGCAGCGTCAGCGGCTCATCTGTCAGCAGCGCGCAGGGCAGCAGCGTCAGTGCCGCATTCTTCGCGCCGGAGATCGGAATGGTGCCGGAAAGGCGCTTGCCGCCCTGGATGATGATCTTGTCCATGAAACGGGACTTAACGGGAATCGCGCGGGCGGCAAGTCGCGGACATGACGATATTTGGCAAAAGGCTTTAACCCGGTCTCAACTGCCTGTAGCCATAGGGGTATCATGAGTGACTCAACCCCTCGCAAGCCGATCCGCCCCCAACGAATCAGGAAGGCCGTGTTCCCCGTCGCGGGCCTTGGCACCCGCTTCCTGCCCGCAACCAAGGCGATCCCCAAGGAGATGCTGCCGATTATCGACCGGCCGCTAATCCAGTACGCCGTCGATGAGGCGCGCGAGGCCGGAATCGAGCAGATGATCTTCGTTACCGGCCGCGGCAAGACGGCGATTGTCGATCATTTCGACATCGCCTTCGAGCTCGAGGCGACAATGCGCGACAGGGCAAAGACGCTGGAAATTCTCGAACCAACGCGGCTTGCCCCCGGTAATCTGATCGCCGTGCGCCAGCAGGTGCCGCTGGGCCTGGGCCATGCGATATGGTGCGCGCGGGGAATCGTCGGCGATGAACCTTTTGCCATTTTCCTGCCCGACGAGCTGATGATCGGCCAAAATGACGGATCTGGCGGCTGCATGAAGCAGATGGTCGATGCCTACGCCGAGGTCGGTGGCAATCTGATCAGCGTGCTCGAAGTGCCGCGCGAGGAGGTTTCGAGCTATGGCGTCATCGCGCCGGGAGTTAAGCGCCCAGTTCGCGGGGGGGCGCTGACCGAAGTGATCGGACTGGTCGAAAAGCCGAGGGTGGAAGATGCTCCCTCCAATCTGATCATCTCCGGGCGCTATATTCTCCAGCCCGAAATCATGGCTGTACTCGAGCGCCAGCGCAAAGGCGCAGGCGGTGAGATTCAGCTGACTGATGCCATGGCGCACATGCTCGGCGAACAGGCGTTCCACGCGGTTACATTCGCGGGGAAGCGCTACGATTGCGGATCGAAGACGGGCTTCGTCGAGGCGACGCTGGCACTTGCGCTGGAACGCGAAGACATGGCCGACGAAGTGCGCGCCATGGCGACGCGGCTGCTGGGTCTGTAGATTTGGTGGGCCTGTAGATTCAGGAAATCTGAAAGTGCAACGGGGCCGGATAAAGTTCCAGCCCTGCGCGGAATTACCGGCTTGCGGCAACCAGGCCGAATGCAGGTACTGGCAAAGGATCCGCCGGGCGGCTGAACTGGTCGGCCTGCATATAGGGGATCGGGTTTACCGCCATCCCGGAAAGGCGAACTTCATAGTGGAGATGCGGCCCGGTCGAACGACCGGTAGTGCCGATATAGCCGATGACATCGCCCTTGCGGACATGCTGGCCGGCATAAACATTGAGCCGCGACATATGGCCATAGCGGGTTTCGATGTCGCCGCCATGTTCCAGCGCGACATAGAGGCCATAGCTGCTGAACCATTCGGCCTTGCCGACAATCGCATCGGCAGTGGCATGAACCGGCGTGCCGATCGGGCCTGCCAGATCGACGCCCATATGGGCGCGACGACCGCCAAGGACCGGATGCCAGCGCATACCATATTCGCTGGTCAGGTGGACACCTTCGACCGGCATCCGCGAAGGGATCGAAACCGTACGTGGGGCAGCAAACGGAGCGGCTGCAAGCGGGGACAGGGCAGTCAGCGAAGGATTGAACGAGGGCGCGGCATAGGCGGCCGGCTTGTCCAGCGAGCGCCAGTTGGCGAACAGCTGACGAAATTCCTCGTCGCCATTGCCGAGTGCCGATTGCCGGGAATCCTGCGCAGCCCGCAGCGGCGCAGCGATATCGGCGGCGGTGCTGCTGTTGGCGAGGGCAGGATGTGCGCCAAAAACCATTGACACTGCGGCAAAACTGCCTGCAAGCGTCGGCATTCTGGCAAAAAATTTCAAAGTGACCACTCAAATAGCCTTGTCTTTTTCGGTCAGTCCGAACCCGGATCAGACCGTGCGACGCATTATTTCCACCGCGCCCAGCGGCGCTTTGGGGATTTATTGGAGATGGTCGGAACCCCCCGCCGTCTCGTGAGTTAGGGGCTAATCGGCCAATGGTTTATAAAGCAAGGCTTTCGTAAAAACTCCGCGACAGACCGGCTGCGAGGCGCGCTGAGTCGTTGAACGGCGGCTTCAGGCCCCCTCGAAAATGGCGCTTCACCAAGCTTTTCCACAGCGCTTCAGGGGATTCGCCGCGGTTCTGGCAGAGAGCGGTGAAATGGCTTGTACCAATGCGGACATGGCGGATTTCATCGTCAAGGATTCGTACGAGCAAGCGCTCGCCCGGCCCATCGCCCGCCGCGCGCAGGCGCTCCAGCATGATCGGCGTGACATCGAGTCCGCGTGCCTCCAGCACCATCGGCACGATCGCCAGCCGGGCAACGGCATCGTGGCGGGTCTCATAGGCCGCGTCCCACAGACCGTCATGCGCAGGCAAGGCGCCATACCGGCACCCCAGCGCATGTAGCCGCCGGTCAAGCAGCGCAAAGTGCATGGCTTCGTCGGCTGCGACACTGAGGAAATCGCCGGTAAACTCCTCGCCCAGCTCGCCGCCGAAGCGCCCGGCGGCATCGAGCGCAAGGTCGATCGCGGAGAATTCGATATGGGCGAGCGCATGCCACAAAGCGATTCGCGCCCGCTCCGACTGGCCGCGCCCGCGCTTGGGCATGCGGTTCGGGGGGAGAAGCTCGGGCTGAGCGGGCCTGGCCGGGCGATCCGGCATCGGCACATCGAAGGCGAAAGCCAGCCGCCCCAGCCGCCAGTCGCGCGCCACCGCCCGTGTCGCCATCGCCTTGGCGCGTGGCTCGGCAGTGAGCAGCGCGGCGCGAATCGCCGCAGCGACGGTGGGCGCGACGGTGGGCGTGCCGCTGCACGCAGTCAAAGCGCTGTGGCAGCCACCAGCACCTCTTCGGCGTGGCCCTTGACTTTCACCTTGCTCCAGATGCGGGCGATCTTGCCGCTGGCATCGACCAGAAGAGTGGTGCGCACCATGCCCATGTAAGTCCGGCCATAATTCTGCTTCTCGGTCCAGATGCCGAGCGCGTCGGACAGGCCACCAGTCTCGGCATCGCTGGCGAGCGGTGCCTTGAGATCGTATTTCGCGATGAATTTCGCGTGGCGCGCTGGCGGATCCTTGCTGATGCCAAGCAGCGCCACACCGGCCCTGGCGAAATCTCCCGCCAGCGCGGTAAAGTCCTTGTTTTCGGTAGTGCAGCCCGGCGTGTCGTCCTTGGGATAGAAAAACAGCACGAGTTTCCTTCCCTTGAAATCCGAGGACTTGACGCTGCCGCCATCGGGGGTTGCCATCTCGATATCGGGAACGACGTCGCCGACGCCGGGGAAATTGCTCATGGTTCATCCTCCATTATCTCGCCGAATATTTCCTGCCAGGCGGCGGCGACATCGGTGCGGGCGATGTCGAGTGCTGCCAGCAGGCCATCCCAATCGCCGCAAGCGCAGGCCTTGGCAAGCGCCCGTTGTGCAGCTGGCGGCGGTTGCTGCGTATCGGGAGCGAGCAGCCGCATCGCCACCAGCAGCCGGGTCATCACATCATGCGCCGCGCCCAGCGATCTGGGCAGCAGACCCGCCTCGCCAAACAGATGCAGGGCATCGCGCAAAAATGGGGTTAGCGCTCCGGGAAGCCCGGCTCCATCGCGCAATTGCAAAAAATGCGTGAGGAACTCGAGATCGACCAGCCCGCCGCGTGCCAGCTTGACATCGAGCGGGCCCCTGGCAGGCTTGTGGCGGGCCATGGCCCTGCGCATTTCGAGCACATCGGCGCGCAGCTTCGCCGGGTCGCGCGGCTGGAGCAACGCTTGACTGACAATCCCGACCAGCGCGTCGCGCGCAGCTTGCGAACCATAAAGCACCCGCGCGCGGCATAGCGCCATGTGTTCCCAGCTCCAGGCCTGTTCCGTCTGGTAGCGTGCAAAGCTGTCGAAACTGACTGCCAGCGGCCCCTGATCGCCCGATGGCCTGAGCCGGGTATCGACCTCATAGAGTGCGCCTTCCGCCGTCGGTACGCTGAGCGCCGCGCTGATCCTCTGGGAAAGGCGATTGTAATACTGCGTCGCGCCCAATGGCCGCGCCCCATCCGACCCTGCGGCAAAGTCTCCGGTGAACAGATAGACGAGATCGAGATCGGAAGCATGGGTCAGCGCTCCGCCGCCCATCCGGCCAAGCCCGAGGATGACCAGCTCCGACCCCGCGATGCGCCCGTGCTGGCGCTGAAACTCGGCGAGGGTGGCATCGGCCAGCACGATAATCGCCGCCTCGGCAATCCGCGCCAGAGCCGCCGATATCGCCAGCGGGTCGGTTGCCGCCTCGATCAACTGAACGCCCAGCGTAAAGCGCTGCTCGCCGACCTTGCGCCGCACGCGGCCCAGAATGCGCTGATAGTCGTCGTCCGCCTCGCCCGCAGCAAAGGCATCGATCAGCGCCGCGACATCGCCGGGCAGTTCGAAGGCGCTGGCGTCGATCAGCGGATCGAGCAGATCGGCCCGGCGCGCCAGTTCATCAGCCATTGGCGGGGCGAGCGAAAGAATGCGCACCAGTAGCTGCAACAGCCCCGGACGCGCCTCCAGCAGGCGGAACAGGTTCACCGCGCTGGGCAGATTGGTGAGCATCTGCTCCCAGCGCAGCATGGCGCGATCAGGCTCGGGCGCGGCGGCGAGTGCGGCAAGCAGCTGGGGTTGGATCGCATCATAAGCAGCGCGGGCGGCATCGCTACGCAGGGCGCGCAGCTTGCCGGAACCCCAACCGGCGATGCGCTCCGCCAGCACTGCGGGTTGGAAAAAGCCCAGACGGGCAAGTTCCCCGGCGAGCGCGTCGCCGGTCGGTGCCGGCTTCACCGTGACCGCAGGACTTCCGCTTGCGGCGATCAGTGCATCGTAGCGGGTGCCGACCGTCTCAGTGATAGTGGCAAGCTCAGCGACCAGCGCCGCGCCATCGGGCAAGCCATCGAGTCGCGCGAGTGAATCGAGCGCGGCCGGGTCGTTTGGCAGGCTGTGGGTCTGCTGGTCTGCCACCATCTGCAGCCGGTGCTCGATCATGCGCAGCCGGTCATAGCTTTCGCCAAGCAGCCGCGCGTCCTCCGCCGGGATGAGCTCCGCCGCCGCCAGTGCATCAAGGCTCGCGCGTGTGCCGCGTTGGCGCAGTGCGGGATTGCGCCCGCCATGGATCAGCTGATGGGTCTGGGCGTAAAATTCGACCTCGCGAATCCCGCCGCGCCCGCGCTTGAGATCGAAGCCGGGACCAGCAATTGGCGCGCCCTTGCTGCTCGCGCGGATCTGCGCGGTCAGCCGGCCGATCTCGGCAATCGCCCCGAAATCGAGGCTTTTGCGCCAGATAAACGGGCGGATCGCGGCGAGAAATGCCTCGCCCGCCGCGATGTCGCCCGCACAGGCACGCGCGCGGATGAAGGCGGCGCGCTCCCATGTCAGGGCGGAGGATTCATAGTGCGTTAGCGCAGCGTCGATAGGGATTGCCAGCGGGCTGACTTCCGATTGCGGACGAAGGCGCAGATCGACGCGAAACACATAGCCCTCGCCGGTTACGCTCGACAGCGTCTCGACCAGCGTGCGCGCCACCCGCTGCGCCGCCTCGCCGGGCTCGTCGCGGGCTCGGCGGGGCAGCAGCGCGGGGTCGTAGAGCAGGATCGGATCGATGTCCGAGCTGTAGTTGAGTTCCCCCGCGCCGTGTTTGCCGAGCGCCAGAGCGAGGAAGCCCGCCGGCTCGGTATCGGGCACAGTGCGGGTGATGGCATCGGCGATTGCGGCATCCATCGCCCGGTCGGCAAAAGCGGTCAGCTCGCCGGTGACGCGGGCCAGCGGGAAGGCCCCGGCAAGATCGCCAATCGCCAGCGCCAGCGCCAGCGCCAGCCGCTCGCGCCGCAGGGCGACGGCGATGTCAGGCGCGTCCGCGCCCGCCGCCTTCGCCCAGGCGAGCGCCGCCTCGCCCTCACCCGCCGCCAGCAGCGCGACCAGATCGGGCAGGCGGTCCATCGCCCGTGACAGGAACGGCGCATGCACTTGGGCCCTTTCGAGCGCGCTGATCCAGTTAGCCGATGCCATAGCGAAGGAATGGCCGCTCACAGCGCTTCCCGCAAGCGCCCCGCGCGGCTAGGGTCTGTCACGGCATGACTTGGCGCCTCCCCCCCGAATGGCACCCGCAGGACTGGCTGTGGATCGGCTTCCCGCATGATGAGTCGGAGTGGCCGGGGTTTCTCGAAGCGGCCCAAGAGCAGATTCTCGCATTTGCCAACGCCGTGGCGGAAAGTGGCCAGAACGTGCGATTGCTGGTGCATCCGGCAGCAGCCAATGCGACACCTATACGCCGCCACCTGTCTGCAAGGGTCCATCTCGAGCCGAAAATCTATGGCGATATCTGGCTGCGCGACACCGGGCCGCTGGTGGTTGCAGGCGATGGTAAGCGAATCGCCCGGCGTTTTGGCTTCAACGGCTGGGGCGGGAAATATGTCATGCAGGGCGACCAGACCATCGGCGCAGAGCTGGCGCATGATGCGGCGCTGCATGTCACCACCTGCGACTGGATCCTCGAAGGCGGCGCGATTGATGGCGACGGCAGCGGGCTGGTTGTCACCACCGAGCAATGCCTGCTCAATCCCAACCGCAATCCCGAACTGTCACAGGCCGATATCGAGGCGCGTCTGGCGCGCGATCTGGGTTTTGACCGGGTCTTGTGGCTGGGCGAGGGGCTGCTCCACGATCACACCGACGGCCATGTCGACAATCTCGCGCGCTTCGTCGCTCCCGGCGTGCTGGCGCTGCCGCGCGCGACTGGCAGCGACGATCCCAATGCCGGGGTCTATGCCGATGCCAAAGCGCGCGCCGAAGATTTCGGGGTGACGGTGCGGGAGGTGCCCTCGCCTGGCCGGGTTGAAACTGACGGGTGCGTCGAACCGGCAAGCTACATGAACTTCGCGATCACCACGCATCTGGTCGTGGTGCCGACCTTCGGCTCCCCGCACGATGCCGAGGGTGTCGCGGCAGTGGCGGCGCTGTTTCCCGACCGCGAGACCATCGGCCTGCCCGCCGATGCAGTGCTGGCAGGCGGCGGCGGGTTTCACTGCGCCAGCCAGCAAATGCCCTCTCTGTAGCCAGCTACCCCAACCCCGCTCACCCTGAGCTTGTCGAAGGGTCGCCTTGTTCTGGGGTTGGGTCTGGGGCACGAAGAAAAGAGCAGCCGTTGACCTGCGGTCGCCTTCGGCTCGAAAAGCTCAGGGCGAGCGGATTATGGGGATAGCTTAACCTTTCAGTTACCGCCTTGGGCGCATCATCGCTGGCATGGCACGAGTCATCGCCCTCGCATCCGCCGCGCCCTTGCGCTTTTCGCAGCTTGAAGTGTTGCGCGGCATCATCGTCTGCGGCTGCGCCCTGGCGCTGATAACCGCCGGGAACGCACTCCCGCTTTGATCGTCAAATAAAATCTCACACGAAGACACGAAGCTGCCTTGAATTGCGGCGACGCAGTCCGATCATATTGAACCTCAGAAAGATACATTGCGCCTGCGGCGCGCACGACATCTTCGTGTCTTCGTGTGAGACCAATCAGCGCAAATCCGGCGGCGTCGCCTCACCTTTCAACATCGTTATTGCCTCACCCAGCGGCATCACCCGCTGCCGCTCTTCACCCAGGGTGCGGATCGCGACAGTGCCTTCCTCCGCCTCGCGCTTGCCGACCACCAGCAGATGCGGGACTTTGGCCAGTGAGTGTTCGCGCACCTTGTAGTTGATCTTTTCGTTGCGAAGGTCGCTCTCGGCACGAATGCCCGCTGCCTTCAACTGCGCGACGACATCACCCGCATAATCATCCGCATCCGAAACAATCGTCGCCACAACTGCCTGCACCGGGGCCAGCCAGACCGGCAGTTTGCCGGCGAAATGCTCGATCAATATGCCGATGAAGCGCTCATACGAGCCGAAAATCGCGCGGTGGAGCATGACTGGGCGGTGCTTGCCGCCGTCTTCGCCGACGTAGCTTGCATCGAGCCGTTCGGGCAGCATGCGATCGGACTGGATGGTGCCGACCTGCCAGGTCCGGCCGATCGCATCGGTCAGGTGCCATTCGAGCTTGGGCGCATAGAACGCGCCCTCGCCGGGCAGTTCTTCCCAGCCATATTCGGGCGTGTTGAGGCCCGCCGCAGCGACGGCGCCCCGCAGTTCGGCTTCGGCCTGGTCCCACATTTCCTCACTGCCCAGGCGGTTCTCCGGGCGCAGCGCCAGCTTGATCGCATAGCCCTCAAAGCCAAGGTCCTTATAGACCCGGTCGGCCAGCGCGCAGAAATTGCGGACTTCCCCGACGATCTGGTCCTCGCGGCAGAAGATATGCGCATCGTCCTGGGTGAACTGGCGCACCCGCATCAGGCCATGCAGCGCGCCATGCGGTTCGTTGCGGTGGCAGCAGCCGTTCTCATAGATGCGCAGTGGCAGGTCGCGGTAGCTCTTGATGCCCTGGCGGAAGATCAGCACATGCGCCGGGCAGTTCATCGGTTTGAGCGCCATCCAGTCGGCCTCGCCCGAGATCACCGGGCCTTCGTCCTCGGTGTTGGGCACTTCGTCGGGAATCACGAACATGTTTTCGCGGTATTTGCCCCAGTGGCCGGACTGCTCCCACTGGCGCGCGTCCATGACCTGCGGGGTCTTGACCTCCTTGTAGCCCGCGCCGTCGATGGCGCGGCGCATATAGGCCTCCAGCTCGCGCCAGATGATGTAGCCATTGGGGTGCCAGAAAACGCTGCCGTGCGCTTCGGCCTGGAGGTGGAACAGGTTCATTTCCTGCCCCAGCCGCCGGTGATCGCGCTTGGCGGCTTCTTCGAGGCGCAGCAAATGCGCATCGAGCTGCTTCTTGTTCAGCCAGCCGGTGCCATAGATGCGACTGAGCATGGCATTGGCCTGATCGCCGCGCCAGTATGCGCCGGAGACGCGGGTCAGCTTGAAGGCGGCTGGGTCGAGCTTGCCGGTCGAGGGCAGATGCGGGCCGCGGCACATGTCGTACCAGTCATTTCCGCTGTGATAGACGCTGAGTTCCTCGCCCTCGGGCAATTCCGCCGCCCATTCCGCCTTGAAGCTCTCGCCCGCAGCGCGCCACTGGGCGATCAGCCTATCGCGGGCCACGACTTCGCGGGTCAGCGCCTTGTCTGCGGCGATGATCTTGCGCATCTCCGCCTCGATGGCGGGGAGGTCTTCCTCGGTGAACTGGCGGTCTTTCGGCGCGAAGTCATAATAGAACCCATCGTCCGTAGAGGGCCCGAAGGTGATCTGAGTACCCGGGAACAGCGCTTGCACCGCCTCGGCCAGCACATGCGCATAGTCATGCCGGGCGAGATCGAGCGCATCGGCCTCGTCTCGCGACGTCACCAGCGCCAGCGCCGCATCGCCGGTAAAGGGGTGCGACAGATCGACCAGCGCGCCATCGACCCGCGCCGCCAGCGCGGCCTTGGCGAGGCCGGGGCCGATCGCGGCGGCGACATCGGCGGGAGTGGAGCCCTGCGGCATTTCGCGCGCGGAACCGTCGGGCAGGGTGATGGTGAACATTTGGGACATGTGGGTGCCCTTAGCGGGGGAGGGCGCGCGCCTCAACCTGCTTCCTCCCCTCCTCTTCAGGGGAGGGGATCGAGGGGTGGGGGCTGTCCTCCAGGCGCAACGTTGCGGGTAACTGACAAACCCCACCCCAACCCAGTGGCAGGTCGATCATGCCCCCGGCATGATCTAAACTGTCCGGGGGACAGTTTACCTGCAACTCCTAAAGAGGAGGGGCTTTCCAACGTCAGCCATCAGTGCAATCTGGGCACTGCCATGACCCAAACCCGCCACCACGCCCTCCCCGACGGTCGTCGAATCGCCCATCGCTTCACCCCCGGCAAAGCTCCAACCCTCGTCTTCCTGCCCGGCTACATGTCCGACATGTCCGGGTCCAAGGCGCAGGCGGTGTTCGATTGGGCGGTGCTGCATGGGCAGGCCTGCCTGTTGCTCGATTATTCGGGCTGCGGGGAAAGTGCGGGCGACTTCGAGGACGGTACACTCAGCCGCTGGCGCGAGGAAGTGCTGGTGCTACTCGAAGCGCATTGTCTCGGCCCAGTCATCTTCATCGGCTCGTCGATGGGCGGCTGGCTGATGCTGCTCTGCGCCCTCTCACTGCCGGAAGAACGTCGCGCCGGGCTGATCGGCGTGGCCCCCGCCCCCGATTTCACCGCCTGGGGCTATAGCGACGAACAGCAGGCCGAACTGCTGGCGGGCGAGACGGTGTTTGAGGAAAACGCCTATGGCCCGCAGCCCACGCCGACTTTTCCCGGCTTCTGGGCGGACGGGCAGACCAATCTCCTGCTGGCGGGCGAGATCGCCATCGCTTGCCCGGTGCGGCTGCTACATGGTCAGGCCGATCCCGATGTGCCGTGGGAAGTATCGTTGCAGCTGGCATCCAAGCTCCATTCAGCCGATGTGCAGGTCACGCTGATCAAGGACGGCGACCACCGCCTCTCACGGCCAGGCGACATCGCGCTGCTGCTGCACGTGGTCGCCGAGCTTGCTGGAGCGGACTGACGGAGCGCTGCAGATGTCCCTTGTTCTCGCCATGCTTGCCCAGATTGGCCCCTTCGCGACAGGTGCCGCTGCCCCGCCGCCGCGTCAGCCAACCGCCGCGCGGCGGAGCCAGCCAAAGCCAGCCGCTGTGGCCGCGCCAGCCCCGCGCAGCCGGTTGCAACTCTGCCTTGACGATGTCGCCTCCAGCCCGGTCGATGCCATCGACGGTGCAGAGGCCTGGCGCGACTCGTCGCAAGGGTCGGCGCAGGCCAAGCCCGATCTCTGCCTGGGTTCCGCCCATGCCCGCCTCGAACACTGGGGCGAAGCCGAGCAGGCTTTCCTGGCCGGCCGCGATGCCGCTGCGGCGAGCGACCGGGCAATGCGGGCGAAGCTTGGAGCGATGGCGGGCAATGCCGCGCTGGCGCAGGGTGCTTTCGAGCAGGCGCTGACGGCGCTCGATCTTGCCCGCAGCGAAGCGCAAGAGGCTGGCGATCTGCGGCTGACCGGCGAGATCGCCATCGACCGCGCCCGGGCGCTGGTCGCCCTCAAGCGCGAGGATGAGGCCGCCTCGGCACTGATCGAGGCGCGCACGTCCGCCGCAGATAATCCACTGGCCTGGTTGCTCTCGGCGACGCTTTCGCGGCGGCAAGGCAAGCTGGTACCAGCGCAGGCCCAGATTGCCACGGCGGCGGAGCTCTCCCCCCGCGATCCCGAGATCGGTCTGGAAGCAGGCGTTATCGCCATGCTGGCAGGCAACGAAACGGCGGCACGCAAAAGCTGGCAATCGGCTATCGACACCGCGCCCGCCAGCGAAGCGGCGGCAAGTGCGAAGGGTTACCTTGCGCAATTGGATGCCAGGCCACAAAGCAAGCCATGATTCCCCCGTCGGTGCCACTGTCCGTCCTCGACCTGGTCCCGGTGCGCGAGGGGGACAGCACGGCAGAGGCCTTGGTCGAATCGGCAATGCTGGCGCAGGCAGCTGAAGCGGCGGGTTACAAGCGCTTCTGGGTGGCCGAGCATCACGGCATGGAGGGCCTTGCGGGCGGTGCGACTTCGGTGGTGCTGGCGCACATCGGCAATGCCACTTCGACCATCCGCATCGGCGCTGGCGGGATCATGCTGCCCAACCACAATCCTTACGTGATCGCCGAACAATTCGGCACGCTGGACGCGCTGTTTCCCGGTCGCATCGATCTTGGCCTTGGCCGGGCACCGGGGGCAGACGGGCGCATCGCCCAGGCCCTGCGCAAGGACCTGATGCGCGCCGCCGAGACCTTTCCGAACGATGTCGTCGAATTGCAGGCGCGCTTTGCCGGCACCCCGCCGATGCCGATTGTCGCCGGACCGGCGCTAGGCGCGGAAGTCGAGATGTGGATCCTCGGATCGAGCCTTTATGGAGCCCAGCTCGCCGCGCATCTTGGCCTGCCCTATGCCTTCGCCTCCCATTTCGCACCCGCGCAGCTCGATATGGCCTTGCAAGTCTATCGCGAGCATTTCCGCCCATCCGAAACGCTGGACAAGCCGCATGTCATGACCGCCATGTCGGTCATCGCGGCCGATAGCGACGAGGAGGCCGCGCTGCTTGCCACCTCGATGGAGCAAAGTTTTGTCGCCTTCCGCACCGGCGGCTCGGGCAGGCTCAAGCCGCCGGTGGCAGGCTACCGCGAGACCATGCCGCCCGAAGCGATTGCCATGATGCAGAACATGCGCGAGGTTAGCGCCATTGGCGGACCCAACACGGTTCGCGAGGCGATCTTGCGCTTCCTGGAGCGTACCCAGGCCGACGAGCTGATTATTGCCGGATCGATCTGGGACCCGGCAGCGCGGTGCCGCTCGCTGGGGCTGACCATGGCAGCCATGCGCTGAAGCCATGTGATGACCCGGGACTAAACATATAGATTATCAGCCAAATGTCTTTACCCCCATTCGAAACGATGAAAGTGTCGCGCGATGAGCCAGGGCAAGTCTGACAGCCTTATTCCAGCGATTGCCCGGCAATTGGCAGCTTCGCTGCTCCCCGGCGATGCGCCCTTTACCCCGCCCGCGCTGACCCGCGCCGCGCGCTTCGTCTGCGAGACAGCGGCGCAGCGCGATCAGGGCGCTGCTGCCATCGCCATCGAAACCGTGCCCGGCGCGGTCGGCGAGCGGCTGATGCGGATTGCCGTAATTCACGGCGACATGCCCTTCATTGTCGATTCGCTGGCAGCGGCAATTGCCGCTCAAGGCCTTGCCATAGACCGGCTGCTGCATCCCGTTGTCGCCGTGCGCCGCGATGAGCAGGGGCGACTGACTGCGCTGGCGAAGCGCGCTGGCGACGGCGACACCCGCGAATCGATCGTCTATATCGAAACCGGCCGCGCCGATGCCCGCAGCCGTGTGCGCCTGCGCGCCGCGCTGGAGGCCACATTGGCCGATGTTCGCGCCGCAGTGGCCGACTGGCCAAAACTGCGCGCGGCGCTGGCAAGCGATGCCGATGCCCTGGGTGCGTCTGGCAGTGCCAGTGCCGGGGGGGCCAGTGCCGGGGGGGCCAGTGTCGGGGGAGCCAGCGCCAGCACTAACGAGGGCGCGGCGCTGCTGCGCTGGCTGCATGGCGGCATGCTCACCCAGCTTGGCCATGTCCTGCGCCGCCGCGATGGCAGCCAGAGCGGCGCACTCGGCATATGCCGCAAGGGTGCCAAAGAGCTGCTCGCCCCGGCCAGCTACAGCCGTGCCTTTGCCTGGTTCGACAGCAAGGGCAGAGAGGCTGCCGCTGCCGCGCCGCTGATCGTCAAGGCCAATGTCATCAGCCAGGTCCATCGCCGTGTGCCGCTCGATCTGTTTCTGGTGCCGCACTTCGAGCGCGGTCGCGTCGCGGCGCTTTCGGTTCACGCCGGAATCTGGACCAGCGCTGCGCTCGCCGCAGCGCCCGACGAGGTCCCGCGGATTCGTGCCCGCCTGGCGGAACTGACCAGCCAGCTCGGCATCGATCCGGGGGGCCACACCGGCAAGGCGCTGGTGCATGCCCTGACCGCGCTACCGCACGATCTGCTGATCGGTTTCAGCGACGCCGACCTGAAGCGAACCGCGACAACGATGATCAGCCTGGTCGACCGGCCTCGGCCAAAGCTGCTGCTGGTCCGCGCCCTACTCGAGCGTCATATTTTCGTCTTCGTCTGGTTGCCGCGCGATACAGTCTCGACTGCTGTGCGGCGACAGGTGCAATGGATGATCGAGAGCGCCACGCAAGGCCAGGCACTGGACTGGAGCCTGGAAGTCGAAGGCGGCAGTCTCGCACTCCTGCGCTTTGTCATCGATATCAGAGACGGAGTGGGCGCAGCCGATGAAGGGGCGCTCGATGGCAAGCTGCAAGCCATGGTGCGCGGCTGGCCCGAGGCCGTCGAGGCGGAGCTTGCCAATGCCATTGAACCCGGGCGCGCCGCCGCGCTGGCCGCGCGCTATGCCGATGCCTTCCCGCCTGCCTATCGCAGCCTCTATGGCCCGGCAGATGCCGCTGCCGACATTGTCCGGCTTCACCACCTTCCCGCAGCCGAAGTCGCGGCCAATCCGCGCCGCGACACGCGGCTGCACAGCATGGCCGGCGATCGCTCCGGCCAGGTGCGGCTCAAGATCTATCAATCCAGCGGTACGCTGACGCTATCGGGTGCAGTGCCGGCGCTGGAAAATTTCGGCTTCGAAGTGATCGAGAATGTATCTTCCGCGCTCGATGCCGGGCGGCTGGGGGGAGTGGACGATTTCCTGCTGGTCCCGCCCGCAGGCCAGCCGGTTGAGAATTTGCTGGACCGCGCAGGCGCAATCGAGACGGCGATTGCCGCAGTGCTCAACGGCGCGGCAGAAAACGATGCCTTCAACCGGCTGATCCTGGCCAATGGCCTCACAGCTCGCGAGGCCAACTGGCTGCGCGGCTGGTATCGCTATCTGCGCCAGGCCGGGATGGGCTTCGGCATCCCGACGGTCGTCGATGCCTTGCAGAATGCGCCGCAGGTGACGCGCGGTATCCTCGATCTGTTCATCGCGCGGCACGATCCCCTCTTTGCCAGGGACCGGGCCAAAGCCGAAGTCGCAGCGCAGACGGCGATCACCGACGGATTGTCGCGGGTTGCGGCGATCAACGACGACCGGCTGCTGCGCCAGTACAAGGCGCTGGTCGAAGCCATGCTGCGGACCAATGCCTTTGCCGCTTCGGGTGAGGCCGCGCCGGAAGTGGCTTTGGCCTTCAAGCTCGATTCAGCGCTGATCCCCGGCCTGCCCAAGCCGGTGCCCTGGCGCGAGATTTTCGTGTTTTCGCCCCAGGTCGAAGGCATTCACCTGCGCGCCGGGCCAGTCGCGCGCGGCGGCCTGCGCTGGTCGGACCGCCGCGACGATTTCCGTACCGAAGTGTTGGGGCTGATGAAGGCCCAGCGGGTCAAGAACGCGGTGATCGTGCCGACCGGTGCCAAGGGCGGATTTTATCCCAAGCGCCTGCCCGATCCCGCGATTAATCGCGACGGCTGGCTAGCGGAAGGCAAGGCGAGCTACCAGACCTTCGTGCGTTCACTGCTGTCGCTGACAGATAATATCGTGGCCGGCAAGGTTGTGCATCCGGGGGGCATGGTGATCCGCGACGGCGACGATCCCTATTTTGTCGTCGCCGCCGACAAGGGCACTGCGAGTTATTCCGATACGGCCAATGCGCTCGCCGCCGAAAAGCACTTCTGGCTCGACGACGCCTTCGCCAGTGGCGGCTCCAAAGGCTATGACCACAAGGCGATGGGCATCACCGCGCGCGGGGCCTGGCTCTCGGTGCAGCGGCATTTCCGCGAGCTTGGCACCGATGTCCAGACCGAGCCGGTGCGCGTGGTTGGCTGCGGCGACATGTCGGGCGATGTCTTCGGCAATGGCATGCTGCTATCCAAAGTGCTGAAACTGGTCGCCGCCTTCGACCATCGCCACATCTTCCTCGATCCCGATCCCGACCCGGCCAAGAGCTGGGCCGAGCGGGGTCGCATGTTCGCCCTGCCGCGCTCATCCTGGGACGATTACAACAAGAAGCTGATTTCCAAAGGCGGCGGCGTCTTCCCGCGCAGCCTGAAGGAGATCCCGCTCAACCCGCAAATTCGCGAAGTGCTGGGCATCACAGCGGAAAGCGCCGATCCCGAAACGCTGATCGCCGCGATCCTCAAGAGCCCGGTCGATCTGCTCTGGTTCGGCGGCATCGGCACCTATGTGAAGAGCTCAGCCGAGAACAACATTCAGGTCGGCGACCCGGCGAATGACGTGCTGCGGATCAATGGCGCGGATATTCGCGCGCAAGTGGTGGGCGAAGGCGCCAATCTTGGCTGCACCCAGGCGGGACGAATCGAATTCGCGCTGAACGGTGGCAAGATCAACACCGATTTCATCGACAATTCCGCCGGGGTCGATTGCTCCGACAAGGAAGTGAACATCAAGATCGCGCTGGCATCGGCGCAGCGCGACGGGCGGCTGACCGAGCCGGCCCGGGTCAAGCTGCTGGTGTCGATGACCGATGATGTCGCCGAGCTGGTGCTCGAAGACAACCGGCTCCAGGCGCTCGCCCTGTCGATTGCCCAGGCAGGCGGTGCCATGGCGACCGGATCCTATTTGCGGCTGATCGATATGCTCGAGGAGCGCGGCCAGCTTGACCGCAAGACCGAAGGCCTTGCCGATAGCGAGACCCTGCTGCGCCGCGCCGCCGATGGCCCAGGTGATGTTGGGGGTCTGGCCCGGCCGGAAATCGCGGTGTTGCTGTCATGCGCCAAGCTGGCCTTGCAGGAAGCGCTTGAAGACAGCCGCCTTCCCGACGATCCGGGGCTGGATCCAGAGCTGTTCGCCGCCTTCCCACTCGCGATGCGCGGCAAGTTCAAGGGCGATATCCGCGCCCACCGGCTGCGGCGCGAGATCATCGCCACGCGGCTCGCCAATCGTCTGGTCAACCGCATCGGCATGATCCATCCCTTCGAACTGGTCGAGGAGGAAGGCGCGAGTCTGGCGCAGGTCGCCGCCGCATTCGCCGCCGCCGAGCAGCTGTTCGCGATGGACCGGGTGTGGCAGGCCATCGAGCGAGCGGCGATGCCGGAGACCGCGCGCATCCTGTTGCTGCGCCGTGCCGCCTCGGCGCTGCGGACGCAGATGGCCGATTTGCTGCGCGCCGGTGTGGGCGGGGTTCAGCCATCGCGGCTGATTGCCGAACTGGGGAGCGGCGTCAGCACCTTGTCGCGGGCAGCCGACAAATTGCTGGGCGGCGAAGCGCTGCACCAGTCCGGGCGCCTCCGCGCCGAGCTGGCCACTGCCGGAGCGCCTGCGCGCGAGGCAGCTATGGTTGCTCATCTCGCCGATCTCGATGGCGCAGTGGGGCTTGCCAGACTCGCCCGCGAAACGCGCCTGCCGCTGCCTGTCCTGACTCGCGCCTTTGCCGATATCGGTAGCAGGCTCGGGCTCGACTGGGTGCAGGCGACGTCCTCGCAAATGCGCCCTGCCGACCCATGGGAGCGGCTGCTGACCGCCGGGCTGGCGCGCGATTTCCAGCAGATCCGGCTCGAATTCCTGCGCCGTATTGCCGGAAGGAAATCTGACCCCCAAGCCGAGGTTGCGCGCTGGGCCGAGCGCCAGGCCGAAGCGGTGCGCCAGTTCCGCGCCATGGTCTCCCGCGCCCAGACCGCCGCGCCCGTCACCCCTGCAATGCTGGCGCAAATCGCCGGGCAGGCCCGCAATCTGCTGTCACGATAGGTTGACCTGCGCGCGATTTTCGCCAAACGGGCAGGCATGAAGCACGCAGACGCAGTTATCGTCGGGGCAGGACATGGCGGCGCGCAATGCGCCATCGCGCTGCGCCAGAATGGATTCACCGGCAGCGTGGCCATGATCGGCCGCGAGAACGAGCCGCCATACGAGCGCCCGCCGCTGTCGAAGGAATATTTCGCCCGCGAGAAGACCTTCGAGCGGCTCTATATCCGCCCGCCGACGTTCTGGGGGGAAAAGGATATCGAGCTGATTCTGGGCACTGAAGTCACGGCGATCGATCCGGGGGCAAAACAGCTGACGCTCTCGGACGGCAGCAGCTTCGGCTACGGCAAGCTGGTCTGGGCGGCGGGCGGCGATCCACGCAGCCTGCCGGTGCCGGGCGGCGATCTGGCGGGTGTCCACGCCGTGCGCACCCGCGAGGACTGCGACCGGATGATGGGCGAGATCGACGGCGGAGTGCGCAATTTCGTCATCATCGGCGGCGGCTATATCGGGCTTGAGGCAGCCGCCGTGCTGACCAAGCTGGGCTGCATGGTGACCCTGCTCGAAGCGCTGCCGCGCATTCTGGCGCGTGTCGCCGGGCCGGAGCTTTCCGCCTTCTACGAGAAGGAACACCGCGACCACGGCGTCGATCTGCGCACCGATGTCGTCGTCGATTCGTTTACGGGTGAGGGCCGGGTGACCGGGGTGAAGCTCGGCGACGGAAGTATCATACCCGCCGATGCTGTAATCGTCGGCATCGGCATCGTCCCCGCTGTCGCGCCGCTGATCGCAGCAGGCGCGGAAGGCGGCAACGGCGTCGCCATCGACGATCATTGCCGCACCTCGCTGCCTGATATCTACGCCATCGGCGATTGCGCCCTGTTCGCAGCCGAATATGCCGATGACATGGTGATGCGGCTTGAATCGGTGCAGAACGCCAACGACCAGGCGACCTGCGTGGCCAAGGCGATCTGCGGCGATCCCCAGCCCTATCATGCCTTCCCGTGGTTCTGGTCG
>JAHFPT010000255.1 GCA_023266625.1 Novosphingobium sp. | reverse complement strand
GCGCGCATGGCAGGCGGCGGGATGGGCTCCGAAGCCGTCCAGAGCCAGATGACCATGTCTATGGGATCGGTGGCAAGCGCATCGGCCGGTGCGCCGCCGCAATTGCAAGGTTTCGTATCGTCGGCAACCCAGGGTGGTTCCAAAGCTCAAACTGGAGCGGCGCAAGGCGCGATATCCGATGCCTATACCCAGTCGGTGCTACCGGACTGCCAGGAGGCGACCAAGGAGAAATACCCGTTTTTCGGCAGCTCCGAAGCAGACGCCACGATTGTCGATGTCCAGCGCGTCTTCGGGATGGGCGGGGTGATGGAAGGTTTTTATCAGCAGCGCGTTCTGCCATTGCTTGATAGTGCTGGCCCGATCTGGCGCTGGCGGGTGGACAGCAGCGTTGCAATGGCGCTCGATCCGGCAAGTCCTGACGAATTTTCCAAGGCCCGGCAGTTGCGGGACCTGCTGGTCGGCGGCCTCGCCATCAAGATCGAGCCACAGTCGTTCGGCGGCGGCGTCACCTCGGTCGAACTGTCGGCCGGCGGCACCGCCTATAAGTTCGATCCGGCAGCAACCGGTGCCCGACCGATAATCTGGTCCTCGCAGGGCAGCCTGCCCCAGGCGGCGGTAATTTTTTTCAAGGACGCGGCGGTCGTCGGCAAGATCGAAACCCAGGGGCCGTGGGCGCTGTTCCGCCTGATGGACAAGGCACGGCGAGAGAACGCCGGGCCGCAAACAATGCTCGCGACATTCGGCGAGGGCGATGTTTCTGCGGTATTCCGGATCAGCCTGCCAAGCGACCGCAATCCCTTCAGCCGTGGTGGGGTCTGGAGCTTTCGATGTCCGATAACCCTGTGAAGGCGCGGCTGTTCGGCAAAATGCCGACTCACGGCGATTTCGTCTCGCGCGGGCTTTCGCTGGCAGAGAAATCGCGACTCGATGAATGGTTGTCCCGCGAAATGAACCAGGCGCGGGTGCAATGCGGCGATGGCTTCGAGGGGCGCTATGATCAGGCTGTGCCCTGGTGTTTCGCCGGAGTTGGCCCTGATGGGCTGTGGCAGGGCGGGGCGCTGTGTCCGTCGATCGATTCGGCAGGGCGCCGGTTTCCGCTGTTCGTAGCCCGCTGCGGTGTCGCAGCCACCGAGGCGGCGAGCGCCGCCGAATATTGTGTTGACGCGATATTCCAGGCGTTTGATGATCGCCTTTCTGCCGATGGCCTATGCCAGGCAATTTCTGATGCCGCATTGGTGCCTGCCGGGGCGGCGGCCGAACAAGGATGGTGGGCAGACGGCGATGACCGGTCGCCGGCGATGACAATGAACGGCGTTTACCCGGCTGGATTGATTTCGACGATGCTTGAAGGCGTTGACATATGACCAGAAGATTGCGGCTGGAGGACGAGGTTGGAACCCACCAGGGCTGCGTCCGCGCCGTGAACGAGGACAGCTTCGTCAGCCGTCCACGCGACGGTATCTGGGCAGTCGCCGACGGCATGGGAGGGCACAAGAACGGCCAATACGCTTCAAGTGCCGTGGCCAAGGCGATTGAGCAGGCCGCAATCTGCGACACTTTGGAAGGCGCCTTCGAAGCCGTTTCCAATGCCATCTACACCGCCAACGAGGAAATTTTCACCTTGTCGCAATCCAGCGGCGAACAGATGGGAACGACAGTCGTCGCGCTGGTCTTTTGCGGACTTGAATTTGCCGTGCTCTGGGCGGGCGACAGCCGCGCCTATCTTTATCGTGATGGCGATCTCCACCAGTTGACGCGCGACCATACCCAGGTTCAGGAAATGGTCGACCGCGGGTTGCTCAGCAAGGACGAGGCCCTCGATCATCCAATGGGTCACATTCTAGCTCGGGCCGTCGGAGTCCAGCAGTCGCTCGAACTCGATGCGATTGGCGACACGGCACTGTCCGGCGATGTTTTTCTGCTGTGCAGCGACGGTCTGCACGGGGTGCTTGCCAGTAGCGAAATATCCCGGATTATTGAGATCCCCGGTGGACAGAGCGCGGAGAAACTTGTCGAAGCATGTCTGGAAAACGGTGCGCCGGACAATGTGACGGTCACGATCGTGCGGGCGTTCGAGCCGACGACGCTGACATTTTCGGGAAATCAGGAACTGGCTTGATGAAAGGGGACAAACAGGACAAGCCCGGCGCAAAGCCGCCGGGCGGAATGGAGCGGACGGTCTTCGTCCCCTCCGGGGCAATTCCGGCACCGGCTCCGCCCCCGTCACGGCCTCAGCCCGGGGGCGACCCTCTGGCTGTGTCCCCCACACCGTCAAATTTATCGCGTCCATCCGCGATACCGGCGGGCACCCACGAACCCGGACAATCGCGGGCGATTCAGATCGGGGATGTGCTGAACCATATTTTCGAAGTGAAACGTTTTATCGCGCGTGGCGGGATGGGCGAGGTTTTCGAAGGCATCAACGTCAACAGCGATGAGCGCGTCGCCATCAAGGTCATGCTGCCGAGCCTTGCGGCCGACGCCAATGTGCTTGCCATGTTCCGCAAGGAAGCGCGCACCCTGACACGCTTGAGTCACCCCGCGCTCGTACAGTACCGCGTGCTCGCGCAAGAGCCTCAGCTGGGTGTGTTCTACATCGCCACCGAATTCGTCGATGGCAAGAATCTGTCCGATGTCATTGGCGAGCTGAATCCGACGACACAGGATCTGATCAAGCTGACGCGGCGGCTGGCGGAAGGCCTGAGCGCGGCGCATGCGCTCGGGGCCATCCATCGCGACATCGCCCCCGACAATGTCATGCTTGAGGGTGGTCTCTTGACCGGTGCCAAGATTATCGATTTCGGCATCGCCAAGGACCTCGACCCGGGATCGGCGACAATCGTCGGCGATGGCTTTGCCGGCAAGCTCAACTATGTTGCCCCCGAACAGCTCGGCGATTTCAACCGTTCCGTGGGTCCATGGACCGACATCTACAGTCTTGGCCTGGTTATTCTCGCTGTTGCGTCGCGAAAAGACGTCAACATGGGAGGGTCGCTGGTTGACGCGGTCGACAAGCGCCGCGCCGAGCCCGATTTGTCGCCGGCACCTCCGGAATTGCGCCCCTTGCTTGAAAAAATGCTCAAGGCCAATCCGGCCGAACGTCTGGCCTCGATGGGCGCGGTGCTGGAAATGCTCCCCGGCACCGGGGCAAAGCCTGCGCCGATCCCGCCGCTGACGTTGCCGGCGAAGCCTCAGCCAACACCTGTCGAAAAAGGTGCCAAGCCGGCGAAGCAGGAGCCGGAACCCGCGCCGCCTCCTGCTTCGCGACCCCCGGTTCTTAAGCCCGAACTGGATGAATTCGCCGAATCGGAGAGCTGGTTCCGAAAGAACATTGCACTGCTTGCGGGCGGCGCGGCTACGATCGCCCTGGTGCTTGGCGCAGGTGTCTATTTTGGCATGCCGGGCCCCAGGAAACCGGCGATTGCGGCGGTTGGCGCAGTGACCAAGGGCGGAGGGAACGTCGCCAATCCCGTCGAGATCGCAAGGGCGGCACTTAACGCAGGCCTTCCGTCGGCCGGTTGCTCCTGGCTCGATATCACGAACGTCTCCGCGACGGATCAGGGAGTGTCGGTTGCACTGAATGGGGTTGCCGGAAAGCCTGCCGATGCGCAGGGCCAGATCGCCCGGTTCCTGGCGGCCAAGGGGCTAAAAGTAGCTTCGATCGATTTCCAGGAAGTTTCGCCAATCGAAGCGACAGAATGCGGTCCGTTGGACGCGTTGCGCCAAATTCGCGACGAGGCGGGGGGCAGGATTTCCGTCGCTCAGCGCCAGTTCGAAATGTCGAAGCTCGACTCCGGGGAATTCACCGGGAAAATCGGTGCAAGGGCCGTGGTCAATTTCAGCCTGACCGATCCCACACTCGAAATGGCGCTGTTCGGGATAGAGCCTTCCGGCAAGATCTCGCAACTGACGTCACAGAGGTCCGAGCTGACAGCCGCCAGCGACGATCTCGGCAACAACCAGTATCGCCTGACGATCGACATCGATCACACTGGCTGGTCCGGCCTGCTGTTGCTGACCGGCAAGAAACCGTTTGACGCGCAATTGCTGAGCGGGCCGCCCGGTTCGCGCGGCGGGGACTGGGCGCAGCGCTTCTTCGCGGACGCGAAGGAACGAAACTGGAAATCCGAAATGGTCTGGTTCAAAACCAACGACGATGTGCCGAACTGAACCGTTTCTGGTCAACGCGTATGCGGATCAGTTCGACCGGGACAGTTCCTCATAGGCCTTGCGAAATTCCTTGGCGAACATGTCCATGAACGCCTCGTCGGAACCTTGGGCGACGCCGCTGAACTCGCGAATATAGGTCTTCCACAGCGCAGCATCGCGCGAGCCCGGTAATATTTTTGCAAGCGCCCCCTGTTTGACCGCCCGCGCACGGATCGCAGTGGGCGAAAAACGGTCGAGTGTTGCGCCCAACGCGCCCTGCATCGCCTTGAGTGTCGCCATTTGATGCGCTTGCAGGTCGCGAAACGCATCCTCGACCGCGCGATCCGAAGCCATGAAGCCGCGCTCGGGCGCATTAAGCAATTGCTTCATCGCCTCTTCCGGCGTGCGTGCGAACTTTAGCGGGTTGTTCCCGTCGAATTCGAGGCTGGTGCCCGCCGCGCCCATCTGGCTTTTCGCCCGCGCCCGCGCTTCGAGCATCACGACCAGCCCGGCAACGATCCGCCGGAGCAATCCTCCCGTCTGCGCGAGTGTCGATGCATCGTCCTGCCGCAGATCGTCCGGCTTGAGGCCAAGCGCATTGATCAGCGCTTCCAGGCCTGCGGCCGGAGCAGGCGAAGCTGGTGCCTGGGGCGAAACGTGAGCTTGCGGAGAGGATGGTGCCGACTGGCTCCACTCTGAATCGCCGGGTTGCGGTCTGTCGGCATGCGGAGCGGGTGCCGGTGACACGGGCTGGGGCGCAGGCGCGGCCGCGGCGCCGAAACCGCCTCGTGCCCAATCGACGACATTGCTCTCCGCGATCTTGCCCCAGACATCGTCGGCGCTGGGCTGGGGTGCCTGTGCCGGGATCGGGCTCGACCATCCGGAGGCGGGCGCTGGCGGCGATGACCAGGTCGAATCGGAGGGCGTGAGGTTGTGTAGCGCTCCGGAACCTGGATCGACGCGTGGAGCTGCCCAGTTCTGGGACATCGGCCCGGTACCGGAAATTGCCGAGGCTGGTGGAGACGCATCCCATTGCGAGGCGCTCGCCGACGGAGCCGCAGGACCGGAACCGCCGCCAGCATCCCACCCTCGCCAGGCCGGTGGCGCGGGCGCTGCGTTGCTCGCGGCTGCCGTGGCGGCCGGTTGGCCGTCGAGCGATGCCGCGATCTCGTATTGCCCGATCGACAGGACATCGCCCTGCCGCAGCACATGCGGCCCCGGCAGCCGCGCGGCGGAGCCGTTGAGATAAGTGCCATTGGTGCTGATGTCGTTGAGGACATAGCTGCCGTCGCGGAAGACGATTTCGCAATGCCGCGACGAAATGTGGAGGGTGGGATCGGGAAGACACCAGTCGTTGGTCGGCGCGCGGCCGACGATCGCGCCGCGCCGGTCGAGGACCAGCGAGAGCGGTGAGCCGTTTTCGAGTGCGTTGGCGTTTCGGATGGTGAGCGTCAGGGGCACGGGCTAGCGGTTCTCGCGCGGTTCGACGCAGCCCTAGAGTCTGTTTGGCCGCAGTTCAATGCTGGACCGCTTGGCTGGCCAGGGCGTCGCCGGTTTCGGCGGCCTGACGGAGGAATTGGGCGGGATCGCCAGAGAAACTGGCGGCGTCTAGAACAGCGGCTGCCGCGTATTTGGCGCATGCGTCGGGCGGCGCCAGTACCGGTGCGCCGTCAGGCAGCGAAATCGATCCGCCGGAAGTGAACGCCGCTTTGGCAAGCATGTATTCCGGCGATGTCACAGTTTCTTGATTGACAAGCTCTTCGACCGTGCGGCGCAGGTCTTCGCAGGGATCGTCGATCCAGCGCAGCACGGATACCACCAATGGGCTGGTGCGATCGACCGCATCGGCCGCCAGCAGCGTTTGCGCCGCCCAGACCACGCATTCGTAGCGTGGCAGCGCGTGGCTGACAAAAAAGACGGCGTCGCGGTGCTTGCCCGCCGCGAACATGTTCTTGAAGTAGACGGAGGGGGCCAAATCCAGCTCGTCGGGGTCGCCATCGGGTTCGATGGCGCCACCGATGCATTCGAAAACCTGGCCGGCTTCGGTCCATACGATTTTGGGCCATGCTTGGGTCACGCCTGATTGCCTCCCGAATTATTGCCTACCAAGTAAACGTGTCGTCCCCGCCGCCACCGCCAGCGCTTCCGCCACCAGAACCCTGGCCACCGCCGCCAGCGGCACCGCCAGCACCGCCACCGCCAGAACCCTGGCCACCGCCACCAGCGGCACCGCCAGCACCGCCGCCGCCAGATTCCTGGCCGC